>JAZKXL010000034.1:0-15849 GCA_045611635.1 Candidatus Fimenecus sp. | reverse complement strand
TATTTATTAAATTTTTCATTTAAAATACATTGAAATCCTTGAAAAAGTGTGTTAAAATTGATTATGTATGGAAGTGGCGTCCTACACGCCAAAACACATAAAACGCCAAATAAGGCGGTTTTTATTGAAATTAAAGTGTTTTTACATTTTTTTATTATTTTTTGTGAAAGGAAGATGAACTTGAATTCTTACAACGAATTTTGGGAAGCAATTTTAAAATATTGTAGTGAAAATATGAATTCTATTGCGTTTAATATGTGGATTGAACCACTTCAACTTATTAAAATTGAAGCTGAAAGAGTTATTATTGCTGCTCCAGGATTTAAAATTGATTTGATTTTGTCAAAATATAAATCTCTTATTGAAGATGCGTTTTTTAATGTTATGGGATTTAATGTTGAACTTGAACTTATTCCTTTTGAAAATGTTCCAAAAGAAAATAATGAACAAAACGAAAAAAATAACAATTCATCACAAAATCTCGAAAATACTAAACTTACATTTAATAATTTTATTGTAGGTCCTTCAAATAAATTTGCTTATACTGCTTCTATGAGAGTTGCTGAAACTCCTGGTTCAGTTTTTAATCCACTTTTTATTTATGGTAATTCAGGACTTGGTAAAACTCACCTTCTTAATGCGATTATTGAAAAAATAAAAAGTAATAATCCTGATGCAAATATTCTTTATATTACAAGTGAAAATCTTATGAATGATTTTTATTTTGCTTTACAAATTAAAACACTTCATGATTTTCATAATAAAAACAGGTCTTGTGATGCTTTACTTATTGACGATATTCAATTTATTGCAGGTAAAGCTCAAATGGAAGAAGAAATTTTCCATACTTTTAATATTTTTATTAAAGAAGGAAAACAACTTGTTCTTACATCTGATAAACCACCAAGAGAAATTCCAAAAATCGAAGAAAGACTTAAAACAAGATTTGAGAGTGGTATTCTTTGTGATATTCAACCACCAGATTTTGAAACAAGAATTGCAATCATTAAAGATAAAGCAACTGCACTTCGTTTTGAGTTACCTATGGATGTTTGTGAATTTGTTGCAGAAAACATTAAAAGTAATGTTCGTCAGATGGGTAGTGCAGTTAAAAACATTTATGCTTATTGTTCATTTAATGAAGTTGCACCAACAGTTGAAATTGCAAAAGATATTTTGAAAGATATTCTTGTTACAAGTCAACCAGTTAGCGTTGTAATTGATAACATTATTGAAAAAGTTTCTTTTACATTTGGTGTTGAACCGGAACAACTTAAAAGTGAACGTCGTGATGCAAGTATTAATAATGCACGACAAGCTGCAATGTACATAATTAGAGAAATAACTGGTCTTTCTCAAGATGAAGTTGGTAAGGTTTTTGGTAGAAATCACTCAACTGTAAACAGTTCTCTTAAAAATGTTCAACAAAAAATGAGTTCTGATTCAAAATATAAAAATCTTATTAATGAAATTATTAAAAATATAAATGATTAAAAATAACTAAGATTTCAACAGTTTTTGACTTTTCAACAATCTAGTTTTAAACAAGTTAATTTTTATCATTTATTTAAACTTAGTTTCAAATATTTTTCAAAATTAAAAAATTTGGTTTAAACGTTGATAAATAACAATAAAAAGAAGTTTTCAACAATTTGAACCATCCTTATTAATATTACTATTCTTTTATTATTTATTTTTCTTAAAAAGGAGATTGTTTTATGAAATTTATTTGTTCCTCACAAGTCCTTAGTGAAGCTTGTTTGCATGATCAAAGAGCAACTGCATCTAAGTCAACAACTATTCCTACAGTTGAAGGTATTTTAATTAAAGCCGAAAACAATAGAATTATGCTTACAGGTTATGACCTTGAAATGGGTATTATTACTGCTGTTGAAGCAAGAGTTGAACAAACAGGTAGTGTTGTTCTTAATGCTAAAATTCTTTGTGATATTTTAAGAAATGTGCCTGATGAATTTGTTTCTATTGAAAGTGATGAGCGTCTTATTTGTAAAATTAAGAGTGGTGACTCAGAATTTTCAATTACAGGTTTTTCAGAGGCAGATTATCCTGAACTTCCAACAGTTTCTGGTGGTTTTCCAATTGTTCTTAATGGTGAAACATTAAAAGATATGGTTAGAAAAACAATTTTTGCAACTGCTGAAAATGGTGCAAAGATTGTACATACAGGTGTTCGTTTTGAAGTAACAAAGGGAAATATTCGTCTTGTTGCAGTTGACGGTTATAAACTTGCTATTAGAAATGAAAAAATTGATTATGAAGGTGAAGAAAAAACTTTCATAATTCCAAAGAAAACTCTTAACGAAGTTGTAAAACTTGCAGGTGATGGTGATGATACTGTTGCTATAGTAGTTGCATCTCGTTATATTATGTTTGAATGTGGTGCTTATATAATAGTTTCACGTCTTTTAGAAGGTGAATTTTTAAGTTATAAGGCAGCAATTCCAACAACAGCAAAAACTGAAGTTAAAGTTAACACAAGAAATTTTATTAGTGGTATTGAAAGAACATCTTTGATTATTACTGAAAGAATTAAGAGCTTTGTAAGATGTATTTTTGATAATGATTCAATTAAAATTTCAAGTACAACTGCACTTGGTACTGCAAATGATAGAATTCTTGCTGATATTCAAGGTGAAAGAGTTGAAATTGGCTTTAATAATAAATATTTACTTGATGCACTTAAGGTTTGTGATATTGATGAAATTACATTACGCCTTAATGGTGCTACATCACCAATTATTATTGTACCTGAAGATAATGGCTCATTAATTTATGAAAGAAGCTTCTTATTTATGGTACTTCCTGTAAGGATGAATTAAAATGAAAAAAATTGTTGCACGTGTTGCTAAAAAAGAGCATAAACAAATAAATATTGACAGTGATTTTATACGTCTTGATTCACTTTTAAAACTTGTTAACGCAGTTATGACTGGCGGACATGCTAAAATTGTAATTCAAGAAGGTGAAGTTAAAGTTAACGGTGAAATTTGTACGGCACGTGGTAAAAAAATTCGTACAGGTGATACTGTTGAATTTGATAGAGTTGTTTATGAGGTAAACTGATGCATATTAACGAAATTAAAATTGAAAATTTTCGTAATATTGATTTTATGGAAATTATTCCTCATAAAGAAATAAATGTTATTTATGGTCAAAATGGGCAAGGAAAAACAAATCTTTTAGAATCAATATGGCTTTTTACAGGTTGTAAAAGTTTTAGAAGTTCAAAAGATACTGAACTTGTTCAGTTTAATAGTGAAAATTCAAAAATTTCAATTAATTTTGAAACTTCAATCCGTGAAAATAATGCGTCAATTTTTATTGATAAAAAAAGAACTGCTTTTCTTAATGGAATAAATCTCACATCACCGCGAGAATTAATTGGTAAATATTACTCTGTCGTTTTTTCACCAATTCATTTATCTCTTATTAAAGATGGTCCTTTAAATAGACGAAAATTTATTGATACTGCAATAAGTCAAATTGATAATATGTATGCTAAAAAACTTATGTATTTTAATCATCTTATTCAGCAAAAAAATGCACTTTTAAAAAATGCAGCTGAAAATCCATCTTTACTTGATACTCTTGATATTTGGGATGAAAAAATTGCTCTTGCCGGTGCAGATGTTATTTGCGATAGAATTAGTTACATAAAAAAATTGCAAGAAAAGGCAACTGATATTTATAGTGGTATTTCAGGTGAAAAAGAAGAACTTTCAATAAAATATTTAAGCAATGTTTCTTATGAAAGTGAAAAAATGGAAAGCATTGCAAAAATATATTTTGAAAAAATGAAAAAAAATAGACCAAATGATTTGTATTTAAAAAGTACAACAAGTGGTCCTCATCGTGATGATATTGAAATTCTTATAAATAAGATTTCAGCACGAAAATTCGGCTCACAAGGTCAACAAAGAAGTGCATCACTTGCACTTAAACTTGGCGAAGCGGAAATTATTAAAGATTTAAAAGGTGAACATCCTATAATTTTGCTTGATGATGTAATGAGTGAGCTTGATAGCACACGCCAAAATTACATATTAAATAAAATGACAGGAAAACAAGTTTTTATTACTTGTTGTGAAAAAGAAACTATTTCTAGACTTAGTGCAGGAAAAGTATTTAAGATAGAAAACGGAAAAGCGGTGGACTAATGTATTTAAATATTGGGCAGGACACAGTTATTCGTGATAAAAATATTTTAGGTATTTTTGACCTTGATAATACAACAGTTAAACAAGTTACAAAAGATTATATAAAGAAATCAGCTGAAAATGGTGAGTGTATAACGGTATCGTTTGAAGAATTACCAAAATCTTTTATTGTAACAACAAAAAATAATAAAAAAGAAATTTATATTTCACCACTTAATACATCAACAATTTTCAAAAGAATAAAATAAGTCAATTTTTGACGGAGGAAAAAAATGAGCGACCAAATTAAAAATGTAATTGAAGAAGAGGTTATGGATACGGTTGTTACCGAAACTTATGACGCTTCAGCTATTCAAGTACTTGAAGGACTTGAAGCTGTAAGAAAGCGCCCAGGTATGTATATCGGTTCAACTGGACCTAAAGGACTTCACCACTTAGTTTACGAAATCGTTGATAACTCTATTGACGAAGCACTTGCAGGTTATTGTACTCATATTGAAGTAGAAATTTTGCCTGACGACATTATTACAGTACGCGACAATGGTCGTGGTATTCCTGTAGGTATTAATGAACAACAAGGACTTCCTGCTGTTACAGTTGTTTTAACTGTGCTTCACGCAGGTGGTAAATTCGGTGGTAGCGGTTATAAAGTTTCCGGCGGTTTGCACGGTGTTGGTTCATCAGTTGTAAATGCTCTTTCAGAATGGTTTGAAGTTGAAGTAAGTCAAAATGGGCATGTTCACCATCAAAGATTTGAACGCGGTAACATTGTAACAGACCTTAAAGTTATTGGTGATACTGAAGAAACAGGTACATTTATTAAATTTAAGGCAGACCCTGAAATTTTTACTGAAACAACAGTTTATGAATATGAAGTTTTACAAAGAAGACTTCGTGAACAAGCATTCCTTAATGCAGGTCTTTCAATTACACTTACTGATAAACGTGACCCTGAAAATATTGTAGAAGAAAACTTTTGTTATGAGGGTGGTATTAAATCATTCGTTGATTACATTAATACAAGCCGTGGTCTTACACCTGTTGTTGATGACATTATGCATTTCACAACAGTAAGTGGTGATAGAAGTGCTGAGGTTTCAATTTCATATAATGATGGCTATAATGAAATTATTCTCAGTTTTGCTAACGGTGTTAGAACAATCGACGGTGGTACTCACGAAAATGGTTTTAAAACTGCACTTACTCGTGTATTCAATGAATATGGTAGAAAATTTAAACTCTTAAAAGATAACGACAAAAACCTTTCAGGTGATGATGTACGTGAAGGTCTTACAGCTGTTATCAGTGTAAAACTTACTGAAGCTGAGTTTGAAGGACAAACAAAGGGTAAACTTGGAAATACTGAAATGCAAACTATCGTATCAAAAATGATGTACGAAAAGTTAATGACATATTTCGAAGAAAATCCACAAGCAGCAAAAGCAATTTTCAATAAAGCACTTGATGCGTCTCGTGCTCGTGAAGCTGCAAGAAAAGCAAGAGACAGTGCAAGAAGAAAATCAGCTCTTGAGGGCAACTCACTTCCTGGTAAACTTGCTGATTGTATTGATAAAAACCCTGAAAACACTGAAATTTTCATCGTCGAAGGTGACTCTGCGGGCGGTTCTGCTAAAGAAGGTAGAGATAATAGAATTCAAGCAATTCTTCCACTTTGGGGTAAAATGCTTAACGTTGAAAAGGCAAGAATAGACAAGGTTATTGGTAATGATAAGTTAACACCTGTTGTTACTGCACTTGGTACTGGTATTGGTGAAGAATTTAACATTGAAAAACTTCGTTATCATAAAATTGTTATTATGGCCGATGCCGACGTTGACGGTCAGCATATTAGAACACTTCTTCTTACATTCTTCTTTAGATATATGAGAGATTTGATTGATGGTGGCTACATTTATATTGCTCAACCACCACTTTTCAAAGTAAGTAAAGGTAAACGTCACGAATATGCTTTCTCTGCTGAACAAAGAGATGCATTTCTTGAAGAAATGGGTGCAAACTGTGATGTTCAAAGATATAAGGGTCTTGGTGAAATGGACCCTGAACAGTTGTGGGAAACAACAATGGACCCTGCAACACGTACAATGCTTCGAGTAACACTTGAAGATGCTATGGAAGCAGATGAAACATTCTCAATTCTTATGGGTGACAAGGTTGAACCTCGTAGAGAATTTATTGAGAAAAATGCTAAGTATGTACAAAATCTTGACATTTAAGTTATAGAGTTAGAAAAATAGAGGTAATAAAATGAGTAAAGCTAACAATCCTAATCTTGGTGGATATGTTCCACTTGAAGAACAAAATATTATAAATGTTGAGATTAACAAGGAAATGAGAAAATCTTTCCTTGACTACTCAATGTCTGTTATTACTGCTCGTGCACTTCCTGATGTACGTGATGGTTTAAAGCCAGTTCATAGAAGAATTCTTTATACAATGTATGAAAATTCTCTTTATCCTGATAAGCCACACCGTAAGTGTGCTGACACAGTTGGTTCAGTGCTTGGTCGTTACCATCCACATGGTGACGCTTCAGTTTATGATGCAATGGTACGTCTTGCACAGGATTTCTCAATGAGATATGTTCTTGTTGATGGTCACGGTAACTTCGGTTCAGTTGACGGTGACCCACCTGCTGCATATCGTTATACTGAGTCAAGAATGAGTAAAATTGCTCTTGAAATGCTCACAAATATTGATAAAGATACTGTTGATTTTACAACTAACTATGACGACCGTCTTAAAGAACCTACAGTATTGCCATCAAGATATCCAAATCTTTTGGCAAACGGTTCAACAGGTATTGCGGTTGGTATGGCTACAAATATTCCACCACATAACCTTGGTGAATTAATTGATGGTATTTGTTGTGTAATTGATAATCCTGAAGCCGAGCTTGAGGAAATTATGGAACATATTAAGGGACCTGACTTCCCAACAAACGGTATTATTATGGGTCGTGCAGGTATTCGTGCTGCTTATGCGACTGGTCGTGGTAAAATTACTCTTCGTGGCCGTGCTGAAATCGTAGAAAATGAGAAAAACGGTCGTTTCCAAATTATTATTACTGAGCTTCCATATCAGGTAAACAAGGCACGTCTTATTGAATCTATTGCTGATTTGCATAAAGATAAAAGAATTGAAGGACTTTCTGATATTAACGACTACTCATCAAAACGTGGCGGTGGTATGAGAATAGTTATCGACTTAAAGCGTGATGCTAACCCTCAGGTTGTACTTAATCAGCTTTATCAAATGACTCAGCTTCAAATTTCTTATGGTATTATTCAGTTAGCACTTGTTAATGGTGAGCCAAAAGTGCTTACATTAAAGCAAATTATTGAAGAATATATTAAGTTCCAATGTGAAATCATAACAAGAAGAACACAATATGACCTTAATAAAGCACAAGCAAGAGAACATATTCTTGAAGGTCTTGCTCGCGCTATTGATATTGTTGATGAAATTATTGCAACAATCCGTGCTTGTAAAGGCGGTCAAGCGGAAGCAAAGGTTGCTATTATGGAAAAGTTTGACTTTGATGACCCACAGGCAACAGCTATAGTTGCATTCCGTCTTGGTCAACTTGCAGGTCTTGAAATTCAAAAGATTATTGCTGAACGTGATGAATTAAGAATTAAGATTGCTGAATATCTTGAAATTCTTGCCTCTGAAGAAAAGGTTAAAGGAATTCTTAAAGACGAACTTTCAGTTATTGGTAAAAAATTCGGTGATGAAAGAAGAACTGAAATTTCACACGTTCTTGGTGAAGTTGATATTGAAGACCTTATTGCTGAAGAAGATTGCGTATTTACTCTTACAAAGATGGGTTATATCATACGTCAACCTGTTGAAACTTATCAGGTACAGCGCCGTGGCGGTAAGGGTATCAAGGGCATGAGTCGCCGTGAAGAAGACTATGCTGAAAGTATGTTTATTTGTTCATCTCACGATTACATTCTTTTCTTCACATCTGAAGGTAAAATGTATCGTCTTAAGGGTTATGAAATTCCTGAAGGTACACGTACAAGCAAGGGTATGAATATTGTTAATATTCTTCCTATTACTGCTGATGAAAAAGTTACTGCTATGCTTCGTGTTCCTGATTTTGGTGAAGATAAATACTTCCTTTGCATGGCAACAAAGAATGGTGTTATCAAGAGAACTGAACTTGATGCATACAAGAATATTCGTAAGAGCGGTATTATTGCAATTAATCTTGATGAAGGCGATGAACTTCGTTGGGTTAAACTTACTGATGGTGAACAAAACCTTATGATTGCTACTCGTAAGGGTATGAGCATTTGCTTTAAAGAAAATGATGCTCGTGCAATTGGTAGAACAGCTCGCGGTGTTCGTGCAATCACACTTTCAGAAGGTGACGAAGTTGTAGGTATGGTTATTTTCGGTGACGGAGGTAAAGTTCTTACAATTAGTGAAAAAGGTTATGGTAGAAGAAGTGACGTTTCTAACTATCGTGTTCAAAACCGTGGCGGTAAGGGTCTTACAAACTATCACACTGAACAGTATGGTGAGGTTTGTGCTATTGAAATGGTAGATGAAACTCAAGACATTATTATGATTTCTTCTGATGGTATTATTATCCGACTTCCTGCTGAGCAAGTTAGAGAATGTAACCGTCCATCAAAGGGTGTTATTCTTATGAAGACCAAAGATGGCGAAAAGGTTGTTACAATTTCTTTGGCTGAGCATGAAGAAGAAAC
Source organism: Candidatus Fimenecus sp. (assembly GCA_045611635.1). Classification (GTDB taxonomy): domain Bacteria; phylum Bacillota; class Clostridia; order Oscillospirales; family Acutalibacteraceae; genus Fimenecus. The sequence goes on along the minus strand of JAZKXL010000034.1, from coordinate 6,929 downwards.
TGAAGATGATGTTGAAACTGAAATCGTTGAAAACAATTCAGTAGATGAGGGCGCTAACGAGGAATAATTTTACTTATTGCGAAAGGAACGAACATTATGAGTGACAACGAGAAGAATATTGTTGAAGTTGAAGAAATGCCTAAAAACAAGAAAAAAAAGAAAGTAGTTTTAATAGTTTTACTTTCTATTCTTGGAGTAATTCTTGCACTTGCTATTGCAGTTGCGGCTTTTATTGGTCATAAATTTAGTCTTATTAATTTTGATAGCTCTGAAACCACAACAATAGACCCAACACAAGAATTTGTTGATGATGAAGAAGATATGATTGACTTTTCCGAAATGGATGATGCTACCGGTAACGATTTTAGAGAAATTCTTAAAAACTGGGCAACAAACGGTGGCGATAAAATGAGCAATCGGGACATTATTAATGTTTTGCTTATTGGTAGTGACGCTTCGTCTGAAGAATCCGGTAGGGCAAACGTAACTGAAAAAGGAAATACTGATGTTATGATGATTGTGTCAATCAATCAAATTAACAAAGAAATCAAATTGATTTCACTTATGCGTGATAGTTATACCTATATGGACCAATTTGACTGCTATGGCAAACTTAATGCAGCTTGTGCAAACGGTGGTCCAGCATATCTTGTTGAAACTATTGAAAACGATTATAAAATTGAGATTGATGGTTATGCCATGGTCGATTTTGACTCGTTTAGACAAGTTATTGATGTGCTTGGCGGCGTAACTCTTGATGTACCTGTTTACGTTGCAAATCACTTGAACGCAGGTGTTTTAAAACATAACAAAATTGGAAGCGGCTCAAATGTACATCTTGATGGTGAACAAGCACTTCATTTTAGCCGAGTAAGAAAAACTGACAAAGACGGTGATGTTAGCCGTGTTGAGCGTCAACGTCAGGTTATAAATGCACTTATTAATAAAGCAAAGGGCGCAAAACTTTCTGAAATAAATGAAGTTCTTGACGTTATACTTGCAAATGTGCGTACAAATATTAGTGAAAAATCTATTCTTAGTTATGCATCAAAAGCAATTACTGAGGGTTGGGCAAACTATAAAGTTTCCGAAATAACAATGCCTACACCTGATACTCGTTACGGGTATAGTTCAAAATCTACTGCATGGGTTTGGATTATTGATTATCCACTTGCAGCACAAAAGCTTCAGCTTGAGATTTATGGTGAAACAAATATCAATCTTCCTGAGGGAGATAGAAAAACTGCTGTTACAGTTATTGGTGGTTATGTTTCAAACAAAACATCAGATAATTAATTTTAACTGACAAGGAGCATAATATGACAAATTATCAAAATCCTAATGGTCAGTTTGGTGGATGGGGACAGCAATTTTTTCCAAACGGGACAAACTTTCAACAAGGTGGCAATATGCCATATTATGATGAAATTTATTTAAAAGAGGTAGCAAAGCAAAACGATAAGAAAGCTCTTAAAGAAATGGGTAAAAAATTTGGTATTGCCGTAATTCTTTATGTTGTTCTTTCGTTTGCAATCTCTTTTGTAATTATGTTGTTTTCAGAAAAGTATCCTGTTTTAAATTTGCTTTATGATAATGACTATGCAAATTTTGCTTATAGTGTAGTTGGCTCAGTTTTTTATATAGCTATACCTTTTGCAGCTGTATATTTTGCTTTAAAAAAGAAAAATTTTACAGGAGTTTTGCCTTTTGGCACTACCTATAACACAAAAGCGGCAATATACTTAGTAATGTTTACTGCACCGTTGATGATTTTTTCATCAATAGTGGTAAACTCTATTTCGCTTGTTATTCAAGCATTTTTAGAAATAGAATTTACAAGTGGACTTGAAGATATAAAAATGCCAGGTGCTGGTGGAGCTGTACTTGCCGCTGTTTCTATGGCTGTTGTGCCTGCTATTATTGAAGAGTTTGCAATTCGTGGTGTTATAATGCAACCATTACGTAGATATGGTGATGGTTTTGCAATTGTGGCAAGTGCATTTATTTTTTCAATTATGCACGGTAATATGGCGCAAATTCCATATACAGTTGTTGGCGGAATATATCTTGGTTATATTACAATTGCAACCGGTAGCTTATGGCCAGCAATAATTGTTCATTTTATAAACAATATGTATTCAGTTGTTGTTATGAGCGTTAGCAGTAATTTTGGTGATGGGGCATCAGGTGTTGCCGCTATATTGATGCTTGGTGGTCTTATCGTTTTAGGTATTATTGGTGGAATTAAATTTTTCTCAATGAACTATAAAACAAAGCTTGAAAAAGGTGTGAAAACACTTAAACTAGGCGGAAAAATAAGAACATTATTTGCAAATGTTCCAATGATTATTGCTATTGTTATGATGATTATTATTACTCTTACAAGTATTCAAAAAAAATAATGGACAAACTTGATTTTATGAAATATGCACTTGAATTGGCAAAACAATCAGCCAATGAGGGTGAAGTACCTGTTGGTGCCATTGTGGTTTGCGATGGCAAAATAGTTGGCGAAGGTAGAAATCGCAGAGAAGTTGTAAAAAACGCTTTACACCATGCTGAAATTGAAGCTATTGACAATGCTTGTAAAAATCTTGGTGGTTGGCGTCTTTGGAAATGCGATTTATATGTTACTCTTGAGCCGTGCCCAATGTGTGCCGGCGCAATTATAAATTCAAGAATTAAAAATGTCTATTTTGGAGCAAAAGATGAAAAAAATGGTGCTGTCATTTCGGCGGCACAACTTTTTGATATGAACTTTACTCATAAGCCACAGTATGAAGGCGGGATAATGGGTGAAGAGTGTGCGCAAATTCTTTCAAGTTTCTTTAAGGATTTGCGAAAAAAGAAGGCAGGTGAAGAAAATTGAGTACCGTAGCGGCAATTTCAACAGGTCGTGCACCTGGTGGAATTGGAATAGTTCGAATTTCAGGCGAAAATGCCATAGGTATTGCGGATAAGGTGTTTTCTTCATTCAACAGTAAAAAGCTTTGTGAAATTCCTGGTTATTCAGCACTTTATGGCAAGGCGTTTGATGAAAAAGGAAACATTGATAATGTTGTAGCCCTTGTTTTTAAAGCTCCTAAAAGTTATACAGGTGAAGATGTTGTTGAGATTTCTTGTCACGGTGGTCTTTTTGTAACTGATAAAGTGCTTAAAGCGGTGCTTGATGCAGGTGCTATTCCTGCCGAAGCAGGCGAATTCACAAAACGAGCATTTTTAAACGGAAAAATGGACTTAACTAGTGCGGAATCCGTTATGAATATTATCTCAGCACAAGGTGACCAAGCGGAAAAAATTGCTCTTGGTGTGCTTGAAGGTCGTCTTTTTAAAGAAATCAAAAAAATTAACGATAAACTTGTTTATGATTTGGCTTTACTTTCGGCTTGGGTTGATTACCCTTATGAAGAAATTGAAGATTTAAGTGAAAATAACTTAAAAGAGCATATTGAATATAGTATTGAAAGTCTTGAAAAGCTTATAAATGATTTTGGAAAAGGGCAAATTATAATTGAGGGTGTTGATACTGCTATTGTTGGATGTCCAAATGTTGGTAAATCAACACTTATGAATTTGCTTTCAGGTACTGAAAAGTCTATTGTTACTGAAATTGCAGGTACAACACGTGATATTGTTGAAGATACTGTAAATGTTGGCGGAATTACACTTCGACTTGCCGATACGGCGGGCGTTAGAGATACCGACGACGTTGTTGAAAGCATTGGTGTTGACCGTGCAGTTAAAAGATTAGAAAAAGCCGAGTTGGTTTTGGCGGTATTTGATGCAAGCCGTCCTTTAACGGATGAGGACCGCAAGCTTTTTGACCTTTGCAAAGGGAAAAAAGCAATAGGAATTATCAATAAAACTGATTTAGATAAAAATCATCTAAACGGCGAAATTGATAAAAACTTTTCACAGACAGTTTCTATCTCAGCTAAAACGGGTGAGGGAAAGCAAGCTCTTGCAACTGCTATTGAAGAGCTTTTAGGAACTGCGGATTTTGACACATCAGCAACTGCAATAGTTAATGAGCGTCAAGAAAGTTGTTGTAAAAAAGCATTAGAAGCACTTAGAGATGCAAAAAATGCACTAATGCTTGGTTTAACAATGGATGCGGTTACAGTTTGCCTTGATTCAGCTATTGAAAATCTTATGATTTTGACCGGCGAAAAGGCAACTGAGTTAGTTGTTAATGAAATATTTGCACAATTTTGTGTTGGTAAATAATAAATTAGTCAAATTTTATCTATTTTGAAAAGAGGTTTTATAAAATGAGTGAATGTAGCGGAAATTGTAGTAGCTGTTCATCAAACTGTGATAGCAAAAAACAAGATTTACGCATTCCGGGTAATCCTTTAAGTAATGTTAAAAAGGTTATTGGTGTTGTAAGTGGTAAAGGCGGCGTTGGTAAAAGCTTTGTCACATCTTCACTTGCTGTAACCGCACAAACAATGGGTTATCAAACAGCTATTCTTGATGCTGATATTACAGGACCATCAATTCCAAAGGCGTTTGGTGTGCATGGGAATCCTGAAGGCACTGCAGATGGAATGTATCCATTGGAATCAAAATTAGGAACAAGAATAATGAGTGTTAATCTTCTTCTTCAAAGAGAAGACCAGCCAGTGCTTTGGCGTGGACCAGTTATTTCAGGTCTTATTCACCAATTTTGGCAAGAAACAGTTTGGGGCGACGTTGACTTTATGTTTGTCGATATGCCTCCAGGAACAGGTGATGTTCCACTTACAGTTTTTCAGTCACTTCCAGTTGATGGTATTGTAATTGTTACTACTCCTCAGGACTTGGTTACACTTATCGTTAAAAAAGCAGTTAATATGGCAAAAATGATGAATGTTCCAATTATTGGTCTTGTTGAGAATATGAGTTATTTTAAATGTCCTGATTGCAACAAGAAACACTATATTTATGGTGAAAGCAAGATTGATGAAATTGCAAAAGAGTTGGGAGTTCCAGTTTTGGCAAAACTTCCAATTAACCCTGCAAATGCAGCACTTGTTGACAAAGGTTGCATTGAACTCAGTGAAGAAAAACAGTTTGTTGATGTAATTAAAAAGATTGCTGAATAAAAGTAAAAATTAAGGACTACCCTTAGGTAGTCCTTTTTTGTTATATTTTTAGTGTTTTAAGATATGCCTTTTGCTCTTTTGTTATTCTATAACTCTCAATTGCCTTTTGAATTGTTTTATTATGAACCCATTTATTGAATTTTTTCTTTTCAATATATGGAATTACCAAATCCCAACGGCTTGCAAGTGCAGTTGCAAGATGCCATGCAATAGCCATATTGATGTAATATTCGTTGGACTTAATACTCAAAAGCAAATCTAGATGTTTTTTGTCTAAACTTTCACCCATAAAGAATTTCATTAAAGTGACAATGCCAAATCTTACTGTATAAGTGTGACTTGAGTTTATCCATTCCTCTATTTTTTCGTAAAGTTTTTCGAGGTTTGTTCCTAACACTTTTGGTGTCATCATATCACAAGTTGCCCAATTATCAACGAATAGAAGAAATTTATCTAAAGCTGAAACACACTCATGAAAATCTTTAATTTGTTCAATTAAAAAAGCGTGAAGATTATCTTCTTCATAGTATTTATGGGGTAGAGCATTAAGAAAGTCCGCCTTTAATTCGAAGTTGTTTAACTCTTTTGCGAATTTTCGTAAGTGTGGCACGCGTACACCAATTATTTTGTCTTTACAAACAGTAGGCATAAGCTTTGAATGAAAATCTCTATAGTTTAAGTCTTGCAGCTCAAAAAGTTTTTCTTGAATTGGTGTCATATTAATATAAAGTTTTTGAAAGAACAAAACAAGTCCAAAGTGCAATTACAAAAAGTCCTTCTGCAGGAATTGCAAGTTTTGTGTATGGGCATTTCCAGCCCTTATCAACAAAAAGAAAAATTGTTCTTGTAACAAAAACTGTTGTTGCAAAGAAAAGTCCACCAATCATTGAATAGTATGGTGTTTTAAGGGCAAGGGTAAGGAAAAGCAAAAATCCGCCTAACGCACCTGAAATACCGCCATAATAAACTCGAATTTCAGTAATACCTGCATTATCGACAGGTTTTACTGAAAAGCTTTCAGCATTTTTAAGTGGGCTTGTAATAAAAACGATTGCCATACCGAAGAAATAAAGTACAAGCCCGATAGTTGCAACTGAAGCAGGAATATTTGACATTAAAATTTCTTTCATATAATATCACCTCATAGGTACATTTTACCATTTAAAAAGTATAAAAGCAATAAAAAAGGACTACCAATTTGGTAGTCCTAAGTTTTTAGAATGAATTATTCTTCGTCTCCTGCACAGCAGTCACAATCTTCTTCAAATTCAAGAAGTTCACCACATGCAGGGCAATCGATTGAACCGTCAAGAATGATTTCTTCGTCAAGATAAATCATTTCACCACAGTTTGGGCATTCAACTTCATATAAATCATCATCACAATCACAGCCGCATTCGCAACCATCATCGCAATCACAATCACAATCACAGTCATCGAATTCCTCATAGAAGATTTCTTCAAGGTCTGCAAGGTCTTCATCAACAGCGTCAAGTTGTTCAGTAACAACAACCATTTCGTCGTCAAGATCGCTTACTGCAAGAGCAAGGTCCTCAAGTACATCAAGCACTGCGTTAATAACCTTTGTTTCTTTTTCGTTCTTATCAAAATCAAGACCTTCAACAAGTCCTTTAAGATAAGCTACTTTTTCTGTTACTGTCATCATAATTTTACCTCCCGTATAATTATGCACGTGACATGTACTCGCCTGTACGAGTATCAACGTTAATCATTTCGCCTTCTTCAATGAAGAGAGGAACTTTGATTTCTGCACCTGTTTCAAGAGTTGCAGGTTTTGTAGCGTTAGTTGCTGTGTTACCTGCAAAGCCAGGGTCAGTTTGT
>JAZKXL010000033.1:0-3778 GCA_045611635.1 Candidatus Fimenecus sp. | reverse complement strand
ATATTGAAGACGAATATCTTGCATCTATCGGCAAAGGACCAAGTGCAATTGTATCTTCAATTGACACTTATGATGGCATTATCAACATTGAAAGCCATCTCACAACGCCTGAGCCATTTGACCTTCACAAGCATTTTGATAATGCAGTTAAAAGTGATATTAAACACTTTACAATGGAGGTTTCTTCACAAGCCCTTAAATACGGAAGAACTGATGGTGTGAATTTTACAATCGGTTGTTATCTCAATATTGGTATTGACCACATCAGTGCTATTGAGCATCCTGATTTTGAAGACTATTTCCATTCAAAAATGAAGATTTTTACACAATGCAAAACTGCAGTTGTAAATCTTGATACTGACCGTAGTGAAGATGTGTTAAAAGCATCTAAAAATGCTCCTGAAGTAATTACCTTCAGCACTAAAAATGAAAATGCAGATGTTTATGGCTATAACATTCGCAAAGATGGCTCCGACACAGTATTTACAGTTAAAACTAAAGACTTTAACCGCGATTTTATACTTACAATTCCTGGTCTTTTCAATGTTGAAAATGCACTTTGTGCTATTGCGGTTTGCACAAAACTTGGGATTCCTGAAAAGTATATTTATACTGGACTTCTTAAAGCACGTTCAAGCGGACGAATGGAAGTTTATGAAAATGCAGACAAGCGTATAACCGCAATTGTTGACTACGCTCACAATAGAATGAGCTTTGAAAATCTTTTTAAATCAGTGCGACAAGAATACCCAGGTAGAAAGGTTGCTATTGTATTCGGTTGTCCAGGTAATAAAGCACTTATACGTCGTAAAGATTTAGGCGAAATTGCAGGAATGTATGCCGATATGACATATATTACCGAAGAAGACCCAGGCGAAGAGCCATTAGAAAAAATCTCAAAAGAGGTTGCATCTTTTGTTGAATCTCAAAATGGCAAATACAAAATTATTGATGACCGTGGAGTTGCTATTGACACCGCAATCAACGAAATGGGTGCCGACAGCGTTATTCTTATAACTGGTAAAGGCAACGAAACAAGACAAAAACGCGGAGTTGAATATATTCCTTGTCCAACTGACGTTGAATACACAGTCAAATCGTTAAAAGAGTACGATAAAAAAAACGGACTTGATAGTGACGAAAAAATAAAAAGTGTGCAAGACATTCTCCCCCAACTTCACAAGCTTCACAACAAAAAGGTTGTAATTAAGCTTGGCGGTAGTTGTCTTGATGACGAAACACTTATGAAAAATCTTCTTGAAGATATTGCACTTCTCACAATGGTAGGTGCAAAAATCGTTGTTGTGCATGGTGGCGGTAAAGAAATCAGTAAAACTCTTGATAAAATGAATTTGCAATCTGAATTTTATGAGGGTTATCGCGTTACTGGTGACGACGAAATGAACGTAGTTGAAATGGTGCTTTCAGGAAGTGTAAATAAAAAAATTGTTGAGCGCTTCTCACAAAGCAACATTTCCGCAGTAGGCGTTAGCGGTACTGACGGAAACATCTTAACTGCACTACCAAAATATATTAACGGCAAATCTTTGGGTAGAGTTGGTGACATTTCAAAGGTTGACACAACTCTTATTGACACACTTCTTGATAAGAGTTATACGGTAGTCCTCTCTCCTGTAGGTAGATGTGATGCTCTTGGCACAGTTAATATCAACGCTGATGATGCAGCAGGTCAAGTAGCTCTTGCACTTTCAGCTGATTACCTTGTTTATATTACCGATGTTAACGGCATATTCCTTGACAGTCAAAATGAAAAAACTGCCCTTGAGCGTATTACCGCCCAAAAAGCAAAAATGCTTCTTGACAGCGGACTTGCCAAAGGCGGAATGATTCCAAAAATTCGTAATATTATCAATCTTATTGAAAACGGTGTCCGTGAAGTTGCAATTCTTAATGGTAGAGTCCGTTATAATATAATTTCCGAATTTATTGGTGCAAAAACTATTGGAACGGTGGTGACTCGCGACTAATGGATATTAAAAAAACTATCAAAGTTGCAATTAAAGTTGCTCCATTTGTTACGGCAACGGTTGGAGTTTTAAGTCTTGCTCTTTCAAAATACGAAGAAAAACAAGGCAACTACTCCCGCGAGTTTCCTGAAATAGAAAATGAGTTGAAACAAAAGATTGAAGAGGTGCGAAACAATGGCAACTAAAAAGAAATCTATTATTCCTACCGCATTGGGCTACGGCGTTGGCGCAATTGGACTTGATTTAAGTTATGGCATGTTCTATTCATACCTTTCATATTATCTTTCAAGCGTATTAGGATTAGAGGAGGGCTTTTTGCTTCTTATCACTCCACTTGCTCGTATTTGGGATGGTATTAACGACCCTATGATGGGTACTATTGTTGACAATACAAGAACAAAGCATGGCAAATATAGACCTTGGATTTTAATTGGTGCTATGTGTAATGCAGTTGTGCTTTTCTTACTCTTTTCCTCTTTTGGCATGAGTGGTCTTCCTCTTTACATTTACATAGGCGTTATGTATATTCTTTGGGGTATGACAAATACAATGGCTGATATTCCTTATTGGTCAATGGTACCATCCTTCACAAGTGAAGAAAAAGAGAGAAATCTTGTTGCAACTATCGCTCGTACTTTCTCAGGTATTGGTCAAGGAATTATTTCAATTCTTACTCCTATACTTTGTCCACTTCTTTCAAGTGGTATTACCGATGAAAAAGGTTACAGCGCAAGTGGTTTCTCACGTTGGGCAGGAATTTGTGGTGTGGCACTTGTGTTCTTCGCATTAGTTTGTGTGCTTATTACAAAAGAAAAAAATGTTGTTTATGGCGAAAAGAAAAAATTCTCACTTAAACAAATCTTTGATGTTATTAAAAGTAACGACCAACTTGTTGTATTCATTGTTTTTGCAATGCTTTCAAATGCCGGTTGGTATCTTACAAGCTCAACTGCGGTTTACTATTTTACTGACAGCTTAGGTAACCCAAAATCACAATCTTTATTCCAAACAATTGGCACGGTGGGCTCAGTACTTGGTCTTCTTGTTGTGCCAGTGCTTACAAAATGGTTCTCAAAAAGACAAACATACACCATTTCACTTTGTACTGCAGTTGCAGGTTATGCACTTATGCTCATAACAGGACCTATTCTTAAACTTAATGTTATTATTATGGACGTTTGCTATATTCTTGCATCAGTGGGCGTTTCTTCAATGTTTGTTTCACAAACAATTTTCCTTGCAGACATTGTTGACTATGGCGAATGGAAAAATGGTACAAGAAACGAAAGCATTACTTTCTCAATGAAGGGCTTCTTACAAAAAATGGCTTACACAATCCAAACAATCGTACTTTTTGGCGGTCTTGGCCTTATGAATTACAATGAGCAAATCACCGCAAAGGTTGGTCTTAATGATGCAACAAAATCAGGTATTGGCATAATTTGTTTTGGTGTACCAATGCTCTTCTTCATTGCTTCTTTAATTGTATTCCGCAAGAAGTTCAAGGTTTATGGTGAATTGGCTGACAAAGTACACGATTACATTATTGAAAAAAGAATGTCTGGAGAATAATTATGGCTGACTTAAATTTTTATCAAATTACTGACTTGCATCACTATGCTCTTGAATTAGGTACAGAAGGTAAGGCATTTGAAAAAATTTGCCTTTCAGACCAAAAATGTCTTAAAGAAACCGGCGCTATGATTGACGCTTGGGTTGATATTATGCTTGCCGACACTGAGACAAACATTATTCTCATCACTGGTGATGTTACTTGCAACGGTGCTATG
>JAZKXL010000032.1:0-4726 GCA_045611635.1 Candidatus Fimenecus sp. | reverse complement strand
CCAATACAACGGATTATTTTATTTTCTATGTCTTGAAGTCCGCCAACAAGGTCACAAAAACCCTTGTCAAAATCATAGGCAATACCATTCATTGTGAAATCACGACGCACAACATCATCACCCAACGAGTTAGAAAAAACTACACTGTCAGGATGGCGGTTGTCCGAGTAAGTGCCTTCACTTCTATATGTGGTTATTTCAAGGGGCTCGTTATCAATAAGCACAGTAACAGTGCCATGTTTTATACCCGTTTCAATAACACGAAAATCTAAGAAAACCTGTTTTACTTGGTCAGGAGTAGCGCTTGTGGTTATGTCAATATCACCAATAGGTAAACCCATAACAAAATCACGGACACTACCACCAATTAAAAATGCTTCATACCCCTTTGCTTTAAGAGTATCAATGGCAATTTTTGATTCAGGTTTAAAATTATTTGTTTTCATCATTTAAAGCGTTTTCTAATGCTTGAGCCAATTGGTCAGGACAAGATGTTGGCTTAAAACCACATTTTATACCTTTAAGAAGAGGAATAACCTCTTCGGCAGGTTTGCCCTCAACAAGAGCACCAATGCCCTTAAGATTTCCGTTGCATCCACCAAAGAATGAAACATTTTTTACAATTCCGTTTTCTAATTCAAAATCAATTTGTCGTGCGCAAGTGCCACGAGTTTTATATGAATGTGTCATTTATTTTACCTCATAAATTTTATTTGCAAGATTAACTAATTCTTCCATTGTAAGTGCCTCAGCACGAGCAGTAGGGGAAAGTCCGGCATTTTCTATTGCAAGTGAAAGTTTTTCTTTTTCTATACCCATTCCACTTGAAACCGAATTAAGAATGGTCTTTCTTCTTTGGGCAAAAGCGGATTTTATCATTTTAAAGAAAAGCGATTCATCCTTTACATCGTAATTGCCTTTTTTGGTTAAATCAAGACCAATTACACAACTATCAACCTTAGGACTTGGGAAAAATGAGCCACGAGAAACGTCAAAAAGTTTTTTTGCCTCAGCATAATAGTTAACCGCAACGGTAACTGCACCGCTTTCTCTTGAGCCGACTCTTGCACAAAGACGGTCACCTGCCTCTTTTTGCACCATAACAATAATTTTGTTAAATGGCAATTTCTCTTCTAAAAGTCGCATAATAACAGGGCTTGTAATGTAGTAAGGAAGATTTGCGCAAACAAAGATTTCCATACCCTCAAAGTGTTCTTGAATTACTTGTTGCAAGTCAATTTTAAGAATATCACCGTTAATGAGTGTAAGATTATCATACCCTGAAAGCGTATCTTCTAAAACAGGAAAAAGTCGTGTATCAAGTTCAACACATACAACCTTTTCACAACGCTCAAGCAATTCCTTTGTGAGCACACCAACGCCAGCACCGATTTCAAGCACACCAATAGGTTTGCTTGTGCTTTCTCTAACAGCGTCCGCCATTCGTGGACAAACAGTAGGATTTACAAGAAAGTTTTGACCTAATCCCTTTGAAAATGTAACTGAATGCTCACCCATAACCTTTTTAATAACTGAAAGGTCGGTAAGCGTATAATTTTTCTTATTTGACATATTTACTCTTTACCTTACCAAGTATTTTCATACCCTCTTGAATTTTTTCTTTTGATGGGGTTGAGAAGTTCATTCTAAAACAGTTTGTGTTCTCGTCGTTAAGCATAAATGCCGTACCAGGCACAACTGCAACTTTGTTTGCAATACACTCTTTTACAAAATCAAGCATATTAACTGTTTCAGGTAGTTCACACCACACGAAAAGTCCGCCCTCAGGACGCACAAATTTAACAAAATCGCCTAATTCACTATCAATCAAATCGCACATAAGATTAAGCTTTTCACGGTATATATTGCGGATTTTTTGAATGTGAGCGTCAATATCGTTTTGTTCCATCCATTTGTGAACAAGCATTTGAGAGAATACAGGTGTGTGGACATCTGCCGCCTGTTTGCCAACAGTCATTTTTGCAATAATTTGTGATGGTGCGACAATGTAGCCAACACGAATGCCAGGGGCTAAAAGCTTTGAAAAAGAACCTGCATAAATTACGATTCCGTCTTCGTCAAGGCTCTTAATTGATGGAATTTCTTCACCTGAAACTCGCAAATCCCCATAAGGATTATCTTCTAAAATTAAAAGTCCGTACTTTTTAGCAAGGTCATAAACGGCTTTTCGTTTCTCTTTGCTCATTGTAGCGCCTGATGGGTTTTGAAAATTTGGAATTGTATAAATAAACCTTGGGTTTTCAGCATTTTTAATAGCATTTTCCAATTCTTCAATGCTCATTCCATCTTCTTCAACAGGCACTCCTACAAGCTTGCAGCCGTATGAGCGAAAACAGTTAAGTGAACCAATAAATGATGGACACTCACAAATAATAGTGTCACCAAAATCGCAAAGAGCTTTGGTGGCTAAATCCATAACTTGTTGTGCACCTGAAGTGATAATAAGCGAGTCAAAATCTTTGCCAATATTATATTTTTCTTTTACAAAAGTTGTAAGCGTTTCAATAAGTGGTTTATACCCTTCGGTAACTCCGTATTGTAATGCGGTAACAGGAGCGTTTTCAAAAATTTCTGCTGAAATACGCTTCACTTCATCAATAGGGAAAGCCGATTCATCAGGATTTCCTGCCGCAAAGGGAATAACACCTGGGTCTTGTGTTGCTTTTAGTATTTCACGAATTGCTGATGGTTGTAATCCTGAGATTCTTTTAGAAAAATAGTAATCCATATTGTGCTCCTTGGAGAAAGATATAAATAATTTTATCACAACATATAAAGCATTTCAAGAGTGGTGAAAATTATATGTTTAGATATTGCACAAGCTGTTGATTTATGGTAAAATTACTATAGAAGATGTGTAGAAAGGAGGAAACTGGAATGTTTACCAACATTATTGCGGAAATTACTAAGATTAAAAACATTGAGCAAAGCAAAATTGCTGAAGCATATGAAGCAAAAAAAGCAAGAAACAGCGATAATCCTGTTTATCGCGAAGTTGAAGCTGAAAGAATACATACAAACTTCATAAGAATTATTCCTGCATCAATAGCACTTTTAATTGTTGAAATTTGCGGTATGATGTGGTCCTTAAGCACAGAAGTAAAATTTGACTTTAAAAACGGATTCCTGTTTTCCTGCTTTGTATTTGTTGTAGTATCGCTGTGCTTTATTGTTGCTATTGAGATTCTTTTAAAATTAAAGAAGACTTCAAATCAGCAAATGAAAATTATTTACACTGCTTATTGGGTGCTATACACTATTGAAGCGTTGTCCTTCTCGGTTATGGAGGCGCTTGATAGACAAACAACAAACAACTATTTGATTTACATTCTTTTAATTTCAATTTTGCCGGTAATTACACCGTTTACAAAAAATCTTATGCTTATTGTAGCGCTTTACGTTGAATGTTGTTCGTTGCTTTTTGCTATGGCAAAACCACTCGATTTAATGGTTTGCTTCTTTGCAACATTGCTTGGTATGGTGTATTCGGTTGTTCATTTTAACCATTATCTTTCAGTAAGTATTGCACATAAAAAGTTAGAGTTTTCTGCAAATGGCGATTTGCTTACAAGCTTTATGAATAGACGTGGTCTTGAAAAAGCGGCGCCATCACTTCGCAACTTTTGTAAAAATAACGGTTATGACCTTTGTCTAATTATGATGGATATTGACAATTTCAAAATGTATAATGACAGGTATGGACACCTTGAAGGTGACGTTTGCCTTAAAACTGTTGCCGAATGTATAAAAGAAAATTTCTCAAGACCAACTGATATATGTGTTCGTTATGGCGGTGAAGAGTTTTTAGTTCTTACTGCACAAAGAGACGTTGAAAGATTTATAACACACATTGAGCGTACGCTTGAGTTGATTAACGATATTGAACTTGAAAGAACCTTCGAGTCAGTTTCAGTTAGTGCAGGTCTTTATGTTTCAACAAAAGAAGATGCCGACACCCCAATAGAAGAACTCATTTCAAAGGCCGACGCTCAGCTTTACAAAGCAAAGCATAGTGGTAAAAACTGCTTATGTTATAAGGGCGAAATTTACAGGGGTTAAAAACGTACAAATAATTTAAGCCACTTCGTTTGAAGTGGCTTTTGTTGTTTATTGTTTATTGTTGTGGTGGTTGCATACCCATAAGTGAGCTCATTAATCCGCCATTTTTCTTTTTAGGTGGTTTGTAAGCAGGAGGGTTTTTCAAAAGTTCTTTTGCTTTTTTACCGGCAGGTGATGCAAGGTAAGCATTTACCGCAACAAGAGTTTCGTAAAAATCATCATCGGTAATATAGTCGCGACATTTTTCAAGCAATTCTTTATCATTATCGATTTCGCCTAAAATTGTAACAACAACAAGGTCTTGAACGTCATTTGAGCCGTTTTCATAAATTTCGTTTAAAATCTTAAACAATCTCTTTAATTGTTGAGTATCAAATGAACGGATTGTTCTCATGATAACCGCATTAGCGTGATTTACAAAGAAATCTTCACCAAGAAACTCGTCGTATCTTTGAATGTTGTCTTTGTAAGCATCTTTAAGCTCAGGGTAAAGACCAACAATTTTGCTTGCAAGAGTGTTAGCGTCATAGCTAGCACCATTCTTTGCAGCGGATTTTGAAACTGTATGTGGTGCTTTCTTTGCTACTTGCTTTGCTTTTTTGCCGTGAGATGTTGCAACAGTATCAGTAATTTCGTTGCAAAGAGA
>JAZKXL010000031.1:0-19840 GCA_045611635.1 Candidatus Fimenecus sp. | reverse complement strand
TGGAAGTCATCAAGAATAATCTCAATCATATATTTTGTAGTACCATAAGGATTTGTAGTACCACCTGTTTTCATATCTTCTTTAAGAGGTGAAATATTGTTCATACCATAAACTGTTGCTGATGAACTGAATACGATTTTTTTGCAGTTATATTCAGCCATAACCTCACAAAGAGCTAATGTACCACCGATATTGTTATCATAATACATTAATGGCTCACGACAGCTTTCACCAACCGCTTTAAGACCTGCAAAGTGAATACAAGCATCAATTTTATGGTCTTCAAAAACCTTACGCATATTCTCTTTATCACGAATATCATAAGGATAAAAAGCAAAATCCTTACCTGTAAGTTCGCGTACTCTATCAAGTGATTTTTCACTTGAGTTGTAGAGATTATCAACAATAACAATCTCATAACCCGCATTAAGAAGTTCAACACAAGTATGTGAACCTATAAATCCAGCTCCGCCTGTAACTAAAATTTTCATATATTTTCCTCCCTTGTAAGCTCTGTACCATTAAAATATGTTGAAAGAATATTCTTATAATTTGTTCTATTGCCAGCCATATAGTTAGCGCCAGTTTTACTCATACCAACACCTAAACCGCTACCATATGTTGTAACTGTAAACTCATTAGTTGTTCCATTATAATCAACTGTAAAACAATGTGAAAGAAGTGTTGATTGTGTAAACACCTTTGTACGGAAATCAAGACCGCTAATTTCTTTATTTCCTACTTTTACTTTTGTTACATAACCTATACTTGAAGAAACTGATGCGTCATGGGCTAAAACATCTACCCACATAATTGGTTCATCATCAAGTTTAAGTTTACTGTCATAATTCAAAAGCAACCCTTTGAATTCACCCATTGAATATTTGCGTTCAACTTTAAATGCCTCAGAAGAAGAATCAGGGTCACCTGGAATTACAATCGGTTTAAGATAAGGATATTCTTTTGAAAAAACATTTTTAGCGTCAGTTGTTTGCTTTGCTGCAATTTCAAAATATGGTGTTAATGCAACTTCACCCTCATATGTAAGATATTCGCCAAACACTTGATCAACAGCAGCTTTAACCTCATCATTAACTGTATCACTAATTTTAACACCATCAATTTGGAAATTAGTGTCACGATATTTAAGATAAGTATAAATTACAACAGCTTGTGCCTTAACAGCTTCAATGTTGTATCCCTCACCCATTTCAGTCATAACAAGTCTTGCAAGGGCTTCTTTTGCCTCAATTTCAACACCATTAATTATCATAACTGTTGGAGCACCTTTATCTTTTTCAACCTCTGGTTCGGTAATAATAATATCCGTGCCAGTTGTTGACTCTTCTATACCGGTTGTAGATTCAATTGTATTTTCTTCAGCATTTTTGAGTTTTTCAATTTTAATCAAATCTGCAATCATAAAATCTGAAATTCTATTTTCAACCATTGGTACATCAGTTTGTGGCTCAGTTGTAGTTGGGATAGTAGTTGTTGTTTCAGTGCTTGTTGTAGTTGTTATGTTAAAAATCTTATTAAAAGCGTTTGCAAGTGCACCATTTTCACCTTGCACTTTATACACAACACCGAGAGCTGCACAAAGAACAATAATTAAACCTAAAATTATAGAAATAATTGTAATTGATTTCTTATTTACCGGCTTTTTAATTTCACTATCAATCTTATTATTTTCAGCAATTTCAATACCAACGCTTTGAATGCCTGCCGCTTTTTCACCAACAAGTTCAATAAGTTCAATTGCAGCAGATTCAATAAACGCAGTCTCTGTTTCTTCATCAGCCATATAAAGCTTTCTAACAACTGCTGAATCATCATTAGCAACCGCTATGCAAATAAACTTTGAATCGTTAGAAGTATAAATATCACTAATAGATGCGCCAATATTTGCAGCAGAAATGTCAAGACTTACTTTTGCAAGCTGAGCAGCATATTCAGTAGCATTGACATCACCTTTATCTTCAACGTGAGGTGTAAACACAAACACATCATCAAAATTTGGTACATTATCGCCGCAACTTTTAATAACCTCTGCATTTTGTGTACCACATACCGCTACTATAGACTCGGATTCTAAAATTCGATTAACTGCAATTTCAACCTTTTCATTTTCAAAGAATTTCTTTTCACCTAAAAATTCATCTTCTACTTGAATTTCAATATTTTTTGAAAGGTATGGAACAACACCATTTCTTAAAACTATGTTAATTCTTTCATTATCAATAGGTAAAACTAAAATTTGTTGCGAATCATTACCCATACCATAACCTGAATACAAACCGTCTTTTGATAAAAATACAGTTGCAGGTTCAGGGAATGTTGAAAACGCTTTTCTTTCAGCATCACTAATTTCTTCGTTGCCTTCAAGCATATTAAGAATTGAAGAATTACTTACAACGTCAGTTTCAAATGCTTGAATTAATGCATTTTTAAGTTTTATGTAATGCTTGTTATCAACTGCAATAACAATAATTTCGTCATTCTCTAGCGCGTCTTGTAGTGCTTCAAACAACTCACGAAGGCCATCGTACTGTTCAAAAGATGAAATCTCTTCTGAGTATGCTTTAATACTGCTAACTACCCTTGCTTGATAGCGAGCAAATGGCATACTCTTGTCAACATTAAGTGACAATAATTTTACTTTCATTTACTTTTACCTCTCTTTGTACCCTATATATTAAAACTAACTATTTACAAGTTATGGTGTCCAACAAATATCATCAGCATATGGATTTGTCATGTTTTTCGCATCGTACCATGCCTGAGGATATTTTGGAGATGTATTCAGTGTTGCTGCATCAACATCAACAACCGGTTCTTCATTTTCGCGAAGAAGTCTTCCCATTATAACAAGTCTTGCACTATCAAACTCATATGAGCAAGTGACAAGAGTAATAATTTTATCATCCGGCTGAACATTTACGCCAGTCTTAAATATGCTGCGCTTCTCAACTTCTTTGATAAATCCACTGAATTTTTCATCAGTTGAAAAATCAGTAGCAATGAAATTGAAGAATTGACCATTATCATCATCCAAGTGTGCATTAGAGACAAATGCAGCAAAAACCTTAAAATGATATGTCTCATACAATGTACTATACTCAATAATTGGTGACTCTTTATAACCTTCAAGTGTTTTATATTTATCAAGATTTGAGAACACAAGACCGTCAGTCATGTGGTGACCATAAATAACTGTATTATCATCAAGATATTGTGGGTCATTCTTAAAATCAAGATAAGGGCAACCATAACGGCTTGTTTTTCCATAAAAATCACGATTAAGATAATAATCATTATCATTTGACTGAACAACTTGAACATCAAGGTTTGTATTTGCTATTTTAACCCAACCAACTAAATCTTGATTAACTGCATAAAGATATGAATATTTAAGATTCATATTTTCAGGGAATTGAATTGTAGGGTATTTTGCAAAAACTTCTTGCCATGCTTCAACATATTGATTGTCATCCCAGCCATCAGTATCAACAACCATACCTTTAATTTCTTCCGTTTGCTTTAAATATAACTGTCTTTCAACGTACAAGTTACCAAAAGCAACACAGCAACAAACTATTGTGATTATTGATACGTCCATAATAATTTTACGGATTTTTTCTTTTGTGCTATCTTTTTTTACTGGTATAAAGTTCTTAAAGAAATCAGAAAAAATTTCATTAAAAGTTCTTACTTTTTTCTTTTTACGAGTTACTACCCTAGGAGTTTCTTCAGCTTGGCTTGTATCTCTTTTTACGTATTGTTCTGTAATATCAACAAAAGTTTTACCATTTTCAACAATATGCTTTGACTCGCTTGTGTTATTACCATCGGTATTCTCAATTATTTTTTGCTCAATCTCTGCAAAAAGGTCATCACTTGATGTTGGATTAAATTCAACCTTTGTAGAAATAGTTTCACTTTGTGTTAGCTTTTGTTCAACTTTTACATTATCATCATTTAACGTTGCTTTTAGCTCAGTAATTTTCTTTTTTTGTGTTTTAACTTCTACTTTTTTTGTAGCATCTACGCCTAAGTCTTTAAGAAGGTCTTCAAATGAGAGCTCTTCATTATTAAATTTTTCACTATTGCTCATTTTTCGCTACCTCCTGTGGATACCATTTTTCATCATTTATGAAAGGATTATTCATATTGTTATTATCATACCAAAGTTGTGGATATTTAGGATTTGGATTTACATATGCCTTTGATGTGTCAACACTTTCGCTTTCACCGTCACGCAAAGCGCGTGCAAGAATTACAATTCTTCCGTCAGCACGATATGTTGTTTTACCATATTTATTTACAACATCAAGTGTTCTAACGCATGTTGATAGTACAAGCATTTTATCATCATCGTTAATGTCAACGCCCGTAACATAAAGACTACGCTTATTTACTTCATTTATAAAACCTTCAAAGTTTTCACCATCCATATATGGATATATGTAATTAAAAACGTAGTTATTATCTTCGCTAGCTTTTGCTGTTGTAACAAAGACTGCATATATTTTCCATTTATAGCATTTTTCAAGTGTGTTAAATTCAAACACCGGTGTTTTTTTATAAAAATCAATATTTTCGTATTGGTCGAGCTCTGAAAACATTGTTTTATCATAACAATTATGTCCGTAAATAATGGTATTTGCATCAAAATTAGTTGGGTTATTATGATAATCCATAAAAATAGCGCCACGATAATTATATTTTTTATTAAAATCATGATTTAAGTAATAATCATTATCTACAAACTGAACAACAGGATAATCAATGTTTGTGTTGGGAACTTTAATCCAACCAACTGTATCAGAATTTGCTTTTATAGCTGCAGAATAATCCGGTCCATTCTCTACCGTTTCAGTTACGAGTTCTCTAAGCTCATCATAATAGTCATTGTTTTCTTTTAGCTCAACAAAATGTTTTATAGCAAGTGATGATGAAAATACAAAAACAAGAGCACAAACAACAAGTAAAGTTATTCTAACTGCTCCCATTTTTTTCATATCACTCACCTACCAATTCTAAAATCATTTTAAGCGCTTCTTCGCTTGCACACAATCTATTATTCACTCTTACGTTTTCTTCAAAAGTATTATTAAGTTGTTTTACTGTTGTGTTTTTACCATTTGACACTGCGAGAAATATAAGTCCAACCGGCTTTTGAGTGTTATCAGACTTAGGTCCTGCAATTCCTGAAACAGAAACAGCAACATCAGCATTTGAGATTTTCAAAACACCTTGCACCATTTCACGTACAGTTTGTTCACTGACTGCACCATAAGTTTCAAGGGTTTTATGGTTTACTCCAAGTACTTTTTCTTTAATTTCGTTACTGTAACTTACAAGTCCGCAATTAAAGACTGCTGACGAGCCACTAACATCAGTTATTCTTTTTGCAATAAGACCACCTGTACAAGATTCGGCAGTAGCCAATACAAGACCTTTTTCATTAAGGACTTTAACAACTTTTTCTTCTAATGTCATTAAATTCACCTTAAAAACAAATATTTTTTATTGATGTATTTTCAATTGCTCTTTCAATAAGTGCCTCAACATCTAATGCTTTTTCTGCATTTTCAAGCACAGAAATTTGTGGCTTTGTTTTAGGATGCTTTGGCGTAAACACTGTGCAGCAATCTTCATATGGCTCTATTGAAATATCAAATGTATCAATTTTTCTTGAAACTTTAATAATTTCATCTTTATCAAGACCGATAACAGGTCTAAATACTGGTATTGAAACCACCGCATCAGTACAAGCAAGGGCATTAAGAGTTTGACTTGCCACCTGACCAAGACTTTCACCTGTTATAAGTGCTTTACAATCTTCTCTTTCAGCAATTCGTTGTGAAATCCGCATCATAAAACGTCGCATAATAAGAGTAAATAATTCTTCAGGACATTTGTCACGTATTTCTTCTTGAATTTCAGTAAATCCAACAGTAAACAATGTTATATTACCGCTATATCTTGAAACCTGACGAAGAAGATTATGCACCTTTTCTTCAGACTGTGGAGATGTATATGGTGGTGATGCAAAATGTATTGCATTAAGCACAAGACCACGTTTTGCCATCATATAAGCCGCAACGGGACTATCAATACCACCTGAGATAAGGATTGCTGACTTACCCGCAGTGCCAGTTGGCATTCCACCTGCACCTTTAGTTTGATTTCCACGAATAAAAGCGTATTTTTCACGAATTTCTATAGTAACAAGAATTTCAGGATTTTTAACATCTACTCTTAAATGCGGAAATGCGCTTAAAATTGCACCGCCAACCTCCGCTGAAATTTCAGGAGATTTAAGTGGGAATTTTTTATCAGCACGTTTGCCTTCTACCTTAAAGGTTTTTGCATTTTTAAGTTGTTCAGCAAGATATTCAGGTGCATTTTTCAAAATCACATCCATATCTTTTTCAACCTGTAATGCACGAGAATATGCCGCAATACCGAAAACACGACTGATTCTATCACTTACCTCATCCATATCTATGTAGTCATCCATTGGGACAACCGCAACTGTTGACTGCTCTTTTCTATATTCAAACTCGCCAAGCATTTTAATTCTTTTACGAATATTTTTAATTAAAATATCTTCAAAAGTTGAGCGGTTAAGACCTTTAAGGGCTAACTCGCCATTTTTGATAAGTATAATCTCTTTCATTTTTATCTCCTAACACGATTTATAGTGTCTACTATTCCATTATATAATAAATCCATTTCATTTTTAGTGGTAGTTTTTGCCAAACTTATACGAATCGCACTATCAATGCCTTTTGGCAAAACTCCCATTGCAGTAAGCACGTCACTTCTATGACCTTTAGCACAAGCGGAGCCGGCTGAAACACATATTCCCATTGAAGAAAGTGAGTTAAGCATTACTTGAGATGGCACACCCTCAACTGAAATATTGATAATATATGGCAATGCATCTTCAGGCGAATTCACATACACCTTTTGAAGTGTTGCAATTTTTTCAATGAAATAGTTTCTAACATCGGCTACTTTAGCAAGATTTCTCTCAACATTACCGATATCATTAACAGCTTCACCAAATGCACAAATTGCTGGGAGTGCCTCAGTGCCTGAAATCAAACCATTTTCTTGCCCGCCACCTGCGATAGTTGGCAATATGCGAACACCTTTACTCACATACAAAGCACCCGCACCTTTAATACCATGAATTTTATGAGCACTCATACTCATTAAATCTATTCCAAGTTTTTTGGGCTTTAACACAATTTTGCCGAATGCCTGAACAGCATCACAATGAAAATATGCATTAGATTTATTATCTTTAATAATCCCTTTGATTTTTGAAATATCTTGAATTGAGCCAACCTCATTATTAACAGCCATTACGCTGACAAGAATTGTATTTTCATCAACTGCATTTGAAAGCTCTTCAAGAGATATTTCACCTTGACTATCAGGTTTTAAATAAACCACTTCAAATCCTTGTTCATTAAGTATTTCAAAATGCTTTAATACGCTTGGATGTTCAAGTAATGTTGTGATTACTTTTTTACCTTCTCGATGTTTTGCTTTTGTAGTGCCAAGTATTGCGGTGTTATTTGCAACTGTGCCACTTGGAGTAAAGAAAATCTCGTTTTCTTGACAAGAAAGAAAGTTAGCAATAGAACTTCTTGCATTGTCTAATTCTTTCTTTGCATTGAATCCGCAAAAGTGCAACGATGAGGGATTACCGAAGTTTTCAGTCATCATAGTGTACGCTTTTTGCACTGCTTTTTCGCAAGGTTTTGTGGTTGCACTGTTATCAAGATAAACCATTATGACACTCCTCCCCCATTTTGCATAGTTAATCTAAATAATTATACTACAAAATTCATTGTTTGGCAAATATAAATTAATGATTTTTAGGGTATATTTTTGAATTTTTTGTAAACAATACCATTAAATCTATAAAGGAGTGTAAAAAATGAGCAAACAAGCTAATTTTTCACGAGGGAAAATACGACTTATACTCTACACGACCACGATTATTCTTGTACTTGGAATATTCAGTATTGTACAATCCGTTAAACTTGCAAAATATGAGCGTGAAGTATTACTTAATAATCAATTGGCACTTATATCTTTAGACGAAAATCTTAACAATATTGGTACAAATCTTGAAAAAGTTATGTATTCAAGCACACCTACCATGCTTTCAAAATTAGCAGCGGAATTATGGCGCGAGTCGGCAGGTGCTAAAAATTGTCTCTCTATGTTACCGTCAAGTGATACACAACTTTCTAACACCTACAAATTCTTATCTCAAGTTGGTGAATTTGTAATGGCATTAGGTCGCAAAAGTGCTAACGGTGAACCGTTAAGTAACGAAGAACGCCAACAATTGAAAAAGCTATATGAATATTGCAATTCATTAAGTGAACAAGTAAACAAAATGTGTTACGAGCTTGAAAATGGAACATTTTCTTTTAATGATTATGATTCTACACTTTTAGAGAAAGATAGTAACTCAATTACAATCAGCAATAGTTTTGACGACGTTGAGCAATCACTTTCGGATTTACCTTCCCTCATATATGATGGACCATTTTCAGACCACATTGAACAAGGTCAACCAAAACTCTTAGAAGGATTGCGAGAAATTTCAAAAGAAGATGCTTTAAAAATTGCACAACAGGTTTGTGAAAATGAAAAAAACACACTAGAATTCACAAGAAAAGAAGATGGTGATATTCCTTGCTATGTGTTTCAAAGTGAAACCTGCATTGTTGGCATTACAAAAGTTGGTGGAATCCCGTTATATATGATTAACTCGCAATTTGTTGGTGAAATTGAAATCAATCAAGATGAAGCTGTTAGAAATGCAAAAAAATATCTTAAAAAAATTGGATTTGAAAATCTTAAAGAAAGCTATTATTTTACCGATGATGGAATATGCACTATAAACTTTGCAAGCGAGGATAATGGCGTAGTTATTTACCCTGACTTAGTTAAGGTTAGTGTTTCACTTGAAACAGGTGAAATCTTATCGTTTGACACTACAGGATACGTGCACAACCATCACAATAGAAAGGCGTTTTTTCCATCACTTACTGAAGCACAAGCAGTAGCAACGCTCAATAATACACTCAAAGTTATAAATACTCAACTTTGCATTATTCCCACTGATTGGAAAACCGAACAATATTGTTATGAAATACACTGCAAAACTAGCGAAGGTCAAGAATTGCTTGTGTATATTGATTGCAACACAGGTGAGGAAAATAATATTTTAATTTTGCTTTACAGTGATGGCGGCGTTCTTACAAAATAGTATAAAACCGCAAATCTTGTGAAATAATAATAACACCACTTATAAGGAGGGATTACAATGAAAAAAGCAGCAATTGTTATGGTAATGGTAGCCGCTTTGCTTTGTGTATTTCTTGTTGGTTGTAACAACACCGATGACGGTAAAGTAAGCGACACAAACACAAGCACAAATACTACTAATACAACAAACACAACAGAAAAAAACAACAATAACAGCACTACAAATAAAAACAACATTGGTAACGATATCAGCAATGGTGCGAGTAACGCAGGTGATGCTGTTGGTGATGTTGTTGATGGTGTTGGTGAAGCAGCATCTGATATTGGCAGCGGCATTGGAAACGGCATTAGAGACATTATGGGCTAAGCAATAAAAAGAGCCGGTGTTTAAAAACATCGGCTTTATTTTTACATATTTAATTTTTGTCTTTTTTCCATTCGTTTCCAACTAATATATCCGTACATATCATTTACGAAAAATACTATAAAACAAATTACAACTGATAAGTAAGAGATTTTTGTTATTGATGCCAACACCCATAATACAATCAATACCAAATCATTCATAGCATACGCTAATGCAAAATACGGACTTCGTCTAAAGGTTAAATAAACCGCTAAAAAACTTGTGGTAATAGACACTGTACTTGGTATAAGGTTTGCGGTATTAAAGTATTTTAGTATGAAATAGAAAACAACCGTTACAACAAGTGCCAAAAAGAACATAAACACAATTTCTTTCTTAGATAATCTATTTACTTTAACTTCCGCTCTATTGTTTTTATAAGGATTTTTAAGCCACGAAATAAACGCTATAACCGCCATAGGCAAGGTCATGCCAAGATATGTAATCATTTCGCCATAATATGAAAATCCGTATGAAATAACGCCGTAAAGAATACCGAAAATGATTGTTAAAAACTGACCTATAGGATTACCCTTTGCGCAAAAAATCAAAAATGTTGCACCAATAATTGACGCTATTAATGTTAAATAGTTTTCCCTGTCAAAGATACAAAACGAAATAAGAATTGTAAGTACCGAAGTACTCCACAAACACAATTCAAATTTTGTGAAATAGTTAAATAATCTTTTCATAAACACCTCAAAAAAATAACATCCGTTGATATATCTTCTAAGACCTAACGATATATCAATCGGATGCTTTGCATCACACTACCCGGTGGCAGTTAAAATATTTAGTTTAAATAGTTTATTTGCTGTTCGTTTACAAGATTATATATTATAAGTTCACTGGTGTCAAGATTTTCGTTATACATATTAACGGCTGTAATTTGATTATTTTCATAGGTGGTATAGTAATAAATCCCCTTATCAGTATTACAACAAGAGGTATAAACTGTAATCATAAAATCATTACCTGCTCTAACTGTGCCCTTTGTTTGTGAAACTGTGCTAAGAATATGAAAAAACTGACTTATACTTTCACTTTCAGTATCACCACAAACGGAATTTAATCTTGTGAATACTGCTCGGACAAATCGTGACATTGAAGAGTTATCTCCAGGTAATCCAATTGCACCCATTCCCCTACTGTATTTATTAAAATCAAACCCTTCGGCAAATCTTGTTTCCGGTTCTTCACGAGTTAAGCTCATATAATTGTTCAAATTAAAAATTTGCATTGGGAATTCAGGGTTGTTTGTTAAAACGCTGACTGGGTTATAATAAATTTTCAGCCCATCGTCAACACATTCAACGGTAATTGAAGAATCTCGGTCTGAAAGCATCCAATGAAGTGGTGTTGAAGGAAAATCTTCATTATAATCAGCGGAAATAACATTTGTACTATATAAAAGTTCTTTTGCTTCTTCAACATTTTCGCATTTACTTAATACCCAAGGTATAAGTTCAAAGGGACAAATGTTATTTTTTTCGTGATTAAAATCTTTATAAACCGTTCTATCTGGGAAATTAAGACCAGCCATTGACAATCCTTTTTCATTAGTTGCTTCATAATATAAAGGATAATCGTCAACAACAGTTGCCATACCAATCAAAGCATAATGATTGTTGAGCGGCTTTTGATAACGAAATTGAAACGGAAAATTACGCGGTGTTATTGTAACTTTCTCATTGTAGGAATACTCTAAATCAAGAGTTCTTCCAAAATAATGGTCTTTCGTTAAAAACGAAATTGAAGTACACATATTAATCTCTCCTTTTGATTAGTATGCGTACTTCAAAAACAATTATTTTTTCTTTAATGATTTAATTGTAATTTCGTTTGCCAAGAAAATAGAAACACAAAGTGCCAACAGCACAAACGGTGTAATATAGAATGTTGTTGCGGTTGCTACAAAGCCAAAAATTAACTGAATTCCAAATCCTATTCCATAAGCTCCGCCCATATGGAAGCCCGTAATATCGGCTGAGTATTCCTTTCCAAAACGGTCAGGCACACTATGTAATATACTTGGAAAAATCGGTCCAAATCCTATACCGATAAGTAATAACCCTAAAAGTGAAAATTTACCAATAGGAAGCGCTAAAAATATCATACCCACAAAGGAAGTTGCGATACCTAAGCGTATCATTGTGTTGTCAGTTGCTTTCATTGAAATAAATCCTGATATAATTCTACCTACTGTTATTCCACCAAAATATAGCGAAATCCATTTTGCGGCTTCGTCGGGCTGTAATGTGTGAATGTGCACAAGGTATGATGCACCCCAAGTGCCAATAAGGAATTCCATACTACAGTAAAGTCCTTGCGAAAGCAAACTTGTAAGTACACCTTTTATTTTGAGTATTTCAATAAAACCTTTTTTATTTTCATTTGAGATTTCTGTTGTTTCTTCAGTTTCTTTAATTTCTCTCCATTTTTTAAGAGACAATGCAATAACAACTGCAATTGATAATTGCAAAAGTGCAATTACTCTATATCCGTTTCGCCATGAGCCAGTTTCATCTGATAAAAACAAAGACAAAATGAGCGGGCTAATTGTAACGCCTATACCCCAAAAAGCGTGAAGCCAGTTCATATGCTGTGCTTTGTAATGAAGTGACACAAAATTATTTAACGCGGTATCAATTACGCCTGCGCCATAACCTAACACAACTGCACCAAGCATCATAACAACAATATCAGGTGATGCGCTCATAATAAAAAGACCTAATACAGTAAGTAAAGTAGAGACAAAAGTAACTAAAGGTGTACCGAATTTTCGTATAACCTTACCTGCTATAAAACTTACCCACCTACACAAACACCAGTGATTATACCGTAAAGCGATGCAAAACTTTCTTGAATTTCAAAATCTTTATGGACAACAGGCCAAGCTGCACCAAAAAGCGAGTCAGGAAGTCCTAAAGATATAAAAACAATATAAATTACAACTAAAATAAAAAGCATAATAACTCCTTAATTTTATTTTTTACATTCTAACATAGATTTATTTTAATTACAACTTAGATAAATTATAAAAATTCGTTGAAAAGTTTTGTGTTTTAATTTATAATTGTCTCATATTGAATGTGGAGTATTTATATGAAAATATTTGCGCCAAATTATTATAAAAAATTCAGTTGTATTGCCGACAAATGCAAACACAGTTGTTGTATTGGTTGGGAAATTGATATTGATACCGAAACTTATGAACAATATAAAAATATCAATACTGAATTTGGTAAAAAATTATTTGATAACATTGTTTTAAATGATGATTATGCTTGTTTTAAACTGACAGACAACGAGCGTTGTCCGTTCCTTAACAAAAACAATTTATGTGAAATTATATTAAATCTTGGTGAAAATGCTCTTTGTCAAATATGCAGTGACCACCCTCGTTTTCGCAACTATTATGGTGATAGAGTTGAAATGGGATTAGGTCTTTGTTGCGAAGAAGCAGCAAAAATTGTTGTTAATGAAGCTCAACCGTTTAAACTAGTTGAAATTGATTGTAATGATGAAGAAAGCATTATTTTTGAAGATGAACTTGAATTTTCAAAGTTAAGAAATGAAATTTTTGATATTATTGAGAACAGTTCCAGTTTTAAGTTGATAGTTGAAAAACTTTTTGAAAAATTCAATGTTAATCTACCTCAAAAAACATTTTACGAATGGATTGACATTTACTTAAATCTTGAACAGCTTGATAATAACTGGAGCGCACTGCTTAAAAGTGCTAAAATGTATGATGACATTCAATTTACGCTCACCTGTTTAAATGAAAACGCTATAAAAAATTTATTTACATACTTCATTTATAGACATTTAGGTGAAGCAATATATGATGGCTACTTTAAAGGTAGATTATTATTTGCAGTACTTAGTTGCTATATGATTATCACATTAAACAATGTAAATCATAATATTGAAGAAATCGCAAGAATGTATTCATCTGAAATTGAATATTCAGATGAAAATCTAAACAAGTTAATTGAAATATTACAAAAAGAAACGCCTTGAAGCAACTTGCCTCAAGGCATTTTTTATTGGTTTAATACTGATTTAAGAATTGCACGAGAATCGGCAATAGAAACTTTACCGTCGCCATTTACATCAGCTGCAAGTGTTTGTGTTTTATCTAACACTATACTACCTACAACAACTTTTAAAGAAAAACGAGCATCAATTATTGAGATTTTTCCATCACCATTTACATCGCACAAAACAAATTTAAATCTTGCGTTTTCAATAGCTTTTCTAATTTCTTGAACATGGCTATTTAACAAATCCTGTTGAGCAAGACTAAGACCTGAAATATTAATCTTAAATAAATCATCTACAACCTGAAGGTCTTCTTCAATATAAATTGTGCGGTCAATACCTTGGTAGAATTCATATAATTCATTGTATTCTGAATAATCCGCCTCTCTATATTCAAGCGCATTTGCAATATATTTTGTTTTAATTGAACTTGACATTTCACCATCATTGCTTTCAATTATACAATAATATGCTGCTGCGTTATCTTTACGTGTTGGTTCATAATAATAGTTTGTTGCACCCTCAATTGGTGTTCCACCCTCATTAGAAAGCGTATCATTTTTATACCATTGATATTTACAGTTAAATCCTAGTGCATGAACAAGAATGAATTTATCATCAGTGCTTACTTGGTCCTCAAGGTCATACACAATAGTTGGCACAGTGCTAAATTGTTTGTTGTTTTCGTTTGCGAACTGTTCTGCATAAGTGCCCTCATAACCATAAACTATAAAATCGGTTGATGGTATTTCACCTGTAATTGTTTTAAGTGAACTTGGCGCAATAAAGCCCTTAAGGGTTGCTGGAAGACCTTTTATACTTACAACATTATCTAATTTTAAATATTCAATTGATGAGTTTTCAAGAGCACCTTTATTAATAGTTTTGACTGATGGTAACCACAATGACAACAATTTTGGACAACCTGAAAAAATGTCGTTTGTGAGAGTTACAAGCTCAGGCATATGTACAACCTGTAATTCAAGACAATTTTGAAATGCATAGGTACCAATTGCACTTGCTTTAGGTAACATCACAAGTGATAATTGTGAATTTTCAGCAAAAGCAAAATTGCCTAAAGTTTTTACATTTTTGCAATAGACATATTCTAGCCCTGTGTTTTTAAAGCAATTTGTTGCTAATGTTTCACAAACAGATATATCAATTTCTTTAAGTGATATACAATTTTGGAAAGCTCCACTACCAATTGTTTTAGCATATGGGATTATAACTTTCTCAAGACTTGAGCA
This sequence comes from Candidatus Fimenecus sp., assembly GCA_045611635.1. Lineage (GTDB taxonomy): Bacteria > Bacillota > Clostridia > Oscillospirales > Acutalibacteraceae > Fimenecus. Next base: position 4,831 of record JAZKXL010000031.1, on the reverse strand, counting down.
ATTTTCAAATACAGTTGCATTGATGGTTGTAATATTAGGCAAATTGACTTGTTGAACATCACTACCACTAAATGCGGAAATGCCAATATTGGTAAGTATATCGCTATTGATATTAGTAAGTCCTTTTGCGTTTTTAAATGCACTTGCTTGCACTGTTGTTGCTTTTGCAAGATTTACATTTTGAAGATTTTGACAATTTTCAAAGGCACTCACACCAATAGATGTTAACTGTTCAAATGGAAAGTTTACAAGAGTACTATTTGCAAAGGCATTTTTCTCTACTTGGGTTATGCCACTACCGGTAACTGTTTCAAGCGCAGTACAACCCATAAATGCTTCGTTATAGATTTTTGTGGCTGTATCAGGCAATGAAATAGAACGAATTTTATCATTATCTTTAAATGCTGATGCGGAAATTCCTTTTACTGTTATGTTTCTTATTTTTTTAGGAATAATTAAGTCCGTTTCTTCACCAAAATAACCTTGTATTAGTCCTGAACTACTAATATCATACAGGTCTGATTCAGCACTATTGGCGCGAACATATTCTTTTTTAACAATAGAACTGAATTTTTTACCCTTTACAATTGCAACAGCATAAATTGTAGTATCAAGTGAGATTTTAAGCTGATTTTGATAAATTTCACCATTAAGGAAATCTACCGTTACATCGTCATCATCACTTATCATATAAAGAATTGTAGCATTAGGTTCTGGGCAACTAATTGAAAGTGTAAAACTATTTTTAAATGTACAGCTATCTACGCTAAAAACAGGGTCCGCAGTTGTTGGTTTTTCTTCAAAAATATACTTCAAATACAAAAGGCCTGCACCAAATTTATTTATCCCCACATCTTCATCAAGAGTAATTGCATATTCGCACAGCATATCTTCTGCTTCTTTTGCGGTTTTATCAGGATATATCGAGTATACAATTGCTAACCCTGCAGTAACTTGTGGCGTTGCCATAGATGTACCACTAAGTTTAATATAAGCACCATTCATATAACTACTATTTATATTATCACCAGGCGCAGCAATATCAATTGTACCATTATAGTTTGAATATGAAGCTAATTCTAATTTTTCGTTAACTGCACTAACTGTAAATGCCGATTCAATGCAAGCAGGTGCTATGTAATTTGTTGTAAGGTCAACGCCTTTGTTACCTGCCGCAACAACAACATTAACACCCTGAGCAACCGCATTGTTAACTGATTCAGTCATCATTTGAAACTCGCCATCTGATGCAATGCTCATATTGATAATATCAGCACCTTCAGCAACCGCTAAATCAATTGCAATGGCAATAAGACTTTCAGCACCATTTCCTTGATTATTAAGCACCTTGTATGGCTTGATTTTAACATTACTTAAAGTGTTGTCAACAATAATCCCAGCAACATGAGTACCATGACCAAAGTCATCTTCACAGTTGTTCTCTTCACCCGTATTACTTAAGTTTACGTTACTTTCAATAAGACGACCTTCAAAAATTTCATGGTCAGTATCTACACCACTATCAAGGACTGCAACCTGAATATAATCATCTTTAATTTGAGTTGCTAAATCATCCTTAATATCTTCAAAACCTATTGTATCGGACGCCCATGATGTTACTTTATCTTCAATTTCATAGATTTTATCACTTGCACTATCGCTATCATCTTTATTGATTTTATCTTTAATATCGTCAATAACGCCATCTACATCTTCAAGAACGTCTTCAAAGTCATCTTCAACTTGCATTTTCATAATGTAGTCAGGTTCAACATAATCAATGTAATCAAGTGTAAGATAATAATCATACGCACTTTTAACTGCATCATAAGAGTCATATTGAAGAATATACAAGTTACGATAACCACTTACACAGTCAACTGCACCTTGTAAATCAATTTTCTTTTCAGATTTTACAACAAGGCGCTTTGATACGAAAGCATTTGGTGGAAGGTGTGCATACTTAGACTCTGTTGCTCTTGGCCCCGAACTGTAAAACTGTTGGACAGACACATTTTCATCTGTAGAATCAAGGTTGGCGTCGTGCTCACGAACCATATCAATTAGGTTTTGGGCAAAGGATTCTAGCCCGTTATCTTTTGATGCAATTGCGTATGCAACAACACCGTTAGAAACAGACATAAATACAATTATGAGAGATATTAATATTGATATAAATCTTCTCATATACTTCTCCACCAATAAAACTTAATAAACATTTTGTTTATTATAAAACATTAAGTTACTTATTTCAATAGATTAGAGAGTTATAGGACATATGGAGTTAATATGTCTATAAACGGGAATAATCCGTACCTCATAATATGAAATACGGACTATTTTTGTTAATAATAGAAATATTTATAGAATATTGGGTACTCATTTAGAAGGTGTTGAAGGGTTGTTCGCTTATTTGAGCCGGGGTCATTGATTGTAAAACCTGATGCAGTCAATGCATCTCCCCCACTATAACCTGTAATAACAACCCAATGCTGAGCGCCTGTTGATTTCTTTGCGCCAAATAAAATAGGTTTACCTTCTTTAAGCTTTTGATAGATTCCGCTCAAATAATCGCTGCTATTTGTGACTGCTTTAAAATGACTTGGCCAATACACATTTCCTGATGATGTATAAGTAAGTTTCTTTAACATAGCATCAGGGTAAATTGTTGTACCAGTGCGGTAGGATTCCATCATAGCAATACCCGTTGTAGCACAACCAATTTGTGCAATAGTTTTACCTGATGTACCTATTTTAACATTTGCCCAACGTGAATCCGTTTGCTTAAAGCTTGGCACACTTAACGAAACCTTCGAATAATTTGTTGATGTTGTACTTATATTCAAGTAAGTGTTGTTTACATATCCCGTTTTTGTGCCGTTGTAAAGAATTCTACTCCAACCATTTGTGCTTGAGAGGATAATTACTATCTCGCCCTTTGGTAAAGTATCCTTTATAGCATATGAAGTACCTGCACCACTTCGTACATTAAGGGATGTTGATTTTGTTTTAACGGTAGCAGTTTTTGTTGAATCAGGTTTGATGTAAACCTTATGACAATAACCATACTTTCCATCAGCGTATTCAACATAATACCAATTGCCTGATTTTGAAATCAATGTGATATATGTTCCTTTTGAGAGTGTGTTAACTATCTCACTACTTGTTGATGCTGACTTTCGCACATTAAGTTTTCCGCTTGAAATCGACACAACACCCGCCTGTGAAGTAAGGGTTGCGCCATAAGATTTTATAGGCATTACAACTATTGATAATGCTATAATTAATGTTAATAAAATTGATAATAACTTTTTCATAGTCACCTCGTCTTTCCGCATATATGCATAAACATTTTAACATTGATGCTATGAGTTGTTAATACTCCAAATCTTGTTAAGGAAATATGTGGTTTTCTATTGCAATAAATTACATATCATTATATAATTTACCTATATTTTATTATTTGAAAGGGACTATTATGCATTTATTAAAAGTTGACAAATCACATTATGTAGGGCAAGCCGACCCATATATTCTTAAAAGTAATGGTAGATATTATATCTATGTTACTGGGCATGATGCTATTTATGCTTATCATTCGGACAACCTTTTTGAAGGTTGGGAGTATTATGGTGTTGTTATGACTGTACCTGACCACGATTCATTTTGGGCACCAAGTGTTATTGAATTAGATGGAAAGTTCTATATGTATAATTCTATTGAGATATACAACGATACACCTGACAAGGGCGGTCATAGGGGCGCTATGCACGTATCTGTTGCCGATAATCCACTTGGACCATTCACAGGAACGAAACAAATTTTGCACCCATTCTCAATCGACTCACACATAGTGCAAAACGAAGCAGGACTTTTCCTTTTCTATTCTCAAAATAGATTTGAGGGTGAAAGAATTGGTACTTGTATTTATGTTGACAAGATGCTTGACCCATTCACACCTGCAGGAAATCCAGTTTTAGTTGTTGAGCCAACACTTGATGAAGATATTTATCGTCGTGATAGATATAAGAAAGGTCAGCATTGGCACACAATTGAAGGTGCTTTCTATTTCAAAGAGGGCGACTGGCATTATCTTATGTATTCAGGAAATTGCTTTGAACAACCTACATATTATATTGGTTATGCAAGAGCAAAAACTGATGAAACTGACCTTACAAAGATTAAATTTGAAAAATATCCTGATGATAATACATACCATCCAATACTTAAAGCAAATGACTTTGAAGAAGGTACAGGTCACCACTCAATGATTAAGGAAGATGGTCAGTGGTATGCAATTTATCACGCTCGTGACTATGATGATGGCCTTAACGCTAGCGCATTTGATGCGAGAAATGCAAGAATTTGCAAACTTCACGTTAAAGACGGAATAATCACAGCCGAAAGATATAAAGACCACATATAAAGAAAAAAACAGTAGGTATTTACCTACTGTTTTTTGTTGACAACATATTATTGATTTGATAGAATAATCAAGTAAAATTGGAGATGTACCCAAGTGGTTGAAGGGTCCGCACTCGAAATGCGGTAGGTCGTGAATAGCGGCGCAAGAGTTCAAATCTCTTCATCTCCGCCAAACTTTAGAACCTATCGATAGATGGGTACTTTTTTTCATATCAACAAATTGGAGTTTGTCGGGATGTTTGGAGTTATGTGTCATTCTGAGGAACGAAATGACGAAAAATCTCTGTTGGTTGATATGTTACCATTGGGGAGATTCTTCGCTACGCTCAGAATGACCTATCCCTTTAATCATTCTGTTAGACAATTATAATTTGTGATATTGATTTTATATTTTTAAATGTTATAA
>JAZKXL010000030.1:0-9750 GCA_045611635.1 Candidatus Fimenecus sp. | reverse complement strand
TAAAATCTCCGTTCGACTTGCATGTGTTAGGCACGCCGCCAGCGTTCGTCCTGAGCCAGGATCAAACTCTCTAAAAAATTGTATTAACTCGAACCGTAGTTCGTTCTAATCATTTTCTAAAGTGCTTTTAGCTCTTTACTTCTTTTAACTCAAAAACGCTTAGCGTTTATTTCTTAACTCTTTTGTTATCCAAAAGAATTACTGTTTCTTGTATTTCTCTGTTTCGTACTTCCGTACTCTCAAAGAATCTACAGGGTTCCTTTTACTTATCTCGTCGTTGTTTAATTTTCAAGGTTCAGTCTGTCCAACCCGATTTTTGCGGGTGGAGTTTCATTATACCAAAACTCCGCAAGGTTGTCAACACTTTTTTCAAAACTTTTTAAGTTTTTTATTTGCTGACTTTGCTCTCTCGCAGACAGCTTGCATATAATACCACATCAAAAAACACTTGTCAACAACTTTTTTTAATTTTTTTAAAAAAATTTTTTAAGTTGTTTTTATGCCCATAAATATGCCTATACATATTGTATATAGTATGCAAAATGACCACAATTAATCTTTTTCGAATAAAAATTCCTATAAAGGAAAGCATAATACTAACAATATATGCGGAGTGATAAATAAAAATGAACGCAAAAAATGAAATTCGAAACAAAAAACAAGTATTATGGCAAATAGTTGCAATAATTCTTGTTAACGTGATGGTGATTACTGCCATTGCATACACATACAGCGAAAGCACGCAAACATTATCTCAGCTTGGCTCACGAGGACAAGAGGTGCGACAAATTCAAACAAAGCTTAGAGAATTAGGATTATATTCCGGCTCTATTGATGGAATTTACGGAACTGCAACACAAAAAGCAGTACGACAATTCCAAAAAAACTGCGGACTTACTGCCGATGGAATTGCAGGTCGTAAAACCTTATTATATTTAGGTCTTGGTTCTGGAACAAGTTCATCAACTGGCGGATACAGTTCTAGTGATGTATATCTTCTTGCAAGAATTATCGGCGCCGAAGCACGAGGCGAAAGCTATGTGGGGCAAGTTGCTGTTGGTGCAGTTGTGCTTAATCGCGTAAGACATTCATCATTCCCTGATTCTATTGCAGGAGTTGTTTATCAATCAGGCGCTTTCTCTGCGGTGCGAGATAGCAACTGGAATGTACCGCCAAATGATACTGCAAAGAAAGCTGCAAGAGATGCCATTAATGGATGGGACCCAACGGGTGGTGCTATATACTATTATAATCCTGCAAAAACAAGTAACCAATGGATTAGAAAACGACCAGTTGTGACTACGATTGGAAGACACGTGTTTTGTAAATGATGAAGAGTTAAAATTATAATGTCACCCTGAACGAAGCGAAGGGTCTCTTTTGATATTCTTCGCTACGCTTAGAATGACACGACAAAGTAAAACCCCATTCTCAATTGAGAGTGGGGTTATTTTATATTATTTATATTTTTCACAAAGATATTGCATAGCTAAGCGATATCCTTCAAGTCCTTTGCCGATTATATGCTCTTCGCACGCCATACCAGCATAAGAGATTTGTCTGAAATCTTCACGCTTGGTTACATCCGAAATATGCACTTCAACTGCAGGGATTCCCACTGATTTAAGAGCATCTAAAATTGCAACACTTGTATGGGTATATGCTGCAGGATTTATAACAATTCCATCAAAGTTGTTGTATGCTTGTTGGATTTTATCAACTAAATCGCCCTCGTGATTTGATTGATAGCACTCAACTTCGCAATCAAGCTCGGTTGCCCACCCATCAATATCACAAAGCAGGGTTTCGTAATTTTGATTACCATAAATACCTGGTTCACGAATGCCAAGCATATTTATATTAGGTCCATTGATTACAAGAATTTTCATAAAGACACTATCTCCTTTACAATTCTATTAGCCACTTCTTCTATTGTACCGTTACCATCAACTTCAATATCGGCAAATTGGCGGTAAAGTGGCATTCTTTTTTCATAAAGAACTTTTACGCCATGCATTTGCGAAAGTGGTCTTCCGTTTGTTGGCAACAAATCGGCATCACGATTAATAAAAACTATAATTCCATTTTGCTTTAAAGGATTATAATTTTCGAGGCGAGTAACAACTCCTCCACCCGTTGCAATTACACAACTTTTCTCACGACCTGCTAAATTGACTGCTACATTTTCACACCAACGGAAATAATCTTCGCCCTTCTCCGCAAAAATTTCAGGGATAGGCATATTTTCAGTATTCACTATCATTTCATCAGTATCAACTAATTGCTTGTGGAGTTTTTCAGCAAGATATTTGCCTATTGTAGATTTTCCACAACCTGCCATACCAATAAGTACAATATTGCTCATTTGCAAAACAAGTGAACGTTCAATTTTTTCACAAATATTGTTATCTATTGTAGCATCAAAAAAGATTTCGTGTGCCTTTTTTGCTTGAGCAACTAGCATTGAAAGTCCTGCCGAAGATGGTATATCTCTTTCTTTTGCATCTAAAATCAATTTTGTTTCAAGTGGATTATAAACCACATCAAGCACGCCTGAAAGATTTTTAAAATAATTAAGGTCAACAAGTGATTTCAAGTTATCAGGATACATTCCTACAGGAGTTGTGTTTACAATTATTTGTGCATCAGTATGTTTCATATACATATTAACATAGTTGTCATCACCATTACGAGATATAACCACAACCTGACTAGCACCCATATCGCTAAGCACTGCTTGTACTGTAAGTGATGCGCCACCACTTCCTAATACAAGCGCTTTTTTATCTTTAACGCTGATTTTTGACTTTTCAAGCATATATTTAAAACCAAAATAATCAGTATTATAACCATAAAGTTTGCCATCTTTAACTTTAATAGTATTAACTGCACCGATTTTTTTCGCTTCATCTGATACAACGTCAAGATAAGGAATAACTGCTTTTTTATATGGTATTGTTACATTGATACCCTTAAAATTATGTTCTTTCATAAAGATATCAAGATTTTGTGGTGCAATTTCAAAAAGACTGTAATCCTTATTACCTAATGCATTATGTATTTGTGGTGAAAAACTATGAGGCAAGTGTTCACCTAAAAGTCCGTACATCAAATAACCTCCTGATAACTGCCTAAATAGTGGAAGTATTCGCATTCATCCTTTAATTGCTCAAGGATTTCATAAAAAGCATTATCATAAACTGACACCGACATATCAAAATAAAACATAAATTCAAAATCTTTGTTTTGTATAGGTCGGCTTTCAATTTTTTGCACATTAATGCCCAATGCATAAAAACGAGCAAGAGTATGATAAAGTGAACCTGGGTGATGTGGAAGTGTAAGTACAAAACTTGTCTTATCAGCGCCCGGATAGATTTCTAAATCCTTTGAAATGCAAATAAAACGAGTATAGTTATTATCTTTATTTTGCACATTATCAGACATAAGTGTCATGCCATATAAATCACGGCAATTTTCAGAAGAAATTGCAGCAACATCAATACGACCACTTTCCATAACCATTTTTGCAGCAACTGCAGTGTTTTCACAAACAGTTACTTTTATATTGCTATGTTCGCGCAAAAACTCACTACATTGATTTATTGCTTGTTCGTGAGAGTAAATCTCTTTTATATTTTCAAGTGTTGCGCCTTTATTACCCAAAAGACAATGATTAATTTTAAGGCGAAAACTTTTTACTACATAAAAATTATGTTCAGCCATTAAATCATAAACACCATTTACACTACCGGCTGTGCTATTTTCAATAGGAAGCACACCGTATTTACAAAGTCCTTTTTCAACGGCATTTACAACATCATACCAAGTTTTAAAGTATGAAACTGTTGGGTATTTAAACAGTTTTTCACAAGCAAGACCTGAATATGCACCCTCAACACCCTGACAAGCAACCATTGCTTTTTGTGGAAAAAGTTTTGAAGTGTTTTCAACTGCTGACTTGATTTTTTCAGTAAGCTCACTATCAGTATTAAGATAACGATGCTGATATGAACGAGAAACAGTCATAATTGTATCGTAAAGTACGCGGGAATAAATCTCTAAATCTTCACCCGCCATATTGCTGATTCGGTCAAGAAGCTCACGCTCACGCTTACTGTCAAGCACAGGAAGATTATTCTCTTTCTTGTACTGTGCCACTTCTAAAGCAGTTTCCATGCGTTCTTTCCAAAGTTCGATTATCTGATTATCTATATTATTTATTTTTTCTCTGATTTTTGAAAGCTCTTCCATAATATCACCTAATTATTTTTCGTGGGATGTCGAGTTGTTATCCCCTACAAATATATACACTTTACAAAGTTTGAAAGAAAATTGTTCACAGTGCTTTTTTGAGTGAGCGGCGCTGTATGTAGATACCGCCCGAACGAAAAATGTGCTGTGGGCAATTTTACTTAAACTTAAAGAACAATATCTAATAATGTAAACGCTGCAACTGCTTCTACTACAGGTACTGCTCTTTGAACTATACAAGGGTCGTGCCTGCCTTGAATTTGCAATTTTTGTTCAGTTTTATTTGAAATGCTTACGCTATTTTGCTCTTTGAAAATTGATGGAGTTGGTTTAATTGCAGTACGGAAAACTATAGGCATTCCGTTTGTTATTCCGCCATTTATTCCACCTGCGTTGTTTGTTGTTGTTTTGATTTCGCCATCTACTATACAAAAATCGTCATTATTTTCGCTACCGTAAAGGTCAGTTGCATCAAATCCATTTCCAAATTCAATACCTTTGACTGCAGGAATACCGAAAATGTTTTTAGAGATGCTATTTTCAACGCCATCAAACATAGGGTCACCAAAACCTGCTTTAACGCCTGTAATTGCGCACTCAATTACACCACCAACTGAATCACCGTTTTCTCTTGCTTTTTCAATTTCGGCAATCATAAGTTTACCTTTTTCTTCATCAATTACAGGAAAATCTTTTTCAGCAGTATTCCATTCACCTATGTTCACAAAATCTATTTGAGTATCATAAATATTTTTAATTTTTTGAATATGCGCTTGTATGTTTATACCCATATCTTCTAAAAATTGCATACATACGGCACCTGCAAAGCAAATCGGTGCAGTAAGGCGACCTGAAAAATGCCCACCACCCGAAACATCGTTAAAACCGTTATAGCGAACATTACCGCTGAAATCAGCATGTGATGGTCGTGGTGTATCCATAATATTATTATAATCCGCTGAATGTTGATTTGTATTTTTAATAATTGCACAAAGAGGTGCTCCACAAGTTATACCATTTACAAGTCCTGAAATAATTTCGGGTGTATCCGCCTCTTTTCTCCCAGTAGAAAGGGAATTTTTGCCTGGCGCACGACGAGACATAAATGTCATTACCTTTTCCATATCAATTTTCTTACCTGCGGGAAGTCCATCAATTACAACGCCTATACCATTAGAATGTGATTGACCAAAAACTGATATTTTTATTTTATTTCCCATCATTGATGACATTTGCATTCCCTCCTAAACTATTAAAATCACTAAAGAAATGTGGATAAGATTTTTCTACCGCTTTATAATCAGTAATATCAACAGGCAATGAGCATTCACTACTTAAAATTGCTGCCGACATTACAATTCTATGGTCATTATAACCATCAATTACTCTACCAATTAATTCGTTATCACTCCAAATAACAAGTCCATCATCAGTTTCACTAACTATTGCACCTACTCTATCAAGCATTTGAAATACTGATTGAATACGGTCACTTTCTTTCAACCTTAAACGGCTTGCATTGATAATATGAGTCACACCTTTTTCACAGCACGCCGCAAGCACTGAAATTATCGGCACCAAATCAGGAATATCTTTAGCATCTATAATTGTGCCGAAAAGGCGATTTTTCTTAACAGTGATTTCATTACCATCAACAGTAACATTTGCACCCATACGGCGTAATATTTCAAGAATTTTCTTGTCACCTTGTGGCGAATTTACGTCTAGCCCTGCAACAGTAATACCATCTTTTGAAAGAGCGCCTGCGCAAAGAAAGAATGCGCCGTTTGACCAGTCACCATCAACCGTAATTTCAGTTGGTGAAATATATTTTTGATTACCTTTTATTATGTAAAGATTTTCTTCTTGGGTTATTTCTATTCCAAACTTGCGAAGTGCACAAACTGTAATATCGAGATAAGACTTTGACTCAACAGGTGGAATAAGTTTAATTGTGCTATCTCCATCTACAATAGGAAGAGCAAAAAGAAGTCCCGTAATAAACTGTGAGCTTACATTCCCTGCAATTTCATATTCACCTGATTGCAATTTACCCGTTAAATGTAATGGAAATTCGCTACCGGTATGAAATGTAACGCCTTTATTTTCCATTTCTTCTTTTAATGGTGAAATCGGTCTTTGGGGTAATCTGCCCTGGCCCTTGAATGTTGAATCTATTCCTAATGCGGATACAAGTGGCAACAAAAATCTTAAGGTCGAGCCACTTTCAATACAATTAAGAATTGCTTTTTTATTAAATGGTTGTGGGGCAACAGTGATTGCACCATTACCCACAGTAATATCAGCGCCCATCCCTTTAAGACATTCTACAGTTGCTACAATATCTTTTGACAAACAATTACAATTTATTTTTGTAGGTTTGTCAGATAACGTTGCACATATAAGAAGTCTATGCGCATCTGATTTTGATGAAATTGCATTTATTCGCCCTGAAAGTCGCGACGGTGTGCATCTCATTTCCATTTAATTCATACCTTTTTCAATAAAATTCAATAAATCCTCAACAGGAAGTTTCATAATTTTGCAAAGCCCATATTCTTCAGGGACTATAAGTGCCATTGTATCAAGACTTCTCTTTTTATCGGAAAGTGATGCCTTATATAATTCATCCGCTGAAAAATCACAAGCTGTTGGCAAATTATTTGCTTTAAGAATTGGCAAAAGCACATCGGAAAAATCTTCATCACACATACCAATTTCATAAGCACCTTTTGTTGCAATAACCATGCCTATTGCAACTGCGTTTCCGTGAGATATTGTAAGATTACTACATTTTTCAATGGCATGTCCAATAGTGTGACCAAAATTCAAAAGTTTTCTTTCACCCTTTTCAAACTCATCACGGTCAACAATATCTCGCTTAATCTCAACGCAACGCTTGATTACATATTCAATATTTTCTCTTATACTATTTTCACTTAAATATGTAAGGAATTCACCATCTAAAATCATACCATATTTAATAATTTCGGCGCATCCCTCATTAAAAGTTTCATCAGGTAAAGTTTTAAGAGTATCACAATCAGCATAAACCGCAATAGGTTGATAAAATGCTCCGCAAAGATTTTTACCTGCGTTAAGATTGATTGCAGTTTTACCACCTACGGATGAATCGACCATGGAAAGCACCGTTGTTGGGATTTGCACAAAATCAACGCCACGAAGATAAGTGCTTGCTACAAATCCTGTAAGGTCACCTGTTACGCCACCACCAAGTGCTACAAAAAGGTCGGTTCTTGTAATACTGTTTTCAGCACAAAATTCTTGTATTTTGCCAAAATTTTCAAGAGACTTTGCATCTTCACCGTGTGAAAAAACAAATTCACAAACGGAATAACCACTATCAATTAAACTCTTTTTTACTCTTTCACCATAAAGGTCAAATACTGTATCATCCGACACAAGCACAACACGACAAAGACGTTTAATTTCACGAACTTTTTCACCTATAGTATCAAGAAAACCTGTGCCAATGTGCACAACATATTCTTTTGATGCGGTCACTTTAACAGTTTCCATTTTTGTCACCCGTCAATCTTTTCTTTTAATATTTTACCATCACGAAGAAGTGATGCAAGTTTTTCGCGGTCATTATTTTCTAAGGACTCTTTATATTGTACCAAATTATTTACTATAGAGTCAATTTCATTTATAAGATTATCGCGATTTTCTAAAAATAATTCTGACCACATATCTTCATTAAGATATGCAACGCGAGTCAAATCTTTATAACTACCCGCTGAAAATCCTTTGTGAATAAGAGCGTTAGGACTTTTAACATATGCATTTGATACTATATGTGCAAGTTGAGATGTAAAAGCGATAATTTTATCGTGTTCATCAGGGGTTGACATTTGAATATTTGTAAAGCCAATGCTCAAGAAAAGTTCTTTTATTGTATTTATGTGCCCCCAAGCTGTATCTTCATAAGGAGTAAGAATCATTGAAGAATTGTTGAATATTTTTGCGGTTGAGTGTTCAAATCCTGACAAGTGCAAACCTGCCATTGGGTGAGCACCAATGAACACAAAGTTGTTTTCTTTAGCAGTTTCATAAAGAGCATCACAAACATAGCGCTTAACACCGCTTATATCCATAACGATTGCGTCTTTTTTAAAGTTGTTAGCATTTTCTTTAATATAGTCAATAGATGCTTGTGGGTATAGCGAAACTATCACTAAATCACATTCTTTTAAATCTTTTTTAGTAAGTTCTTTTTCAATAGCACCAACAAAAAGTGCTTTTTGTACTGCTTCAGGGCTTCTATTTGTACCCCACACAGTATGCTCAGTACCAAAGCTGATTGCCTTAGCAAGTGAGCCACCCATAAGACCTAAACCGATAATTCCGATTTTCATTTTATCACCTTATTTTACTGCTTCTAATACTTTATTTACTGCACCCACAACATCTGTAAATTGTGGAGGTGTAAGTGCTTGTGGACCGTCGCAAAGTGCTTTTGATGGGTCATTATGCACTTCGATCATAAGACCATCAGCACCGCAAGCTGCTGCCGCCAATGACATTGGTTTTACAAATCTTGCAATACCTGATGCGTGAGATGGGTCAATAACTACTGGCAAATGTGATTTTTCTTTAAGCATTGGCACTGCTGACAAATCAAGAGTATTTCTTGTAGCAGTTTCAAATGTACGAATTCCACGCTCACAAAGAATAACCTTTTCGTTACCTCCTGCCATAATGTATTCAGCACTCATAAGAAGTTCTTGGAAAGTACTTGAAAGACCACGTTTTAAGAAAATCGGCTTATCAAGATGTCCAAGTTCTTTTAAAAGTTCAAAGTTTTGCATATTACGAGCGCCAACTTGAATAATATCGACATTCTCAAAAAGCGGAATATGAGAGGCGTCCATAATTTCAGTTACAATTGGCATTCCTGTTTCTTTTTTTGCTTCAAGCATAAGGTCTAAACCTTCGCCACGCATACCTTGGAAAGCGTATGGTGATGTTCTTGGTTTAAATGCACCGCCACGAAGGAAGTTAGCACCTGCCGCTTTAACATCTTTTGCAATACTTAAAATTTGCTCTCTACTTTCAATTGAGCAAGGACCTGCAAAGAATTGGAAGTTGCCCCCGCCAATTTTATAACCTTCAACATCAATAATTGTGTCATCAGGATGAAATTTTCTATTAGCACATTTATATGGTTCTGAAATTCGTCTTACATCTTCAACAATGTCAAGACTTTGAATTAAGTCAATATCAACACGACTTGTGTCACCGATAAGACCGAGAATTGTTTGATATTCACCTACTACCTCATTGATTACAAGCTTTTGTTCGTGCAACCAGTTAGTTAAATTTTCAACTTTTTTAGGGTCAACCTCGTTTTTAAGAATTACAACCATATTCCTTACTCCTTTTGGTATAAATTTCGCAATAAAAAATTCCTACAGTGGTCTCACTGTAGGAATAAAGTGCAATTATTTCAGCAATCTTTATTTTTCCGCAGTG
>JAZKXL010000029.1:0-17494 GCA_045611635.1 Candidatus Fimenecus sp. | reverse complement strand
CTTTATCATTTGCTATGATACATACTTTGTCTTTATTATCTTCACTTGCTTTTTCAAACAATGAATACAATGTTGCGTTGTTAGGTATGTCGTATGTGTGTGGGGTTGCGTTGAAAGAAGAAATACGTTCTTGTTCTTCTTTTGTTAAATATTCCAACTGATATATTGGTTTGTTGTTATTTTTAAGAATATCTTGAATCATCAATAATAAATGCCCATGCATTCTATTGATGTCATTTTCATCAAATTTTTCTATTTGGTAGTCATAATGAATCTTTAAATTACCCACATTGTCGCGGTCCTCAAAACTTATTTGAAGTCCATAAAGATTTGAACCTGGGTGTATCCATTCACTTTCCCAAGATTCTCCTACAATATGAGCGTTTTGATAATTTATAACAACGTCAAATGGTTTTACATTGGTGTAGCCGTTTTTTTGCAAGGCATCTTGCAAGTTGTAGCGACTATGTTTCATTGAGGAAAAGAGTGCATCTTTTACTTTTTCAAGATTATTTGAAAAAACTTCCTGTGAATCCAAAGAAATAAAAACAGGTGACATATTAACAAATAATCCAATGGTGTTTTTTTCCACATGGCCATTTCTATTGAGAAAAGTGGTTCCAATGCAAACTTTATCGGTAAAGCCCTGAACTTGATTGAAATACATCGCCACTATTGCAAGGAAAACGCTAAAAAGAGAAGTGTCGTTTGTTGATGCTATATCTTGTAGTGCGGATATTTCGGTTTTTGATAATAAAAAAGTTTTTCTATCAGTTTTGTAATTCGTTGTATTTGTTTGAGTAGAGATAAATGAATCGCTAAATTCCCTTAGGTTTTCTTCAAAAAACAGTTCATCTCTTTGACAACGTTTAGATGACAAATATGCGTGTTCATGCTTTAGATATTCTTCATAAGAATATGCTTCTGGAGTATCGCCTGTAACTAATGAATTGAATTGAGAACCTACTAATGCAATTGTCCATGCATCACCGATAAGATGGCTTATTTTAGGCAAAATACCGCATCTATCAGGTAAAACAATAAGAGCTATTTCACATAAGTATGGGTCACAGGTTAGGGGTTCTTCGGCATACTTAACAGCAAATTCACGCATTTCCTCTTTTGTAGAAAAGTAGAAAACTTTAATGTCGCGGGAAGAAAATGGCACCACTTTTTGTTGAACAACACCGTTTTCTTTAACTAAACAAACTCGAAAAGCGTCGTTCAACTCATACATTCTATTAACTTGTTTTTTTAACCAATCAAGGTCATAAGTTTTATCAACCAACAACCAACCAAAGACGTTTGAGGATGCTTTTCCAACAACGACTTCGGAATTGTAGATATGTAATTGGTTTCTTGTAAGTTCCATAGAATCTTCCTAACTGGTATATTATTATTCTTGAGAAGCAATATAGTCAATAACATCACCAACAGTGATGAAGGTCTTTAATTTCTTGTCTGGGATTTCAATGTCAAACTCATCTTCAACTACGCAAACGAGATTGATTAAATCTAATGAATTAAGCTTTAGGTCCGTAAGAAGTTTGCTTTCCTCGGTAATAACTAAATCTTTATCTTCGCTAACTTCAAGAACTAATTCTTTTAATTTATTAAGCATTGTTTTTACCTCCAATATTAGCTCTTTTTATTTTCTTTGTTGTTGTTTTTTCAAATGGTACATCTCTGAATTTTATCTTTGAAATTCGCTTGTACATAGGGGCAATTGTGTTATATTCGTCAATTTTTTGCGAAATCACGGTCTTTAATTCATCGGTTATTTGACTGTTGTAGATTTCCGCTACAATAACATCGTCTTCACCGTATGCCACAACTTCTTCAATTTCAGGTATATGTTTTGTTAACAGCATCTCGATGTTTTCAGGAGAAACGTTTTCGCCGTTTGAAAGAATAATTAGATTTTTGCAACGACCGGTTATATATATGTAATTGTCCTTAACTTCACCAAGGTCGCCTGTTTTGTACCATTCGCCATCAAAAACCTCTTTGGTTGCTTCTTCATTTTTGTAGTATCCTAAAAATACGATATCGCCCTTGATTTGAATTTCGCCATCTACTGTTCGGGCATAAGTATTTGGAATAATTGCACCGGAGCTTGTAGGCATGAAATGCTTGTTGCGCACGGAAGATACAATTGGTGAACATTCTGTTGTACCGTAACCACATAAAACTTGTATTCCGATATTTGTTAAATATACTACCATGTCGGCGTTGATTGGCGCACCACCAACGGCAAGCAATTCTAACTGTCCGCCAAAAGATTCAATTATTTTTCCAAAAAGCTTCTTTCTTAAATCTAAACCACAACTTCTTGCGATATTGCTAATTGAAATTAATTTGTCAATTAAATCTTTTTTGTCACCTTCTTTTAATGCTTCGATTATCTTTTTGTAAAACACTTCAAGCATTAAAGGTACAATTGCCATATATTTTGGCTGACTGAACTTCATATCACTTATAAGGTTGCGAAGACTTTTATTCAAGAAGATTGAACTTCCCACTAACATTGGAACAGAAAGTCCAAGTATTATTGCGTATGTGTGATGCAATGGTAAAACAAGCATTGAACTATCAGGAACAGTTGAGTTCATTTGAGTGTAAACTGCATCAGATGCAAATCCCTTGTGAGAAAGCATAGCACCTTTAGGTTCTGAGGTTGTACCTGAAGTATAAAAAATAGCGCAGTAATCTTCAACGTTCAACAAGGTTGTTTTATATGAGTTGTTACCACTTGCAATTAATTGATTGCCTTCAGCAATAAGATTGTCGAAATCCTTGATTTTATATGCTTCTTTACAATTTATTGCATTTGCCTCATCTGAATAGGTGCTAGAGTAAACAAGTACTGAAGAGTCGCTTCTTTCAAAAATGCATTTTAAGTCATCAGCGGTTGCTTCTTTATCAAGAGGGACGATAACATTATTGCTATTAACTACTGCAAAAAATGTGACAATCCATTCGTAACTGTTTTCACCAAGAATAGCAATGTGAGTGCGATTGTATCCTTTTGAAATAAAGTATGTACCTAACGCCTCAATGTCTTGTTTGAATTCTTTATATGTTTTTGATTTTTCATTTTTCTTTTCAAGCCAACGGAATGCAATTTGCTCTGAATATGTTGTTCCGCAATATTCAATAAGTTCTCTTAAATCTTTTAATTCCGGAGAATTATAATATGGATAAGGTTTGCAGTTAAGCTTCATTTTTATGTCTCCTTGATGGTTCGTTATTACTGCAATAAAATTGATATATGCACCCATTTTATTTATCAAAATATTATACCTTATTATTAAGAAATTTTCAATAGTATAAATATGGTTTTATAAAAAACGAAGAGCTTTTTAGTTGCTGGAGGCGGGCTACAACTCTTGCCTTTCATAAAAGAGTGTGATATAATGATTTGACGGTTTAGATAGATGAAAGTGAAGTATAAACATATAGAGGTGTAAAGATGTATCTTACAGTATTAAAAAGCAAAATTCACCGTGCAACAGTAACTCAATCGGATTTGAATTACGTTGGAAGCATTACCATTGATAAAACGTTGATGGATGCTGCGGGATTAGTTGAATACGAAAAAGTTCAAATTGCTGATATTGATAATGGCAATAGATTTGAAACATACATAATCACTGGTGAAGAGAACAGTGGTTGCATTTGCCTTAATGGTGCAGCTGCAAAATGTGTTGAAGTTGGCGATAAAGTTATTATTATGGCTTATGCTCAAATGACTCCTGAAGAAATTAAAAATCATAAGCCAGACGTAGTTTTTGTCAATGAAAAAAATGAGATTATAGAAATTGCTGACTGTGAAAAACACGGAGAAATAAAATAATAAAAAACAACAAAAACCACCCGCTCAATTGAGTAGGTGGTTTTGCTTTTATGGCACCCCCTGCGGGAATCGAACCCACAACTAATCCTTAGGAGGGATTTATTATATCCATTTAACTAAGGAGGCGTATAAAACGAGTGAAAATAATCACTCGTTTTTGTTTATTCCGCTATATAATTTTTTGTCCAGCTGTCAACAACTTTTGAAAATTCTTCACCTTTCATTGCTTCAAGGCAAGCTGTACGATTGTTTTCATAGTACCCATAGGTTTTGTCAAAAACATCAATTCTTTGTACAAGAAAAACATAGTCATCAAGTGTTATTGTTGCGGTTTTGCCCACTTCAACTTTTTTTACTTCATCCCAAAAACCTGCAGGGAAGGTGCTTTCGCTAAAGTTGTTTATAAGAGTATTGTGCACTTCGGTATCTTCACCTAAAGATGCAACTGCCTCTTCAATAAGAGTGCCCGCGTTGACTAACTCAACAACCGAGTTATATGAAACAATTATAGAGTCTTTTTGTTCCTGTGCCATAGGAGTACTTGTGCCGGCTTCGTCAACATTAAAAAGATAGCCAGTAACAAAACGGATTCCCATATAATTTTCCTTGAAATATGCTTTAATTTCATCTTCACTTACATTTTTGCAATATTCAGCAAGAAGAGCAGATTCATACGCTTTTGAAAGCTCAATTTTGTAAATTGTTTGCTTTGAAACACCAATTTTGTTGTAGTAATTGCCGTAAAGATGCCACAAGTCGTTTACGGTATTTGAAATAGCACCTTTAAGGTCGGCGTCAAGTGAAAGTTTGCGATTGTGAAACTCTGAATTTATTGCAACATAGCGAGAAATTGCTGATTTAATTGCATCTTCACTGACTTTGCCGTTTTTGTCTTTTGAAAGAGTATTTTCAAAATATATATAGATTTCATTATCAATTTTTACGCCATTCACTTTGATTTTTGCAGGTGCGGAGCAAGAACAAAGCACCAGTGCAAGAGTGAGCGTTGCGAGAAGAAGTGAAACAACTTTTTTCATCATTCATCCTCCTTTGAGTTTATATAATCCATATAAAGCTTGTCCTTAAGAAGACGCTTTTCGTTTTCTAAACGGCGAAGCTCTTTAATTTCGTCTTTGTTTTTACCAATAATTCCGTTGCGTAAAAAAGCAACAAAAAGCATAGTAATTACTGAACCTACTGCGCAACAAACAAAGTCTACCATTGTATCAGTGTTGCCTTTTTGTAAAGTCATACCATAAATTTGGTCCATTGAAAATTCATAGATTTCCCAACCAACTGCAATACTAAGTGAAAATGCAAGTGAGAAAAGTGATGACATAGCAGGACCTAAATCACCACGCTTGCGATAAATAATGTTTGCAAAATCGTAACCAAACCAAGCGGAAAGCACACCTGATGAAAAGTGGGTTACAAGGTCAAAATGCTCAAAGGTTGTACGGTTATTAAGGGTTGAGCCAATACACACGGCAATAAAAATAAAAAGAGTAAGCATTGTTTGTGTTGATGCTTCAATTTCAATTATAAATGATTTTTTACCGAAAATTTGAAAGAAGTCCCAAAGATGAGTGAATATAATAGCAAAAATCGCCTCTAAAAACTCAACAACTGAACCATGAAAAAGCCCGTAAACACCCCAACCGAGAATGATAATGCGGAGTGCGAGCCATAAAATTCTTTGATTTTTTGGTAAATAGCCAAATGCTTTAGTCATTTTTTAACCACCAAGTTTATATTCAATAAAATAATATCATAAACACTTTTGTTTTACAAGGAAAGTATTACGAAGGAGCAACCATCAATAAAGACTTCGTTGTTTTCGGGGTTACTGCCATAAAGTGCCTTTGAGTTGCTAAAATAGTCGGGTAAATGGTAATTTATTGAATGCTCGTTTCTATTTACAATTACCATAACATCGCCGTTTTCATTGTGACGACGGAATGCAACACAACCAAGCATTGATGAAACAGGAGAAAAATATCCTTTTTGAAACACAGGATTTTTCATTCTTATTTTACCCATTGCTTTGTAGAAATCAAGCAATTCTTTGTTCTCGTTTCCCCAAGGGTAGCAACCACGATTGAACGGGTCTTTATAGCCCTCTAAACCTGCCTCATCACCATAATAGATTGATGGTACACCGGGGAGTGTAAATTGTAATGCTACGGCACACTTTAACAACTGAACACCTTTTTGATATTTGTCTCCAAGCGAGTGACAAGACTGCCACGCTCTATCACGATATTCGCAACTTTCGCCTGTAATTTTTGTAATTGCTCGTTCAGTATCGTGAGTGCCGATGTGATTCATCATAACATCAAGGCATTGTTTTGGATAGTTTTCAACAATTTGCATAATGGTTGCCATAAAAGTTTCGGCATTGCCATTGCGACAAAAATCAATAACAGCATTTGCAAATGGGTAATTCATTACTGAGTCAAACTGACTACCTAAAAGATAACGCCTACGACTACCATAACTGTGTTTTGTGGTAGCATCTTCCCAAACTTCACCCATAAGAAGCGCGTCAGGTTTAGTTTCTTTTAATCTTGCTCTTAATTCATCAATAAAAATGTCGGGCAACTCATCAGCAACATCTAAACGGAATCCGCTAGCGCCTGCATTAAGCCATTTTTCAATAATTCCGCCTTTACCATTTATGAAATTGCGGTATTCTTCGCCTTCTTCAATAACTTCCGGCAAGGTTTCAAAACCCCACCAACTTTGATATTTGTTAGGGTGATTTTCAAACTTGTACCATTTGTAATATGGACTTTCGGTGGAATTGTATGCACCAAGAGTTTCGTATCTACCTTTTTTGTTGAAATATACGCTATCATCACCTGTATGTGAGAAAACACCATCAAGAATTATGTGAATTCCAAGTTTTTTGGCAGTTTTACAAAGATTTTTGAAATCTTTTTCATCACCTAAAACCGAGTCAATTTTACTGTAGTCGGCAGTATCGTAACGGTGATTTGAGTGCGCCTCAAAAATAGGGTTAAGATAAATACAAGTAACGCCTAAATCTTTAAGATAAGGCAGTTTTTCTTGTATGCCTTTAAGGTCGCCACCAAAAAAGTCATTGTTAAGGACTTTGCCTTCAGCGGTTGGGCGCCATTCAGGTTCTGCGCCCCAATCATCACGCAAAATTCGGTCAGTAGGAACATTCTCTTTTTTCGCACCCGAGTTATAAAAACGGTCAGGGAAAATTTGATAAATTATTCCGCCTTTAAGCCAGTCGGGCGTTGTAAAATCTTTTTCAGTAACTGTAAGTTGCCAGTCTTTATGAGCAAGGCGGTTGCCTGAAAAATCACCAATTCCATCTTGCGTTTGTAAAACTGAACTTCTACCATAAGATGAAAAATAGTCAAAGTGATACCAGTATAATCCCGCTGTGTCTATTTTGGTGTAAATATCCCAAATCTCAGCATCATCACCGCACATGCCCGCCCAAGACATAGGGAATTCTTCATAAACACCATCATCACGGCGAAGCAAAAGAAGAGAGCAACTACAACAAAATGAGCGTGGCAAAACTAGGCGAAGATGGATTTCTTCACCCGCTGATACGCTACCAAATTTATTTTTGAAAAACAAATCTCTTGAATTGTAGGGGATAAATCCCATAATTACACCTCAAAAATCGTGATTAATATATTTTATCAAAAATACTATAGTATTGCAAGATGTTTAAACTATTGATTTTGCTATGTCTATATGGTAAAATTATGCTATATAAAAATTATAAGGGGAACTTTGTATGTGCAAATTTTATGCTGAATTAAAATGTAACGGCTCAGTTGTAAGCTGTAAAGATTTTGAAAACGAATACTTTAATTTTAAGTATGATGAGAAAAAAGGTAGCATTAAAGCAACTCTTCATGCGAAAAAAGACTTTGAAATGGTAAGTCTTGCTCTTAAATATGAAAAAGATTTTGATGATGAGGATTTGTTCTATGCTAATGGTTATCAAGCATGGACAACATCCCGTGAATTCTCAAAAAAAGATAAATTTGATGGTCTTATTGAAGTAGCAAAAATTTCAAAATTTACTGCTCACTTTGTAGGTCTTTCAGGTGACTATCATTTTGAAAAGTACGGTGAAACAGGTAAGTTCCACGGCTATACATACTGCTATTTCCGTGAAAAAGGTGAGCGTGAGATTAAACTTTACGGCTCAAAAAGTGAGCGTCAGGGCTACACAATCTTTGATGTTGATATGAATGACAATGAATTCAAAATCAAAAAAGATGTTGAAGGTCTTAAACTTACTGCAGGTCAAGAGTATGAAATGTTTGATATCGCAATTATTGAGGGCGATATGGACAAAGTTATGGATAAATACTTTTTTGACTTTGTTGGTTGCAAAAAACCTACAATTCAACACCTTTCAGGTTACACATCATGGTACAACTATTTCCAAAATATCAATGAAGATATTATTCTTCGTGACCTTAATGGCCTTGATAGAGCAAGCGAAGAAGTTAACATTTTCCAAGTTGATGATGGTTATCAGGCAGCAGTTGGTGACTGGCTTATTACTGACCACAAAAAATTCCCTCATGGTATGAAATATATTGCTGATAAAATTCACGAAAAAGGTTACAAGGCAGGTCTTTGGCTTGCACCTTTCAGTGCTCAGTGCAATTCTATGATTGCTAAAAAGCACCCTGATTGGTTGCTTAGACACAATCGTAACGGCAAAAAAATGCTTGGCTGCCAAGGTTGGGGCGGTGCTTACACACTTGATATTTACAACGAAGAGGTTCGTGAATATTTAAGAAAAGTATTCGACACAATTCTCAATGTTTGGGGGTTTGATATGGTTAAACTTGACTTCCTTTATAGTCAATGCATTGAGCCAAGAAACGGCAAAACTCGTGGCGAAATTATGTGTGATGGCGTAGATTTCCTTCGTGAAGTTTGCGGTGACAAATGGATTCTCGGTTGCGGTGTGCCTCTTGGTACTTGTATGGGTATTTTTGATGCTTGTCGTATTTCTTGTGACGTAAACAAGAATTGGAAATTTGAACTCAAGAAGAGTCTTAACATCAACTCTATTGTTACATGTATTAGAACAAACGCTGAAATGCCATCATCACAAAATGCTATTACAAACACAATTTTCCGTAATCATCTTGATGGTAGAGCATTTTGTAACGACCCTGATGTATTCTTCCTTCGTGACATTAACATTGGTTACAATATGGAACAAAAACTTCTTCACGGTAAGGTTAACTCAATTTGTGGTAACGTACTTTTCGTTTCCGACAATGCGGGGGACTTTGATGATGAAAGAATTGGCTACTTAAAGGATTTCTTTAAAGATAAAGATTATAAAGTAAACTTTGCTGAATTTGAAAGTGAAGATGTTATTCGCCTTGACTTTACTGAAAACGGTGTAGATAAGACATTACGCCTTAACCTTGATTCAGGCGAAAGCAACGTAAGAGAGGTACTCTAATATATGAAACTTGCGGTTATCGGTGGTGGCGGAGTCCGTTCAATGTTTTTAGCAAAAAGCATTGCGGGCAGAGCTCTTAAGATGGGCATTACTCAGCTTGTCTTTATGGATAACAATGAGCAAAAGTTAAACATTTACGGTAAGATGGCGAGAGAAGTTTCTCGCCGTCTTTGTCCGTTTATGGACTTTGTTCTTACAACAAATCCTGTTGAAGCAATTAAAGATGCAGATTATGTTATTACAACAATTCGTGCAGGCGGTGACCGTATGCGTTGCCGTGATGAGCGAATTGCTCTTGATTTAGGTATACTTGGTCAAGAAACAACAGGTGCAGCAGGTTTTTCTTTTGCAATGCGTAGTATTCCTGCGCTTAAAGAGTATTGTGAACTTGTAAAAAAATATGCAAAACCGGGTGCTATGGTGTTTAATTTCACAAATCCTGCAGGCGTGGTTTCACAAACTCTTCGTGATATGGGTTATGATTTTACTTACGGTATTTGCGATGCTCCAAGCGGAATGTTAAGAAGATTTGAAGAGTTGTATGGCTACCCTGAAAATTATTTAGACGCACTTTGCTATGGTCTTAACCATTTGTCGTTTTTTAAGTATATTAAGGCAGATGGTGCTGACATTACAAGCAAAATTGTAAGTGACGATAAGGCGTATGAAAATACGGATTTGAGATATTTCAGCAAAGATTTCTTAATGCGCAAACAGTATGTGCCAAATGAATATATGTATTATTTTTATAATCGTGAAAAAGCAGTTGAAAATATTCTTAATGCAAAATGTACTCGCGGTGAACAAATTGCCGACATAAATGAAAAAATGACTGAAGAATTGTCGCTTGTTGATATTGAAAATGATTTTGAAAAAGCTTTAGAAATATTTAATTATTACTATGGACTTCGCGAAAATTCATATATGGCAAGTGAAACAGGTGAAAAACGAAACTCCACTTGGCAGTTTGACATGTATGCACCTGATGATGGTGGCTATGCGGGAGTAGCGCTTGGAATTATTGATGCTAAAACCCAAAAGAGTGATAAAAAAATTATCGCTTGTGTGCCGAACATTGATAAAGCCATTGATTTTTTAGATGAAAGTGATACTGTTGAAATCTCTTGTGAAATTGTTGATGGAAAAGTTACACCAATTAAAATTGGTGAAGTGCCATTTGAAAATCAAGAGATTATAACAAGAGTTAAAGCGTATGAGCGCCTTGCATCAAAAGCAATTATAAATTGCGACCGTGAATCAGCGGTGGACTGTTTATATTTACATCCATTAGTTGGCTCATATTCTTTAGCGGAAGAGTTAGTTGATAAATATATTGAACTTAACAAGGCGTTTACAGGAGAATGGAAATGAGTTTTGTAGCAGCATTTGGAAAACTTAATGTGGATTTGCTTTATTCGGGAATGCCACGAATTCCAAACGAGGGTGAAGAAATTTATTGCAAAGATTTTAAAGTTTGTCTTGGCGGTGGATTTCCTGCAACTATGATTAATTGTTCTCGCTTAGGTGTTCCTGCGAAAATTGGCACTTTTTTAGGTGATGATATGTTTTCGCAGTTTGCTAAAACTGAGTTAGATAAGAGTGGGACAAAATACGAAATTTTTGAAAGTAAGAATTATCCGCTGAATGTAACATCAGCAATAATTACTGAAAGTGACCGCACTTTTGTATCTTTCGGTGGCACAGAAAGTTATGATGATAAAATTCTAGAAAAAATTTATAACTCTCTTAAAGGTGCGAAAATTGTTGGCATGCAAGAAATGATTTTGCCGGTGTATCAACAACTTAAAAAAGATGGAACGATTTTGGTGTTAGACACGGGTTACAGTGAAGATATGTCCGTTGAAAAATACAAGGATTACTTAGAAATTGCCGATTACTACACACCAAACATTGATGAAACTGAGAAAATTACTGGTACACGTGAACCACAAAAAGCCATTGATTTTCTTCGCAATTACTTTGAAAAACCAATTGTAAAACTTGGCAAAAATGGTTGTGCAGGTTATGATGGTGACTATTTTACTGTAGATAATATTGATGAGTTTAAATGTGTTGACGCAACAGGTGCGGGGGACGCTTTTCTTGCAGGATTTATCTATGGGCTTTACAATGATATGGATTTTAGACAGTGTATCCTTGCAGGTAATATTACTGGCGGTAAATGCGTTACTGGAGTTGGTTGTTTAACCGAATATATTACAAGTGAGCAAATGTCAAAATATCTTAGTAAATACCAAAATTTGATTAGGTGACAAAATGAGCAATAAGGCAGATATTTCAAAACAAATGGCAACAGCTCCCGTATGGAAACTAATAATAAAACTTAGTATTCCTGCAATTCTCGCACAAATTGTAAATCTTCTTTACAATGTAGTAGATAGAATTTATATAGGTCACATGGAAGATGTGGGAACACTGGCAATTACCGGTGTGGGACTTTGCAATCCCATAATTGTGTTGATTTCAGCTTTTACAATGCTTGTAGCCCAAGGTGGTGCACCTCGTGCTGCAATCCAAATGGGTAAGGGTGACATAAAGAAAGCAGAAAAAATTCTTGGCAACTGTTTTTCATTACTTTTAGTGTTATCGGTAATTCTCACAACTGTTTTCCTTATATTTGGTGAAAAGTTTTTAATGCTTTTCGGTGCAAGTGAAAGTACAATTATATATGCACTTCCATATATGAAAATTTATGTTGCAGGTTCAGCTTTTGTAATGATTTCTCTTGGTCTTAATATGTTTATAACGACTCAGGGATTTACAAAAATCAGTATGGCAACGGTGCTTATAGGTGCAATTTGCAATATTATACTTGACCCTATATTTATATTTGGATTTGATATGGGGGTTGAGGGTGCTGCATTTGCAACAATTATTTCTCAAGCCGTTTCAGCAGTTTGGGTATTGTCGTTTTTACTTGGTAAAAAGACAAAACTTAAAATCCATAAAGAAAATCTTTTGCCGGACATAAAAATCCTTGCACCAGTATTAGCACTTGGTATTTCACCATTTGTTATGAATGCAACCGAAGCTGTAATCAATGTGGCGTTTAATTCGTCGTTGCAAAAATACGGTGGTGACATTGCGGTAGGTGCTATGACTATTTGTACTACTGTTTTTCAAATGGCGTGGGTGCCTGCACAAGGAATTGGACAAGGCGCACAGCCAATAATTAGTTATAACTACGGCGCAGGAAATGCTGATAGAGTAAAGCAAGCATTTAAGGCGTTTTTGATTATTTGCTTCACTTATGTTTTTGCTTTCGGTATGGCTATTGAAATATTCCCACAATTCTTTATTGGAATTTTCAATGATAATCCTTTGCTTCTTGATACTGCAACGTGGACAATTCGTCTTTATGGTTGTGCTATGGTATTTTTCGGTATTCAAATGGCAATTCAGCAAACATTTATTGCACTGGGCAAAGCAAAGGCATCACTTTTTATTGCGTGCTTGAGAAAAGTTATACTTCTTGTGCCGCTGATTTATATTTTGCCCAACTTTTTTGAAAACAAGGTGTTTGCAGTATTCCTTGCAGAGCCGGTGTCTGATGCAGTATCAATTATAACAGCATCAATAGTGTTTACGATTGTTTTCAGTAAAGAAATGAAAATGTTAGCAAAAGAAAATTAAAAATAAATCTATACAAAAATATTACTTTGTGATAATATTGTTTCATATACGACTTTTTAGTTGAAGGAGAAAGTGAAAATGGAAAAAGAAATTTATGCTCTTGCCTTTGATATTGGTACAACAGGTGTTAAAACTTGTCTTTTCAAAATAGGTAAGACTATTGAACTTTTAGAGGCAGCAACTGAAGGTTACAAGCTTTATATTATGCCTAATGGTGGTGCTGAGCAGGACCCTGACGAATGGTGGGGCGCAATGTGCTCAACATCAAAAAAAGTTATTGAAAAATCAGGCGTTGACCCTAAAAATATTTATGGTATTTCTTTCTGCTCGCAAATGCAAGGTCTTGTACTTGTTGATAAAGATGGCAATCATGTTCGTCGTGCATTCAGTTATATGGACCAGCGTGCAACTGAAGAAATCAAAAAAGGTATTGCTTATGGCCCACAGGTTGCAGGCGGTAACATCTTTAAGCTTCTTCCTTCCCTTGCAATTACCGGTGCGGCTGCGTTAAGTGTTAAAGACCCTGTATGGAAATATAAGTGGACTGAGGCAAACGAGCCAGAAAGCTTTGCAAAGGTACATAAATGGCTTGATGTTAAAGAATATCTCATTTGTCGTATGACAGGTGAATTTGTAATGACTAAGGACTCCGCTTTTGGTGCACTTCTTTATGACCTTAAAAAGAAGGATTGGAGCCCTACAATTTGTAAACTTCTTGGTGTTGATATGAAACACCTTGCAAGAATCGCTGACTGTACTGAAAAAATCGGTGAGCTTCGTCCACAACAAGCTGAAGAATTAGGTCTTGTACCTGGTATTGCAGTATTTGGTGGCGGTGGCGACGCTACACTTATCGGCGTTGGTGCAGGTGCTACTGAACTTGGTGACACTCACGTTTATCAAGGTACATCAGGTTGGGTTTCAACTGTTACTGACAAGAGTGTTGTTGATGCAAGCACTATGATGGCTGCGGTTGTTGGTGCAGAAGATGGCATTTACAACTACTTCGGTGAGCTTGAAACAGCCGGTAAGTGTGTTGAATGGGTAAAAGACCATTTGGCACTTGATGAAATTGACATTTATCTTGATAAACAACATGCTCTCAAACTTAAAACTGAAGATATGGAAGTTGTTTATACAAATCTTTATGACTATATGATGGCGGTTGTTGATTCAATTCCTGCAGGTAGTGGCGGAGTAATCTTTACACCATGGCTTCATGGTAACCGTTGCCCATTTGAAGACCCAAATGCTCGTGGTATGTTCTTCAATATCAGTCTTGATACAGGTAAAACTGAAATGATTAGAGCCGTTGTTGAGGGTGTTTGCTTCCACCTTCGTTGGTTCCTTGAAACTGAAGAAAAGAAAGTTAAAACTTCAAAAACAATCCGTTTTGTTGGCGGTGGTGCATTGTCAGATGTTACTGCTCAAATTCTTGCGGATTGCACAGGTCGTGTAGTTGAAACTGTTGCAAGTCCACAAAATGTTGGTGCAGTTGGTGCGGCTGTTCTTATTGCTATTGGTGCTGGTATTATTGAAAAAGTTCCTGACGCAAAAAAACTTATTCCTGCAGCAAAAACATTTGTACCAAATACTGACAACAAACCAATCTATGATAAGAACTTTGAAGTGTTCAAGAAACTTTATAAATCTAATAAAGATAATTTCGCAGCATTGAATGCAGCAAAATAAAAAAATGGTATGGCGGGGTCTTGACCTCGCCATTTTTTATATATTTTTTATTGTTGCATTATTATTGCAAAAATTGTATAATAATTTAAGTATGTAATAAATTGGAGGTGTTATTTTGGAAGAAAAAAGTTCTCTCAATAATAAGTACCAAAAAATTGATATAGATGAAGTTCCTGTTGAGGTAAGTGAACCGAAAAAGGAAAAGGTAAAAAAGGAAAAATCACCTAAAGCTCCTAAAGAGCCAAAAGCGAAAAAGGAGAAAACGCCAAAACCTCCGAAAGAAGAAAAGGTGAAGGAGCCAAAACCTCCAAAGGTAAAAAAAGAAAAGCCACTTAAAGAAAAAACACCAATTTTACCAAAAGAGGAGAAAGTAGAAAAAACGAAAGCTCCTAAAGAAAAAAAGGTAAAAGAGCCAAAAGTGGAAAAAGAAAAAGCTCCAAAGGTGCCGAAGGAAAAGAAAGAAAAAGTTTCTAAAGAACCAAAGGTGAAAAAAGAGAAAACTCCCAAACCACCAAAAGAAAAGAAAGAAAAGCAACCACGTGAGCCATTAACGAAGAAAGATTTTATGACAATCGTATTTGCAGT
The DNA here is from genome assembly GCA_045611635.1 of Candidatus Fimenecus sp. GTDB lineage: Bacteria > Bacillota > Clostridia > Oscillospirales > Acutalibacteraceae > Fimenecus. Next base: position 2,222 of record JAZKXL010000029.1, on the reverse strand, counting down.
TTTAGCACTTGGGTTAGTGGCAGCTTTTGTGGCAGTTAAGTATATGCCTGAAACTAATAGCAACACTGATTTTACTGAAACAACAACTCAATCACAAGATAGAGTGTCAAATATTCAGGTTGTACGTGAAGGTGTGGCGGTTAATCTTGTTCAAACCGATATTCCTGACGTTTTCTATAGTTATTCAAGCACTTATGAATTGCAATATTATCAATACAAAGAAGACAAAATAACGCCAGTTAAATCTACGGGTAGTATTAACACTTCTATTGAATTGGGTAAAGTGACAATTCCTGTAACTATTGAGTATGTAAAACTTGCTGGCAAGATTTTCGGCACAGGGCTTTTTGTAGCCAATAACACAGATGAAGTTTATTTTTATGATATGATGGCGTTTCAACTTGTAAATCTTCCAAAGGGTTATGAACAAGAGGGTAAGGCGTTGCTTCTTGCAACTACAAGCAAAAACGCTCTTACGCAAAAAGTAAGCTTGTGGCCGGAAAGTTTTGTTGTTGATTTAGAAACAGGTAAAACTGAAAGATTCCTAAAGATTATAAATCGCGGTATTGATATAACTACCGGTGCTGGTGTTGAGGATTTCTGTATCCTTACAAATGAAAGCTACATTGCGTCAGGTGAAATTCCTTTTATTTCTGCTCGTGAATATGAGGCGGGAAGTGGTCAACAGGATATTTTTATTAAATCCGGCAAAGATGAAAAGGTATATGCAACTGACGTTTACGGTAAATTCTTGCTTACTGATGGCAATTCGGTAATCTTTATGAGAAAAACCGACAAGGGCTTTGATGTAATCCGCAAAACTGGTGAAGAAGAAAAAGTTACCGCATCGTTCTACGGAACAATGAGTGCAAATTATATGCACTGTGGTGATTATATCTTCAATAAAAATGATGGTAAACTTTATAATCTTAAAACAGGTGAAGAGAAGACTGTTATCGGTTATAGAATGAATGCCGAAATGATTTCTATAAGCCCTGACGGTAAATATCTTGTAATGCTTGGCACGGTTACAAACATAATGGATTACCAAGTGCATGTTTTTAACCTTGAGACAAGTGAATATGCAAAATACAAGGATGACAACTATTCAAGCCATTCTAATCTTACATTTATAAATGACACAACTGCTGTTTATATGGTGCTTGACCCTAATCAGGGTTATGAATATGTTGTGTTAGATGTAACAAAAGTAAAATAGTTTCTTTTTCCGCAATATGTCGTGGCGTTTGGCTCGCAGTATGCCTGATACAGCTTCGCCTTCGCCACATTGTCTTGCGAAAAAACAAATGGTTTATTGTTTGTTTTTACCTTGTGAGCAGGTGATTCGCTACTTGTTTTTATTGATTTTTAACAAAGTTCGTATTTTTGTAAAAAAATGCTTGCAATTTGTATTTTGTTTTGGTAAAATATCTCTTGCGTTCACGAGATGAACAGTTTCGTGAGTCGGTGTTGATTGCAGTGAGGGTCCACCCGTTCCCATCCCGAACACGGTAGTTAAGCTCATTTGCGCCGAAAATACTTGGCTGGAAGCGGCCCGGAAAAATAGGTAATGCCGACACAAACCAAAAGCGTCTGTCCAATAGGACGGGCGTTTTTTTATTTGTGCAACAACTCGTAAAATGAACTTACTGTTCTCGTTGGCTAATTTTCTTTTTGTAATACATTTTGCACTTTGTTTTTGCATTTTTTTGGTTATACTACAATTATAACTATAAAATTCTCTTTCATTGTCAATCTTTTGTCAAAATAACTATTGAAAAATTTTATAAGTAATTGTATAATTTATAAGATAGGAATTATTCCGCTAAATTATGAAAGGAGTTTTCATTTATTATGATTAACTACTCACATGAAGTTGAAAAAATGTGTTGTGTAGCAAAAGGACCTCACCATGGTCCAGCTCCAATTCCTGAAGAAGGAAATTGGGTAAAAGCTTATGAAATCAAAGATATTTCTGGCTTCTCACACGGCATCGGTTGGTGTGCTCCTCAACAGGGTACATGCAAACTCACACTTAACATTAAAGACGGTATTGTTGAAGAGGCACTTGTTGAAACACTTGGTTGTTCAGGTATGACTCACTCAGCTGCTATGGCTGCTGAAATTCTTCCTGGCAAAACTCTTCTTGAATGCCTTAACACAGACCTTGTTTGTGATGCTATTAACACAGCTATGAGAGAAATTTTCCTCCAGCTCGTTTA
>JAZKXL010000028.1:0-12594 GCA_045611635.1 Candidatus Fimenecus sp. | reverse complement strand
CTTGCAGAAGTACTCAAGTTGGTGACGAGGCGCCCCTGCTAAGGGCGTAGGCCGGGAAACCGGTGCGAGAGTTCGAGTCTCTCCTTCTGCGCCAATAAAACCCATACATCTTTTTGATGTGTGGGTTTTATTCGTTATATTGAGTTTTTAGGGAGAGACGAGAACTCATAGTCCATGTGCGACGGTTTGCATATATTAAAACACCCACCATATTGGTGAGTGCTGTTTTTTAATCTTCTACCATATTTTTGATTTTTTGTGGGATTGGAATATCTTTAAATCCATAGAATTTTCTTGCGTTTTCGCCGAGAATGAGTTTTTTATTTTCTTCGGTAATTTCGGTTGTTTTCTCAATAAAATCCAAACTCATTTTATATGTAATAGCAGTCATTGTGCGAGGGTAATCGCTACCCCACATAAGTTTATCGAAACCTACAAGGTTTGCAGACTCAATAATTGCTTTAACCGCTGATGGATATGGGTAAAACTCACTATTAAAAAGCCAAGTAATTCCGCCACTTTCGATGAAAACATTCTTATTCTTTGCAAGTTTAATTTGTTCAAGCCAACCATCGCGAGTAACCATTCCAAAATGACCTATTGCAATTTTAAGGTCAGGAAACATATCAATAATTTCTTGCATCATTTCAGTTTGCTCATCACCATCAGCCAAATCAATCGAAATGAATTTTCGGTTTTCATTTGCAAGTTTGAATGGTTCAAGGTGGTTTAAGAGATTTTTGTCTTGTAATCTGCCTGCGCATATTTTAATGCCATCAAATCCACTTATATCACCCATTGGCTTTTCTTCATATAATGCACATATTTTAATGCGGTCACTTTTACATTGAAGTAAGTATTCGTCTTGATTACCGTCAATATACTCTTGGGTAATCACTGCACCACTGACACCGGCGTAATCCATATTAGCAAGAAAACGCTCAACTGAATTTTCGCCATCAGTCATATATGGTGGCATCATTTGTTTGATTTCTCCACCAAAATTACTTTTACCGCCGCCAACATCATAGATGGGTTTGCCGTTTACTATTCCATTTTGTTTTTTCCATAAATGAGCATGTGCATCAATAATCATAATGTTACTCCGTCTTTAAATATTGCGATTTCACGGTTGCCTTGAATCTCATTTTTAGTGAGTTCGCCATTTGCAACTCGTTTAATAAGGTCTAATAATTCATTAGCTTTTGCTTGTTTATCAAATCCGTATGCCGAATAGTCAATCCAATGCGATTTTTTTGCTGCAATATTGTCATTAGATGCAATTTTTACCGTTGGTACAGGTCCGCCAAGCGGTGTACCCCTACCCGTTGTAAATAACACAAGATGACAACCTACCGCTGAAAGATTTGTAACTGAAACTATGTCATTACCCGGACCATTTAAAAGGTTAAGACCTTGTTTTTTGAGTGTATCACCATAGTTAAGGACATCAACAACAGGTGCTGTGCCACCCTTTTGAACACATCCTAAAGATTTTTCTTCAAGAGTAGTTATTCCGCCTTCTTTATTTCCCGGTGATGGGTTTTCGGAAACCGGTTCACCATGGTCTTTAAAATATTGCTTGAAATTGTTGATGAGGTTAACACTTTTATCAAAAACTTCTTTATTTATACAACGGTCAAAAAGCACTGTTTCAGCACCAAACATTTCAGGCACTTCAGTTAACACTGCAGTACCACCCATAGCACAAATTTCATCAGTTACTTTACCACAAACTGCATTTGCGGTAATCCCTGAAAAGCCGTCCGAACCGCCACATTTAAGACCGATTTTAAGTTTTGAAACCGGCACTTCTTCTCGCTTATCTTTTGAGGCGATTTCTTTTAATTCATTTATAAGTTCGACACCTTGCTGGAGCTCATTTTCACAATCCTGAACTGAAAGGAATTTAACTCTTGCTTCATTCCAAGTGCCAAGCACTTTTTGCATTTCAGGAATATTATTATTTTCACAACCAAGCCCAAGGACTAATACGCCACCTGCGTTTGGGTGGTTAATAAGTCCACGAAGTACAAGCTGAGTAACAGTCATATCGTCACCCAATTGACTACATCCGTAAGGGTGTGAAAAGCATATTGCACCTGTTTTTTCAGCTAATTGCTTTGCAATACTATTTACGCAACCAACTGTTGGAATAATCCAAATATCATTTCTAATACCTATATCACCATTTTCACGGACATATGCATTGATTGTGAATGGTTCTTTAGGTGCAAGTTCTGAAAACGTAGGGTTATATTCATAAGAAAGAATATCGCCTAACTTTGTTCTCATATTGTGAGAATGAACACTCTCACCCTTTTTAATATTTTTAGTTGCATAACCTATTGGATAACCATATTTAACAACATTTGCACCTTTTTCTATATCACAAATTGCAATTTTATGACCAGTAGAAAGGTCTACACAAACATTATCTTTTTCATTTATTGTGATACAATCCATTTCAATGTTTCCTTTGCACCAAGTGTTTGGATTTTATTATAATATTCAGTAACTATTTCAGTCATATTTGAAAGATTTGTTTGCCATAATGATGTATTTGCAAGAATTTCTTGTATGTTATCATTTTTCATTGCTTCAACAACATCTTTTGCATCATCAGGAGTATCGTTTTTATAGAAATATATAAGATATGCAAGTGACATTGTTAAAAGTTTTGGATATGTACCATTTTTCTCTTTATACTCTAACAAAGTTGGCAACACGCGAACTGAATATTTACTAACTGAATTAAGTGCGATTGAACGCCATTTATGACTGATAAATGGGTTTTTAAATCGGTCAAAAACATTGTTTGCAAATGCAATACTATCTTCATTTTCACCAATTGTTGGTAAGATTTCTTCTTTCATTGCTTTATTAAGGAATGATGCTGTTAAATCGTTATTCATTGCCTCGCCTACTGTTTCAATACCTGAAAGAATTGCACCTGCAACAAGCGAAGTATGGGCACCATTTAATATTCTTACCTTGATTTTCTTATATGGTTTAGCATCATCAGTCCAAACAACATTGAAACCCGCTTTCTTAAGTGGGAATTCATCTTCGAAATCCCCTTCAATAACCCATAAATGAAAGATTTCAGCAGTGTCAAGGAATTTATCATCGGGATGAGCATCTTTTGTTTCATCATTTGGATAACCTGTAACAATTCTATCAACAAGAGTATTGATAAAGTGGTTCTTACTTTCTAACCAGTATATGAAATTTTCTTCTAAATTCCAAAGTTTTGCATATTTAAGAACACATTTTTTAAGTTCGGTGCCATTATTATCAATAAGTTCACAAGCAAGAATTACAAATCCATTTAATCCGTTTTTATATCTTCTATAAAGAAATTGAGTGAGCTTTCCTGGGAATGATAATGCAGGTTTATCGTCAAATTTACAAGTATCAACAAACTCAATGCCTGCTTCAGTTGTATTTGACACAATAAAACGGAAATCAGGATTATCAGCAAGTGCCATATAATCTTCAAAGTTTTTATATGGGTCAACACATCTTGAAATTGATTCAACATATGTATGCTCTTTTACAATTTCACCATCTTTAATGCCTCTTAAATATAGATTATATTTACAGTCTTGTTCATTAAGTTCTTTTACTCTACCCATTGGAATTGGCTGAATAACAACTGCTTTACCATCATAAAGCCCTTTTTCATTCATCTTATGAAGAAAATAATCAAAAAAGCCACGAAGGAAATTACCTTCACCAAATTGAATAACTGTTTCTTTCATATTAGTCACCTATTTTTATAAGAAGTTTTGCAAGTGTGCCATCATTGTTGCTGAGTGCCTTGAATGCATCAAGTGCATTTTCCATATCATAAACACCGCTGGCCATTTTCATTGGGTCAGCTTTTTTATTTGCAACAATATCAATTAAGCTGATAAAGTCATCTTTTAAAGCATTACGGCTACCATGAATGTTAAGTTCTTTCTTAAGAATAATTGAGTGAACAAAGTTTGTTTCACGCTTACCATTACCAATAAGAATAATATTTGCAGCAAAAGCGGCGTTATCAATACATCCCAAGAATGTTTCAGGAGCACCACAAGCTTCAATGCAAACATCAAAACCGTTGCCGTTTGTGAATTCTTTTGTAAAGTCTTCAAGTGACTGAGTTTTTGTATTAACTACTGCATCAGCACCATATTCAGTTGCAAGTGCTAAACGATTGTCAAGAATATCAGCAACTACGATTTTATTACACTTTTGTTTTGCCGCAAGAAGTGCAAAAAGACCGATGGGACCTGCACCAATTACGAGTACATTATCAGTTTCTTTAATAGTTGCGCGAGAAACTGCATGTTGCGAAATTGCAAATGGCTCAATAAGTGCTAACTCTTGTGCTGAAAGACCCTTACCATCATAAATTCTCTCAACAGGCATTGAAATATACTCACAAAATGCACCATCACGTTGCACTCCCATTGTCTGATTATCAGTACAACAGTTTACGAAACCACGCTCACAACTATAACAAGTGCCACAGTTAAAATATGGGTTACAAGTAACTATATCCCCTGCTTTAAGTCCCTTATCATTTTCAGGAATTGTTACGATTTCCGCTGAAAATTCGTGACCGGGAATTCGTGGATATGTTGTAAATGGTTGGTTGCCTGTAAATGATGCTACATCAGCACCACAAATACCCACATATTTAACTTTAAGAAGTGCTTCGCCCTCTTTTACTTTAGGCATTGGAACTTCTCTTATTTCAATTTCATTTGGATTTGGAATTACTATTGCTTTCATTTTATTTGCCTTCTTCTATATAATTTTTATCCCAGATTACACCTGTTTTAAGTGGTGCACCTTTACAAAATATTTTGTTTTCGTAAGCATCAAGTGGGTCTTTAATGAATTCATCTTTATCAATAAGTTCAACAACTTCATCATAACGAGAATCAACTAACACTTCAATTGCTTTTTCCATATGTTCCTGACGGAAATTAATTGATGCGAAAATCACATGATTTTCAAAACCAAATGGCATTGTATCATAAGACACAACAGGTCCTAATGAAAAGCTATTGTAAACACCGTTGCAACCGAGAACTTTATGTTGGAATGCAATTTTATGTTCAACATTTGCACCACTTGTACCAACAAACATAGTTGCACGACCACCGATTTTCTCAATAATTTTTTGTGCTGTTTCTTCTTCAGTAAGACCTGCTGTGCAAAGATAATCAGCATTTGCAATTTCTTTTGAGAAAACAACCTTTTTACAAGTTTCATCACTACGACCTACAAAAAGGATTTGAGCATTCGGATGATTTCTTCTGATTTGGTCTGCAATGAAAAGTCCTGTCATACCAAGTCCAAAAACAACAACTCTTTGGAATATATTGTCTTTTGCTAATTTTCGAGCTTCCTGTTCAGTACATTTATGCTTTGCCATTTCTACACGGAAATTTTGTGCTTCACCAATATCTTCCATTCTTTCAAGTTGGAAAATTGCACAAGCATAAGGGTCAGCAAAAGAGAGTTTCTTTGCTACTGACAATGGTAGTTTAGTTAAATTTTCATATTCTTTTGGCAAGTGTAAAAGCATATCAGGATTAAAATAGTTTTTGTCGCAAAATAATCCATCGGCTTTATCACAACCATATTCAAAATATGTTTCATCTTCAGTATAGCGAGTTGGGTCCCAACTATCACCACCACGAATAAGCACAATTGCAAATCTATTTTCACTTGGTACCCAAACTACACCCTCATGTCCATTTATAAGACGATTTTCACCTTCAGGAAATTTGTGAGAAAGATTATTTTCTCTACCCATTTTCATAAGTTCAAAGTCTGTACCACAAAAGCCTTGAAAAACAGGATATGCTTCAACGCCTTTAAGCAATGGCTCACCGCGAAGTCTTTGTCTTTCGGGATTTATTAAATTGATTTCACCATATTTAATTGGTAAATCTTTATCGTTTTGAAAATATGTACCATAAGTTTTCATAAGCACACCAGGTCCTTTATTCTTTTTTATACCATTCTGCTGTTTTGAACTGTTCTGGAATTGAATCGTCAAACATAGGTTCTTCAAAACCTAATTTTTCTAATTCATAAAACCATTCATCGCGTTTACTTTTAGGTAATTCTTTACCACACCAAGGGCAATGTGAAATGATAATATATGAGTTTCCACCATCACACACGGGTATTCCGTACTCATTAAAACGAGATGAATATGTGATTATTTTATCTTCAGAGTTCAAATAACACTCCATATCGTTACAACAATATCTCATCATTTTACCTCATTATGACGAGCGGGCACGGAGACCCGCCCCTACAAATTGTCTACTCTAAACCAAATACTGCTTCGTCAAGGCACATTCTTAATGATTTTGCCTTTGTGCATCTAATGAATGATTTGTAATCGCTTTCAGTTTCACAAGCTGCAAGACGTTTGCTTGTAATCATCTTTTTCATATTGTTACCATTAAGATGAACAATACAATCAAGCGCTCTTTCTTTAACTGGCTTATTCTTTCTTACAACAATACCAGTAAGTGTTACTGTAATTTCATCTTCAGTGCTAATATCACCAATTTTAACAAATGACTTGCCACTTGTTACTGGAGTAACAATTCCGTTCACCATAACTTCTACTTCGTCAAAGTCTTCAACATCTTTGAAGTTAAGCGTATATTCACGCTTTGCAGGAATACATTTAAGTGCTTTACCACCGCTGATTGTAAACTTAATTGTATCGTTTTCTTCAGTTACTGTCATTGTAGTAATTGAGAATTCACCATTCTTATATTTGCCGGTTTCACCGTCATCTTCATAGAATTTGAATGTGTTATTTCCACGATAAATATCAATTTCTAAGCGTTCAGGACATCCCCAAGAGTTTCCGTTGTCTTTTGACATTGGAATAATTGCACCCTCTTTAGCCAAAACAGGAATTGTATTGATTGGACTATTAATAACAGTTTCTTGACCACCTTTATAAATCTTGCCATCAAAAATATTAGTCCATCTACCCTCAGGCAACCAAACTTTAGTTGCTGCAGTTTTAGTTTTAGCATCTAATTTTGTTGTAACTGAGCAAACAAGAAGTTCAGAACCAAAGAAATATTCATTTCCATATTTAAAGCTTTCTTTATTTTCAGGGTATGTATAATAAAGTGGCTCACAAAGTGCTCTACCCTCGTTATATGAGCGATAATTCATAGCATAAATATATGGAATCATCTTATGACGAAGGCGAAGATATTCGGTACCAAGAGTTTCTGCCTCCCAAGAGAAATTCCATGGCTCTTTACCAAGGATATCAAGACTTGTTGAGTGAAGTCTTAAAATTGGTAAAAATACTGCAAGTTGCAACCAACGAATATATAATTCATCATCATGGTCACCCATCATATGACCACCAATATCGTGGCTCCACCAAGTATAACCACAGTTTGCTGCATTTGCAGTAAAGTATGGCTGGAAATTAAGCACACTCCAGTTAATAGCGGTATCACCTGAGAAACCTAATGGATAACGGTGTGAGCCAATACCTGCATAGCGTGACAAAATCATTGGACGACGCTCTTCACGGTCAGTATCAAGATAATGATAGTGGTTAAGAAGCCACAATGGGTCAAGACCGGCTTTTTTACTCTTTGTGCCTTGTTGCCAGTCAATCCACCAAAAATCAACACCTTCATTTTCATAAGGGTGATGAAGAATATCAAAATATGCATTAATAAACTTTTTGTCAGTTAAGTCAAATTCAACTGATTGTTCAGTAGTTGGGTCAATATCCATAGCTTTTGCCATTTCTTCGTACATATCTTCAAAAGCACGGACACCATCAGCTGGGTGAAGATTAAGGGTAACCTTAAGTCCCATATCCTGAAGTTTTTGCAAGAAAGCTCTATAATCAGGGAACAATTCAGTATTCCAGCTATACCCTGTCCAACCACTGCTTAAAATATTGCTTGATTTGTATTTTTTATTGAATTGTTTTTTAAGGTCAACCCAATGCCAGTCCATATCAACTGTTGCAATTGTAAGAGGAATATCTCGACGGAAGAATTCAGTCATTAAATCTTCATACTCTTTTTGAGTGTATGCACGATAACGGCTCCACCAGTTACCAAGCGAATAACGAGGTACAAGTGGTGGTTTACCTGTAACTTTATAGAAATCATTTATACCTGCAACGTAATTTTTGCCGTATGCGAAAACATAAATGTCTTTTGTACCCTTTTCGCGCGATGAAAGAGTACCATCATCATTAAGAAGAAGTGTTTTACTGTCATCATAGATTGATACACCATCAGTTGAAATAACACCATCATCAAGCTCTTTGGGACCAAAGGTTTGGTCAAGAGTACGTGTTGTACCCTTAAGGTTATTTGATGAGTTATATGTAAGCTTTTCACCATTGAAGATTACATGATTGAATCCGCCTGAATGGCAATTAACATTAAATTCAGCAACATTTGTTTTTACAACAAGCACATCTGCTTTAGTATTGTGTGTAAAATTCACTTTATCGAAATTTCTATACCAAATGCTTTGTGATGGTAAATCAGTAAACTTGCCGTCAGGTGAAAACTCGATACGAAGCATTGTTTCAGTAAGCACTGTTACGCGCACATTACCACATTTTATAATATTTTCTTCTTGTGCTTGTGCATCAGTTGCTGCTAAAAGTTGTTTGTTTAATTCTGACATAAAAACACTCTCCCTATACTTTGTTAAAGTCTAATGCTTTAGACATAACTTTTAACTTGCTAACCTTGTCAGTAGTTGTAATTTTAGCATCTTCAAGAGCTTTACAGTATTCATCACCACTGTAAATGGAACAAGCAAGGTCTTTATTTACATATAACTTTACAAGTCCATTTGGCTCGCAAATTAATGTAATTTTATCATTTTCTTTAAGTGAGATATCACCACAATTTGTTTTGCTGTTGTAGCGGATTACACCATATCCCTCACGATTACTGATATTAATAATATCACCAATACTAAGTAATACACCATCTTCAGTATTATTGAGTATGCACTGAATTGTAAAATCTCTACCGCAAGGTGTTTTTGCATCTTCACAAATGAAGTCCTTATAATATTTTGCATTAATTTGTGCATCGTTCATATCACCAAAAGCATTTTTTACGGTAAGTGACACAAATGCTTTTTCAGTTGACTCGGCAAAATTAATTTTGAGAGTACTATAATCCTCTAAAATCTCGTAACCGCTGATTTTAACATCAGAAGAAATGTTATTTTCTTCAATATAAATTCTATCATCAAAGAAAAGCAACAATTCTTTATCATTTTCAAATCTACCATAAACAAGTTTAGGTAGTTTTTCTTCAGCTTGTGTGAATTTTATAATAACCATCTCAAGTGGAGCAAGATTTACTGTAATTTGGTCACCAAAGTTATATGTTTTACCATCAGTTTGTCTATTGTATGGATAGACATAAGCAAAACGCAAATCTTTCATATCTTTGTTTACACCAATATTTTCATCAAGTGTTACAGTAATACTTTGTGGATGATTTGCAGGGTTGCGAAGTGAAATAATCCCTTTGTTTTCACTCCAACAAGAATAGCCGTATGTTTCGCCATTTGCGGGACATCCACCAATAAATTGTGACGTTTTTAAGGTTTTGTACTCATTACGTACAAAACGAAGTGCATCAGCATTTATACGCCATTTTGCAGCATTAAACATATTGTAAGAATAGTAAAGCTCCCAAAATGTCATACCACGAGTTGACATCATAAACATATATTTACGGAACTCTTCATCAGTCATCAAGATTTTTGCGGTATTTCCGTAAATTGGGTCATGGTTATAGAGAAATTCAAGTGGGAATTGATAGTTTCTTCTTACGCTGAAATCGTAATAGCAATTATCACGGTAAGTGAGAGTTCTATCAACATCTTTATCACTTAACTTTTCACCCTTTGTTGTTTTGTCAATAAATCCAATATCTTCACTGTTTTGAATCCACAAACTATCAGACCATTGTAAAAACCAAGGACTTGGTGGAGAATAACTTGTTTGGTTAATCCACATATCTCTGCCTAAAGTTTCACGACTTAAACGAAGTTTGTGAAAAATGTTAATCCAATTTTCCCACATTTCAGTGTACTGATACATACCATTGTATCCGCCAACCATATGACCATGTTTTTTAGATGGACACGCTTTAAGCAGGAAACCATCAAGTTTCCAGTAATTTATATCAAATTTGTTTTGATAATTGAGATAATAATCAGTAATATTCTTAATATATTCAGTTGAAGATACACAAACATCTTGTGCTGCTTTATTGTAGCCACCCTTACCCGCTTTTTCCATTTGCTTACCAAATGATGGTGTTTTGCTGTTGTAGCCACCTCTTGGGCCATTCCAAAGACCAAAATTTGATGAGAATTTTCTTGCTATTGTTGCGGCAGGATATAACTCATTCGGGAACTTTTTATTAAACGCCCAAAAGTCTGCATCCCAATCAACAAAACCATCATCTACTACATAAGAATCAAGCGGTGGTACTATTGTTTTTGAAAGATTGTTTTCGATTTGCTGGAATGACTCAATAATATTTTCATTTGTGATATCGTGCATATGGTCATACCAAGAATTGTATTGAAAACGTGGCTTAATTTTTCTTGAAATTTCACGAATATATGTTAAGAAATCTTCACGAATCACACGTTCATCAAGTGTTCTTGCTGCACCAACAACAGTTTTCCATGTTTTGAAGGTGTGTCCGCAATTAAGATTTAACTGGTCAAAGCGTTTACCACTATAATAGCGAATAAAACCTACATCATCACGAATTTTTGTTTCGGTAAGTGGAAATTCAGAGCCGAAAAATAATCCATTCATATAAAATGGTTGTCCCAATGATGCGTGATAACCACTAATATGCGCTTTGTCAATATCACCTATTGTCCACTTTTGTTGTGGGCAGTCAACGCAAACATGTTCACAATCAATATAATCAATAGTTACAAGGTGTTGACGTTCAGGGTCTACCATCATTTCAATATATTTGTGCATATAATGATGATTGTCGTCAATTTCAACATTCACTATAAAAGTAATTCTTGCACCACTATACACATATGGCTTGAAAACAAATTCAACGCGACTTTTAAGTATATTTACATTTTCGATTTCAAGCTCATTTGAGGAAAGAAAATCAGTTGCATAGCCAAACAACTTTTTTCTTTTAAAAGCTATAAAGAATTCAGCGGAAAAAGGTTGAAACTTAAGCGCTTTTCCACCATCTATACGCTTATTTACAATTTCAGTAGTCACAAGACGATTGTTTTTTGTAGAAAATCGTCTTTCTATATAATCATTACCAATAATTGCGGTATCATTTTCAAAATAAGCATAAGCACCTGACATATTATTTCATCTCTCCAAACAATATTTTTTCCGTTGCCAAAGCAGCATCTTCAACAATTTTTACGCATGGACGCTTTTGGTAATATTCAGTAGTACGTGCCTCTGGCACACTTGAATTTTCAGGTTTTGAAAGCCCTAAAAGTTCTTTACACACAACTGAAGAATTTGTTTTCTTAAATTCATCGGCAATAGCACGGACTTTTTCATAAACTTGTGTTTTATCATATTCGGGATATTTAAGTCCTACCACCATTGCGCTACCGCTTATAGCACCACAAACTTCGCGCATTCTACCAACACCGCCACCAAGACCGACTGAAATGCTTAACGCCATTTCTTCGGTTAATCCTAAATCGGTTGCGAAGGCAACAAAAACTGCTTGTGAGCAATTTTTACCCTGCATAAAAAGTTCAACTGCACGGTCAGAATACTTGGACATAGTCAAATTTCCCCTTATAAATATATATTTAATTAATTCTAGCATAATCATTATATATTTTCAATAAAATGGCAATAAAAAAATCCCTACTCCATAAGGAATAGGGATATTTTTTGTTAAAGTTTAACTTATTTAAGAGTAACTTTAGCGCCAACTTCTTCAAGTTTAGCTTTGATGCTTTCAGCGTCTTCTTTTGATGCTGCTTCTTTAAGTACTTTAGGAGCACCGTCAACAACTGCTTTAGCTTCTGCAAGGCCAAGACCTGTAACTTCACGAACTGCCTTGATAACCTTGATTTTTTCTGCGCCAACTTCTGTAAGTTCAACGTCGAATTCTGTCTTTTCTGCTGCTGCGTCTGCTGCGCCTGCTGCTGGAGCTGCTACTGCAACTGCAGCTGCTGCTGATACGCCAAATTCTTCTTCTACTGCTTTAACGAGCTCTGAAAGCTCAAGAACTGTAAGAACTTTAAGTTCTTCAACGATTGCCATAACTTTTTCTGATGCCATGGTAATTTACCTCCAAATTTTTAAATCAAATATTTTTTAAGTTTATTTTTAAATTATTCAGCAACTGGTGCTGCTTCGCCATCTTTATCAACAATAGCTTGTACTGCACGAGCAAAAGATGCGATTGGTGCATTGAATGCACTGAGAACTGTAGCAAGCAATACTTCTCTTGATGGAAGTTTTGCAAGTGCGTCGAGTTTTTCAAGGCTGATAACTTCACCATCAAGGTAACCTGA
>JAZKXL010000027.1:0-1610 GCA_045611635.1 Candidatus Fimenecus sp. | reverse complement strand
GGTTATGAAACATTCGTAGTACCTGATGATGTTGGTGGTAGATATTCAGTTCTTACTGCAGTTGGTCTTCTTCCAATCGCTGTTGCAGGAATTGATATTGATAAAATGATGCAAGGCGCTGCTGATGCTCGCGAAGATTACAGCGTTTGCGATATTGAAAAGAATGATTGCTATAAATATGCTGCAATCCGTAATGTTCTTTTAGGCAAAGGCAA
Source organism: Candidatus Fimenecus sp. (assembly GCA_045611635.1). Classification (GTDB taxonomy): domain Bacteria; phylum Bacillota; class Clostridia; order Oscillospirales; family Acutalibacteraceae; genus Fimenecus. Next base: position 1,395 of record JAZKXL010000027.1, on the reverse strand, counting down.
AGCAGTTGAACTTATGGTTGCTTATGAGCCAGACTTTACAATGATGAATGAATGGTTCAAACAACTTTATGGCGAAAGCGAAGGTAAAGACGGCAAGGGTATTTTCCCAGCAAGTGTAATTTGTTCAACTGACTTACACTCAATGGGTCAATATATTCAAGACGGCGTTAGAATGCTTTTTGAAACTTCAGTTATGTTCACAAAACCAAAGCGTGAAGTTGTAATCAAAGAAGATGAAGTTAATGCTGATGGTCTTAATTTCCTTGCAGGTGAAACAATGGATTTTGTTAACCGTAGAGCATTCCAAGGAACACTTTTAGCTCACGTTGATGGTGGTGTGCCAAATATTTGCATTGAAATTCCTGAGATGAGTGAATATGAATTTGGTTATCTTGTGTATTTCTTTGAAAAAGCTTGTGCAATTTCAGGTTATGTACTTGGCGTAAATCCATTTAACCAACCAGGTGTTGAAAGTTACAAAAAGAATATGTTTGCTCTTCTTGGCAAGCCAGGTTATGAGGCACAAAAAGAAGAGTTATTAAAGAGAATTAATTTTTAATTCTAAATTCATTTAAGGGAAACGACCACCTTGTTGGGTGGATAATAAATATATAGGAGGAGATAATATGATTTCTCTTATTATCGGTAAAAAAGGAACAGGAAAAACAAAGGTACTCGTTGAACACGTTAATGAAGCAGTTCATGTTTCAAGTGGTAACGTTGTATGTGTAGAAAAAGAAACAAAACTTACATATGACGTAAACTATCGTGCACGTCTCGTTGCAACTGATGTGTTCGCAATTTCAGGTTATGACGCATTTTACGGCTTCTTAAGCGGTATTTGCGCAGGTGACCACGATATTACTGATATCTTTGTTGATGCAACATATAGAATTGCAGAAGATACTGATAGAACAGGCGAAGCACTCGCAGTATTTTTAAAGAAGGTTGACGAACTTTCAAAGATTTCTGATACAAAGTTTACATTCACAATTTCTTCAGACGCTGAAACTCTTCCAGAATCAATGTTTGAATATTGCGAAAAAATCAACTAATCAGCAATAAAAATGTTGGGGCGGGGCAGTGACCCCGCCATATTTTTGTAAATTTATATAAAAAATATTAAAGATTTTTGTTGACAAAAACAAAATTAATATATATAATATTTTACGCATGTGATGAGGAATGTTTTATGAATATTCAACTTGAACAAATTTTTAATCTTGAGGGCTCAAAAAAAGAATTCGACTTTATTTTTGAACCTGAATACTCCCTTTCTGATGATATTTCACTTGACGCACCGGGTATTGCGGTTAGTGGTAAAATCGAGAATAACACGGGTATTGTGTCGTTATCAGCAAAGGCAAAGTTTTCAGCAACCGTGGTTTGTAGTCG
>JAZKXL010000026.1:0-6682 GCA_045611635.1 Candidatus Fimenecus sp. | reverse complement strand
TGGGGTATGATTTATACAGTTGGTGACGTTTCATTCTGGGGACTTCCAAATGTTATGACACCTGATTCGGAAGAACGCAGTTCAGTTATTTCAGTAAGTAAGATTTACAACTCAATCGGCTCAGCTGTTCCTGAAGTTCTCTTTCTTGTAGTTGGCCTTGTTATTATGGCATGGGTTAAAGGTCAAGAGGTTGCTCCTGACCCACTTATGGTACAAAAAAGAAAATATCTCATAATGGCAATTGTAACAGTTGGTCTTGGTATAATTATGTATTCACGTGCTTGTAAAGGCGTTAAAGAACACGTTAAAATGCCTGTTCGCAAGCGTCAACCAGGTGAACCATCACAGCTTGCACGCGTGTTTAAGTGCAAACCTTTGGTTCTTGTTCTTTTAATGGGCGTTCTTTCAAGTGGTCGCTATATGGTATCAGCAGCAGCTATTCACGTTGCTCGTTACTCATTCTACATAGGTCCTGAACTCTCAACTCTTGCAACTGAGGCAGAAAGAATTGCGGCTATTGAGGGTAGTATTTCAACAGTTAAAACAGTTTTCCAAATTAGTTCAATTGTTGGTCTTTTTGGTGCAACACTCTTTATGCCAAAGCTTATGAAAAAGTTTGACTACAAGAAACTTGTTATTGTAACTTGCCTTGCAGGTTTTGTTGCAAGTATTGTAACAACAATTGTTGGTTGGTACACAATGAACCTTTACGCTTGTATTCCATTTATTGTTATTTCTTGTATTCCACTTGGCGTTATCAACACAGTATCTCTTGCAATGATTGGTGACTGCCTTGACTTTATGGAGCTTAAAACAGGATTCCGTGACAATGCTCTTGGTGCTGCTTGTCAGGGCTTTATCAACAAAATCGGTAATGCTTTCGCAACATCAGGTATAGTTATCATGTATATGGTAATAGGTCTTGACCCGGCACAAATGCTTTCTTCATCATCAGTTGTGTCAGCACTTGATATGGAACCTTCAATGAGATTTGCAATGTTCTCACTTGTTTCAATTGTACCAGGAATTAGTATGCTTCTTTGCTCAATTCCAATGTTCTTCTATAAGATTGCAGGTAAAGAAAAAGAAGAAATGATTATGCAATTAGCTCAAAAGCGTGAAGCAGAAGGATTTACAGTTGTAGAATAAAACACATAACCGCTGATAAGAAAAATTTCAGCGGTTATTTTTATAGGAGATATTATGAATTTTAAGTTTTTAGTTTTAACTGACCCACATTTTTTTGATACTGATTTAGGTTGTAGTGGTGCTGATTATGAAGATTTTATGCATTACGAGCAAAAATGCTTTGCCGAAACTGAAAGTATCAATAATGCGGTTTTCAAATATTTAGGTGAAACTGATTTAGCCGACACAGTTTTAATTGTTGGCGATTTAACTCAAAATGGTGAGCGTAAAAGTCACGAAAAGTTTATAAAACTTCTTTATGATTTATAAGCAAAAGGTAAAAAGGGTTATCTTATTACTGCCGACCATGACTGGAAAGGTGACCCATTCGCATTCGGTGAAAATGGTAGATATATGCCTGAGCCAACACCTAAAGAAGACCTTATTAAACTCTATAATGATTTCGGTTTTGCTGATGCTATTGCAGTAGATAGTGAACATCTTTCTTATGTGGCACAACTTTGCGACGGTGTGCGACTTTTAGCCATAAATGCTGATATTAAAACAAAAGGTCAATTCAGTTTAACTGAAAAACAGGTTGAATGGATTAAAGAGCAAACTAAAAAGGCAAGGGAAGAAAATCAAACAATGTTTGCAATTTGTCATTACCCAGTGCTTCCAATTCAACCACTATTCTCAATTATTAAATCAGCACTTATGTATGACTACAAAAGCGTTGCAACACTTCTTGCGGATGAGGGTGTGCATCTTGTTTTCACAGGTCATATGCACAACCAAAGTATTAACGAGTTTGTAACCGAAAAGGGCAATAAATTCTTTGATGTTACAACCGGCTCAATTATTGCGGACCCTTCATACATACGCCTTGTAACTTTAAGTGAGAGCAAAGCACAAATTGAGAGTATAGCGACACCTGATTTTGAATATGATACAAAGGGTATGACCTGCAAGGAATATCTTACAAGCGTATTTGATGCTATGATTAGAAATATTTTGATTGACCTTCGTGATGATACAACTCGTGCAATGAGAAAATTCGGCATTAAACAGTCAAAAGGACTTGTGTTTGCACTTCGTATGGCAGGTAAACTTCTTTGCTCAGTAAAACTTGGTACACTTGCAAAATTACTTTTTATTAAGTGTGATAAAAGTATTAAAAAAGTTAAACTTATTGATTATGCAACTGTACTTGTGCGTAATATTTTCCGTGGTAATCAAACTTATAACGAGGGCACACCTGAGGGTGATGTGTTTGTGGCATTCTTAAATAGAATTAAACCAATACTTAAAAAAATCAGCGTGAAAGACCCTTATGGTGAGAAGGTCGATTTGTTTGAGCTTCTTAAAAATACTGCAGGAAATTACGGTTACGACGATTACAATGAAACAATAGAATGGTAAAAATAAAATAATATTATTTTAGTGTCATTCTGAGCAACGCGAAGAATCTCTATTAAGGGGTAATATTAACTAATGAGATTCTTCACTACGTTTAGAATGACTTGTTGTTTTAGTACATTTTTCAAATATCTATTGCAATTAAGTGTTTTGTTGTGATAGAATAACTCTAATCTTTTTGTGAAAGAAGTAATATTATGGTAACACTTGACAAAATCTATCACGCATCATTCGTATTAAAAGACATTATCCGTAAAACTGATATGATTTATGCACCAAAAATAAACCCTGATTGCGAAGTTTATCTTAAAACTGAAAATCTTCAGGTAACGGGCTCGTTTAAGGTTCGTGGTGCTGCATATAAAATTAGTCAACTTTCAGCGGAAGATAAGGCGAAAGGCGTTATTGCTTGTTCAGCGGGCAACCATGCTCAGGGTGTGGCACTTGCTGCTACAAAAAATGGCATTAAATCACTTATTTGTCTTCCTGACGGTGCTCCAATTTCAAAGGTTGAAGCAACAAAGAGCTATGGTGCCGACATTTGCCTTGTTGAAGGCGTTTATGATGATGCATATAATAAAGCATTACAACTTCGAGATGAAAAAGGTTATACTTTCGTTCATCCATTTGATGATGACGACGTTATTGCAGGTCAGGGCACAATCGGTCTTGAAATTCTTGACCAAATTGCTGACGCTGATGCAGTTGTTGTACCAATCGGTGGTGGCGGACTTATAAGCGGTGTTTCATTTGCAATTAAAGCACTTAACCCAAAAGTTAAAGTTTATGGTGTGCAAGCAAAAGGTGCACCAAGTATGTATAACTCAATTAAAGACAATAAAATTGAGCGTCTTGACAACGTGCTTACTATTGCTGATGGTATTGCAGTTAAAGAGCCAGGGGCTAATACATTTGAATATGTAAAGAAATATGTTGATGAGGTTGTTACAGTTAGTGATGACGAAATCGCAGCTGCAATTTTAGCCCTTATTGAGCAACAAAAGCTTATTACTGAGGGCGCAGGTGCAGTTTCAGTTGCTGCAGTAATGTTTAATAAAATCGACGTTAAGGGCAAAAAGGTTGTTTGTCTTCTTTCAGGTGGTAACATTGACGTTACAATTCTTTCTCGTGTAATTAAGCGTGGTCTCTTAACATCAGGTCGTACATATTCACTTACAATTGAACTTGTTGACAAACCTGGTCAGCTTAAAGGCGTTTCAAATATTATTGCTGATTTGGGTGGTAATGTTATTTCAATCCACCACGAAAGAGCATCAGAAAATTCTGACATTAACGGTTGCTTCTTGAGAATATTACTTGAAACTAGAAACTTTGAACATATTGAACTTATTAAGAATGAACTTATCAATCAAGGATACAAACTTGTATAAGGAGTAATAACTATGATTAAGACAATCAGTACAAATAAAGCACCCGCTGCAATTGGTCCATATTCACAAGCAAAGGTTGTTGGTAATATGGTTTTCACATCAGGACAAATTGCAATTAACCCTGCAACTGGTGAAGTTGAAGCAACAACTATTGAAGGACAAACAAAACAAGTTTGCGAAAACATTAAAAATCTTCTTGAGGCAGCAGGCAGTGATTTAGAGAATGTTATAAAAACAACTTGCTTCCTTAAAAATATGGAAGATTTTGCAACATTTAACGGAATTTATGCTGAATATTTCACAAGCAAACCTGCACGCTCTTGCGTGGCAGCAAAACAACTTCCAAAAGATGTGCTTGTTGAAGTTGAAACAATTGCCTTAGTTAAATAAGTGCAAAATGTTAAAACTGCGTTGCAAATTATAGTAAGGGCGATTTTTATCGTCCTTTTTCTTTGCCTTTTTCAAAAAATGTTAAAAATGCTTGCATTTTGTAAATAAAAGGAATATAATTAACTCACAAAACTTTATATAAAAAAGGAGAAAATTATTATGTTTTGTTCAAATTGCGGAAAAGAAAATCAAGACGGCGCAAAATTTTGCTCAGGTTGCGGCACAACATTTGACGCAGCTCCAGCAGCACCAGTAGCTCCAGCAGCTCCAGCAGCACCAGTAGCTCCAGTAGCTCCAGTTGCTCCAGCACCACAACAACCAAAGAAAAAGAACACAGGTCTTATTATCGGTATTGTTGTTGCAGTTATTGCAGTTATTGCACTTGTAGTTGGCCTTGTAGTTGGCTTAGGCGGCAAAGATGACGACAAGAACGATGACAAAGAAGATACAAAGATTGAAGAATCAGTAGATAAGAACGACAAAGAAGATAAAGAAGACAAAGAAGACAAAGAAGACGAAGACAAGAACAATAAAGATGATTATGACATTGACGACTTCGTAGGATTATGGGAAGGCACAGCTTACTATGAAGAAGAAGGCATATCATTAGAAATGGACATAGAAATTGAAGTTGAAGACGACGGCTCATTCGTTATTGAATGTGTTGATGTTTCTATTGATGAAGACGCATTCGTAGAAGCAACTAAAGAAGAACTTGAATCAACATACTCAGAAGATGAAATTCAAGAATTGCTTGACCTTTATGGTTATGACTCACTTGATGATTTTATTTTAGACCAATTCGGTGAAGACCTTGACTCACTTGGTGCAGAATTTGAAGGCGAAATGGCTTCAGGTGATGACTTTATTGCAGAGTGTATTGAAGACGAAGATTGTGAATATGATGGTGACACAATTAAAGTTACACTTGATGGCATGGAAATGGAGTTCGAAAGAGCTTAATTAATTAAAAAAAGGGGATGGCAAAAACCATCCTCTTTTTTTGTTGCAAAAATAAAAATATTTTGTCATAACTCTTGTATTTTACAGGAATAAAGTATTATAATTGGTTATGTAATTTTTATGCAAAAGGGGAATATTTATGTTTTGTCCAAAATGCGGAAAAGAAAATGCTAATGATGTAAAATTTTGCATGAGTTGTGGTACTCCAGTTAATACTCCTGTAACTCCTACAGCTCCTGTAAGTCCTATAGGCCCCGTCGCTCCTATGACACCTGTAGTTCCTTCAATTCCAACACCACAAAAACCAAAGAAAAATAATACAGGTCTTATTATTGGTATTGTTGTTTCAGTTATTGCAATTATTGCACTTGTTGTTGGTCTTGTAGTTGGCTTAAGCGGAGAAGATGATGATAATGATGATAGAGAAGACACAAAGATTGAAGAATCAGTAGATAAGAATGATAAAGATAAAGACAAGAACGACAAAAATGATAAGAATGATAGAGACGACAAGAATGACAAGGACAATGTAAACAACCGCCCAAACAACAATCCAAACTATAACCCAAACAATAATGTAAATAATAACAACAATAATAACAACAATAATAACAATAATAACAATAATAATTATTATGATGATAGCTATGATATTGACGACTGCGTAGGATTATGGGAAGGCACAGCTTACTATGAAGAAGATGGCGTGTCAATAGAAATGAAATTTGAAATTCAAGTTGAAGACGACGGCTCATACGTTATTGAATGTGTTTACGCTGCTGTTGATGAAGATGCATTCGTAAAAGCAACTAAAGAAGAAATTGAAGCAACATACACAAAAGACGAAATTCAAGAATTGCTTGATATGTACGGTTATGACTCACTTGGTGAAGAATTTGTAGGCGAAATGACTTCAGGTGATGACTTTATTTCAGAATGTATTGAAGACCCAGATTGTGAATATGATGGCAACACAATTAAAGTTGAACTTGATGGCACGGAAATAGAGTTCGAAAGAGCTTAATTAATAAATAAAAACGGACAGGTTTAAAACCTGTCCATTTTTTATGCTTAATTATTTAATTGGTGAAATACGGAATGTATAAGTATAAACCTTGTTTGGCTTTAACTGATACTTTTCACGAACCTGTGCATCACCCGGCATATCGCCACCAACACCAATTTGATTTAAGTCAACATTAAGTGTTGTAATGTCATAGTGTGGTAATTCGTGAATATGCTTAGCCATATGCAACTGGTCTTGTGTGTAGTGCCAAGCACTGAAGCAAATTGGTGTTTCGCCCATTGCGTCAAAACGAAGACCCTTACCATCTTTATTGCGGATTTCAACCCATCTAACATCAGTACGGTTACCGTTTTCTTGTGGTCGC
>JAZKXL010000025.1:0-13047 GCA_045611635.1 Candidatus Fimenecus sp. | reverse complement strand
ACATGCACTTTCAAGAATACGAGCACCAGCATCAATCATATCAGCAAGAGCACCATTTTGTGAAATCATATTGAGCACTTGTTTAGAACCCGGAGCGATTGAAAGACTTACTGCAGGATGAACAGTTTTACCTTTAAGAATCGCAGCAACTTTCATCATATCAAGAAGTGATGAGTTTGTACATGAACCAATACAAACTTGGTCTACTTTAATTTTACCAATTTCAGTTACTGATTTAACTCTATCAGGCATATGTGGACAAGCTGCCATTGGTGCAAGTGCTGACAAATCAATATTAATTACTTCATCATAAACTGCATCTTCATCAGCTTTAAGTTCAACCCAATCTTCTTCACGACCTTGCGCCTTTAAAAATGCCTTTGTTATGTCATCTGAAGGGAAGACTGATGTTGTAGCGCCAAGTTCAGCACCCATATTTGTGATTGTTGCACGTTCAGGAACTGAAAGTGTAGCAACACCTTCACCGCCGTACTCGATGATTTTACCAACACCGCCTTTGACAGTCATAATACGAAGCACCTCAAGGATTACATCTTTTGCTGCAACCCAAGGACTAAGTTTACCTGTGAGGTTAACTCTAACCATTTTTGGCATCGTAATATAATAAGTACCACCACCCATAGCAACTGCAACATCAAGACCACCTGCGCCCATAGCAAGCATACCAATGCCACCACCAGTTGGTGTGTGGCTGTCAGAACCAATAAGTGTCTTTCCTGGTTTACCAAAGCGTTCAAGGTGAACTTGATGGCAAATACCATTACCAGGTCTTGAGAAACGAATACCACGTTTCTTTGCTACACTTTGAATGAATCTATGGTCATCTGCATTCTCAAAGCCAGTTTGTAATGTGTTATGGTCAATATAAGCAACTGAAAGCTCAGTTTTAACTTGTTCAATTCCCATTGCTTCAAGCTCAAGATAAGCCATTGTTCCAGTAGCGTCTTGAGTTAATGTTTGGTCGATTTTAAGACCAACCTCACTACCTACAGTCATATCACCGCTAACAAGGTGAGATTTAATAAGTTTTTGTCCGATTGTCATACCCATTGTGAATCACTCCTTGGACTTTTTCATTTTTTTAACAATCTTTTATAATTTTATTATATCGTTATAAATTTGTCAATATATTTATATATAATATAAAGTATTTTTTATCAAAACATTGATATTGTATTTTGTTTATGATACACTATTTAGTAGTTTTACGCATTAAATTGCAAATTTTAATTCAAGATGCATTTTTGGAGTTGGTATCATGTCAATCATTAAAGCAATAATTCTTGGTATTGTTCAAGGCGTAACTGAATTCTTGCCTATATCAAGTAGTGGTCATTTATCATTGTTTCAACATTTTTTGAATGTTGATGGTGAAGGTTCACTATTATTTTCGGTATTACTTCATTTAGGCACATTAATTGCAGTGTTTGTTGTTTTTCATAAAACAATCTTTGAACTATTGATAGATGCATTTGGGCTTATAAAAGACATTTTTACTGGTAAGTTTAAATTTAAACAACTAAAAGGTAAAAAGAAAATGCTTATAATGTTCTTTTTTTCTTGCATTCCACTTTTACTCTTATTAATTCCAATTGGAAATGATATGAAACTTATGGATTTCTTAAGTGGATTTTCTGAAGATGATAGTATTCTTCTTGAGGGATTTTGTTTCTTGTTTACCGGTGCACTGTTACTTTCATCTACATACGTTTCAAAAAAGCGAATATTAAATAGAGAAGTAAACACACTTGACGCTTTTGCAATTGGATTAGCGCAAGTATTTGCAGCAGGGTTTCCTGGAATTTCACGCTCGGGTTCAACAATATCAACAGGAATGATATGTGGTGTTTCAAAAGAATATATGGTTGAATATTCGTTTATTTTAGGTATCCCTGCAATATTAGTTGCTAATGCAGTTGAACTTAAGGATGCAATTGAAACAGGCGCAAAACTTGAGTTATTACCAACAATAATTGGTGTTATTGTTGCAGCCGTAGTCGGAGTTGCTTGTATAAAACTTTTACAATGGATTATGAAAAAAGATATGTGGAAATACTTTGGTTTTTATTGCCTTGTAATTGGTGTTTTCACAATAATTAGCAGTATTTTAGGATTTTAAAATTTGGAGATGTAAAAATGGCAAATCAAAGAAAAGGAAAATCAAAGCAAAAAAGAAAAACATCAAAAACAACCAATAAAACACCTGTAGCAAACAAACAATTATCAGTAATTATTATGTTTGCCGTTGGACTTCTTTGGTTTTTTATAGCATTAATTAATGCAGAGGGACTTTGGGGTGGATTGCGCACAATACTGTTTGGTATTTTTGGTTTTTGTACATTTGTATTCCCGTTACTATTAATTACTACAGCGGCTTTTATGTCTCTAGATAAAAATGACAAAAAGTTTACATCAAAACTTATTCAAATTTTAATAATTATATCATTGTTATGCAGTATTGTTCACATTTTTCAATGCAATCCAAATGATACATTTGGCAATGCAATTAAAGAAGCATACAATATGTATCAAATAAATGGTAGCATGCTTGGAGGCGGTGTATTCGGAGCTCTAATCGGCGGAATGTTCCTTGCCATTACTGGTGGAAGCACTGTTGCTGCGCTTGTAATTGAATTTATTCTTTTATTTGTGTTAATTATGATATTTACCGGTCTTACACTTGGAAGTCTTTTAAGAAGTCTTTCTAAACCCGTTAAAAAGGTAGGGGAATTTACCGGTGAAAAAATTGCTGAATACAATGAAAAAGCCGAACAACTTGCAGAAGAGCGCAAAAAAAGAAAAGAGGAGTTTAATCCCGATGTTGATTTAGGTCCTGCTCCTGATGAAAACGCTCAACCACTTACATTTGAAAATGATAGTGTTGAATCGGATGAACTTGTTCCTCTAAGTGATATTAAAGGAATCAAAGAAGAAGAAAAAGTTGAGCAAGAAAAAGTAATTAATCTTGATGACATTATCAAAAAAAGTGTTGCAAAAGAAGAATATAAGGAAGAAGATGTTGTAAAAGAAGAAGAAACTCAAAAAGAAACAGTTGAAGAAGAAACTGAAAAAAGAGTATATCTTTTACCTCCACTCGATTGCCTTAATATGCCAAAAGAAAGCAATGCAGCAAATATCGAAGTAGAACTTAAACAAACTGCAAAAAAACTTGAAGATACACTTAGAAGTTTTGGTGTTGAAACAAGAACGGTTGGTATTTGTTCAGGTCCTTCAGTTACAAGATATGAAATTCAACCTGCTGCAGGGGTAAAAATCAGTAAAATTACAAACCTTGCTGATGATATTGCGTTAAATCTTGCAGCGTCTGGTGTTCGTATAGAAGCACCAATTCCAAATAAAGCTGCAGTTGGTATTGAAGTACCAAATAAAAATCGTAGAATGGTTACAATGCGCGAGGTTATTGACCAACCACAATATAAAAATGCAAAATCAAAGTTAAATGTCGCACTTGGCAAAGATATTACAGGTGAATTTGTTTATTCAGACTTAGTTAAAATGCCTCACTTACTTATTGCAGGTACAACTGGCTCAGGTAAATCAGTTTGCCTTAACTCAATGATTGTCAGCATTCTTTACAACGCTACCCCTGAAGAAGTTAAACTTCTTATGATAGACCCAAAACAAGTTGAGTTTACAGTATATAATGGCATTCCACACTTAATTGTACCTGTTGTTTCCGACCCACGAAAAGCATCTGGTGCATTATCTTGGGCAGTTGGCGAAATGCTCTCAAGATATAAGACTTTTTCTGAAAATAGCGTTCGTGACATTTCAGGTTATAACAGTATTTGTGAAAGTCAAGGCAAAAAGAAAATGCATCAAATTGTTATTTTTATTGATGAATTGTCCGACTTAATGATGGCTGCTCCAAACGAAGTTGAAGATTCAATTTGTCGTCTTGCACAAATGGCTCGTGCTGCAGGTATGCACCTTGTTATTGCAACACAAAGACCATCAGTAGATGTTATTACCGGTATCATAAAAGCAAATATTCCAAGTAGAATTTCACTTTCAGTTTCATCACAAGTTGACTCTCGTACAATTATTGACTCAGTAGGTGCGGAAAAATTACTTGGTAACGGTGATATGCTTTATTATCCTGTTGGTATTCCAAAGCCAATTCGCGTTCAAGGTTGTTTCCTTTCAGACAAAGAAGTTGAAAACGTTGTTACACACATTAAGAAACAAGCTCAATCAGTATATGATGATGATGTAATGAAAGAGATTGACAAAAACGCTGCAAACACCGGTGTAAAGAAAAAGGATTCATCAGCATCAGAATCTGATGGCGGTGATGGTCCTGCAGATGAAATGCTTCCAAAGGCAATTGAAGCGGTTATTGAAGCACAATCCGCATCTACTACTTTACTTCAAAGAAAACTTAAATTAGGATACGCAAGAGCAGCAAGAATTATTGATGACCTTGAAGAACGTGGAATAATTGGACCATACGAAGGTGCAAAGCCAAGAAAAGTATTGGTTTCTAAACAACAATGGTATGAAATGAATGCTTTGGCTCAAGGTGGAGCAAATAAACCATACGGCGAAGATGATGAGGATATAAGTGAAGAATAATACATTTTTACCTGTCTCAAAATTAGATATGATTAATAGGGGCTGGGATGAAGTTGATTTTGTTTACGTGTCAGGTGATGCGTACGTCGACCATCCCAGTTTCGGCGTGTCTATAATTACTCGTGTTCTTGAAAATGCAGGGTATAGAGTTGGCGTTATTTCTCAACCTGATTGGAAAAATAACGAATCATTTAAAGTTTTTGGTAAACCACGTCTTGGCTTTATGGTTTCATCTGGTAATATTGATTCAATGGTAGCTCACTACACTGTTGCAAAAAAGAAAAGAAGTACAGACGCTTATTCTCCAGGCGGTAAAATGGGGCTAAGACCTGACCGTGCAGTTATCGTATATTGTCAAAAAATACGTGAGATATATGGAAATGTTCCAATTATTATAGGTGGATTAGAAGCTTCTTTACGACGCTTTGCTCACTATGACTATTGGGACGATACGATTAAACCTTCCATTCTTTTTGATTCAGGCGCTGATTTAATTTCATTCGGTATGGGTGAAAAGCAAACAGTTCAAATCGCTAATAGACTTAATAATGGTGAAAATATTAAATCGTTAACTGATATTAAAGGTACTTGCTATGCTGTAGCTGTTACTGAAACACCTTATAAGGGTGTTGAATGTCCATCATTTGAAAACGTTAAGTCATCTAAAAAGGAATATGCTATTTCTTGTAGAATTCAACAAGATGAGCAAGACCATATTCGTGGTAAAGTTATTAAGCAACGTCATGGTAAAATGATGCTTATTCAAAATGAGCCCATGGAGCCATTAACAACTGAAGAACTAGACTTCATTTACTCTCTTCCATATATGAGAACTTATCATCCTAAGTATGAAAAAGATGGTGGAGTCCCTGGAATTATTGAGGTTGAATTTTCCATTACACACAATCGCGGTTGCTTTGGCGCTTGTAATTTTTGTTCAATAGCTTTTCATCAAGGTAGATATGTTACTTGTCGTAGCAAAGAATCCATTATTAACGAAGCTAAATTATTAACTGAGTTAGATGGATTTAAAGGTTATATTCATGATATTGGAGGACCAACCGCTAATTTTAGAAGAACATCTTGTGATATCCAGTTAAAAAAAGGACTGTGTAAAGGTAAAAAATGCCTTGCTCCCAACCCATGTCCTGCATTGGTTTCTACTCATGAGGAATATCTTGATATATTAAGAGAAATACGTAATTTACCTAAAATAAAAAAAGTTTTCATTCGCTCAGGAATTCGTTACGATTATATGCTTTGCGATAAAAATGATGAGTTTTTTAAAGAACTCGTAAAACACCATGTAAGTGGACAATTGAAAGTTGCTCCAGAACATTGCTCAGCAGCTGTCCTAGATAAAATGGGTAAGCCTCATATCAAAGCATATAAAGAGTTTTCAAAGAAATATTTCACATATACAAAATCGATTGGAAAAGAGCAATATCTTGTACCATATTTAATGTCTTCACACCCTGGCGCAACACTTAAAGATGCTATTGAATTAGCTGAATTTATTCGTGATGAAAAACTTCATCCAGAACAGGTGCAAGACTATTATCCAACTCCTGGTACAATTTCAACAGCTATGTATTACACTGAGCTTGACCCCTACACTCTAGAAAAAGTATATGTGGCAAAAACACCTCACGATAAAGCTCTGCAACGCGCATTAATGCAATACTTTAACCCCAAGAACTATGATTTAGTTTACGAAGCGTTAAAGAAGTCGGGTAGGGTAGATTTAATTGGTAATTCACCTAAATGTCTTATTAAACCTAAGTTCAATGATATAAACAATAGCAAAAATCAGGTAAAGAAAAATTATGAGAAAAAAAGAAAAACAACTTTACAAAAGCGGAAAAGAAAATGAAAATGCATACTGTTTTGACAAGTTGACTCGAAAACAAAGAAAAGCACTTTTAGTTCTTATTGTTGCGTTGTTTATTTCATGTACTCTAATTATGCTTGATATATCTAATATTGCATCTTACAACGATGTTAAAAGATATATTGGCGCTATTGATGGTGTTTCACCAAAAGAAAGCAATTTTGCAATTTATTTTCTCGATGTAGGTCAAGGTGATTGCACCATAATAAAATGCAATGATAAGTTTATGATGATTGACTGTTCAACGTTAAACCAAATTAACACTATCCGTCAATCAATGATGACTTTAGAAATTGATACAATTGATTTTATGGTTATTACACATCAACATGATGATCATATGGGTAGTGCTACTAAAATAATCAATGATGTCACTGTTAAAAACTTCATAATGCCAAGATTATCACAATCTAATAATGTTAATTCTAAATCTTACAATGTTTTAATTAATACTCTTGATATTAAAAATGTAAATAGAATACCTGCACAAGATTGTAAAAGTTTTATGCTAGGTGATGCACTTGTTGAGATTTTATTTCCAACCAAGCAAAGCAATAATCTTAACAATATGTCAATTGTGCTTAAGGTTACATATGGCGAAAATGAATTTTTATTTCAAGGCGATGCGGAATCTAAAATTGAAAACGATTTAATGCGTTCCGACTTTGATATTGATATAGATGTGTTAAAGATTGGTCATCATGGTAGCAAAACATCAACAAGTGAAAAATATTTAGATGCAACTACGCCTTCTATTGCAATTATTTCTAGTGGTGCTGGTAATAGTTATAAACACCCAAATGGAAAAATACTCAATAGTCTAGAAAAGAAAGATATAAAAACTTTTTGCACAGCACTTAATGGTGATATTACAGTAACAAGTAATGGTAAAACAATTATGATTTATACTCAAAACAATAATAAAATATTTCAATATAAATAATTTGAAAAAATACTTGCAATTACAATATTGTTGTGGTATAATTTTTCAGCAATTCGCATGTGCGGTGATTTTAATGGTATTGCATACATGTTATGTCCCACTGAAAGTTGACCCGTGCAGAGGATATAAATAAGGAGGAAAAAATTATGTCAGTAGTATCTATGAAACAGTTACTCGAGGCAGGTGTTCATTTTGGACACCAAACAAGAAGATGGAACCCTAAAATGGCTGAATACATCTTCACTGAAAGAAATGGTATTTATATCATTGACCTTCAGAAAACAGTAAAAAAACTTGAAGAAGCTTACAAGGTAATCAAAGAAGTTTCTGAAAACGGTGGCGAAGTTCTCTTCGTAGGCACAAAGAAACAAGCTCAGGATTCAGTTAAGGAAGAAGCAATTCGTTGCGGAATGCCTTTCGTTAATGCTCGTTGGCTTGGTGGTATGCTTACAAACTTCTCAACAATTAAACAAAGAATCAAGAGACTTGCTCAACTTAAAGCAATGCAAGAAGACGGCACATTTGACCTTCTTCCTAAAAAAGAAGTTGCTAAATATGAGCTCGAAATTGAAAAACTTGAAAAATACATTGGCGGTATCACAGAAATGAAAAAGCAACCAGCTGCTATGTTCATTGTTGACCCAAGAAAAGAAAAGATAGCAGTTGCCGAAGCTAAAAAACTTGGTATTCCTGTTATTGCTATTGTTGACACAAACTGTGACCCTGATGATGTTGACTATGTTATCCCAGGTAATGATGACGCTATTCGTGCAGTAAAACTTATTGCAGGCGCAATGGCTGATGCTATTATCGAAGGTAGACAAGGTGAACAAATGGAAGTTGTAGCTGCAGAAGAAACAGTAGCTGAAGAAGTTGCTGAATAATTAAGTAAACACATAGCCCGTGGCATAATAGTTACGGGCTAATTTTAAAAGTATTTAAACGTTGGAGGAAAAGAAAATGGCATTTACTGCAAAAGACGTTCAAACTCTTCGTGAGAAAACAGGCGTTGGTATGATGGATTGTAAAAAAGCTCTTGTTGAAGCTGATGGCGATATGGACAAGGCTGTTGATATTCTTAGAGAAAAAGGTCTTGCTTCTGCTGCAAAAAAAGCAAGCCGTGTTGCTGCTGAAGGTGTAGTTGCTGCTTATAGCGATGCTAATGCAGGCGCTCTTGTTGAAATTAACTGTGAAACAGACTTCGTTGCAAAGGGCGAACCATTTGTTAACCTTTCAAACAAAGTAGCAAAAACAGTTGTAGCTGCAAAGCCAGCAGATGTTGATGCGCTTCTTGCTACAAAAGCAGTTGATTCTGACAAAACTGTAGAAGAAGAAGTTCAAGAAGTATTCCTTGCTCTTCGTGAAAATATGAAAGTTCGTAGATTTGCCCTCGTTGAAGGCCACACAGCAACATATATCCACGCTGGTGGTACAGTTGGTGTTCTTGTTGCATTTGATGTTGATGATGCAACAGCAGCTAAAGCTGAATTTGATGCAATGGGCAAAAACGTTGCAATGCAAATTGCTGCTATGAACCCAGGGTACCTTGATGAAGCTTCAGTTCCAGCTGAAGTTATTGAAAAAGAAAAGGGTATCCTTATTGCACAAATGAAAGAAGACCCTAAAATGGCTAATAAGCCAGAACAAGTTCTTGCTAAAATCGTTGAAGGTAAAATTGGTAAATTCTACAAAGAAAACTGCCTTCTTAATCAAGAATTCGTTCGTTCAGACCTTTTCGAAGGTGCAGTTAACGGTTATGTAAACTCAGTTGCTAAAGCACTTGGTGTAGACATTAAAGTTACAAGCTTTGTTCGTTTTGAAAAAGGCGAAGGCATTGAAAAGAAAGAAGACAACTTTGCTGCTGAAATCGCAAGTATGATGTAATATCTTTAATAGTACTAAAAAGCGTACAGTTTATGCTGTACGCTTTATTTTTTTACTTGTAAAATAAATGTATATAATGTAAAATAATATTGTGAAAATTATTCCCATATATTTTATGGGGTGATTTTGTGAAAAAATCGTTAATTGCTTTATTTATTTCCATAGTTGTATGTGTAACATCAATTTTAGTATGCCAAATTCAATTTGCATCTTCAAATAAAATTATAAATAAAAATTTGCCCGTAATAATCATTGATGCAGGGCATGGCGGTGAAGATGGTGGCGCGATTGGAATTGATGGTACTTATGAAAAAGAAATAAATTTACAAATTGCACTTAAAACCAATGAAATCCTTTCCGTATTTGGCTATGAAACTCATTTAATAAGAGATACTGATAGAGCAATACATACAACTGGCAATAGTATACGCGAACGCAAAGTTTCAGATATTCATAACCGAATTGCTACAATGGATTTGTATGAAAAATGTATTTATTTAAGCATACATCAAAACAAATATAGTGACAGTACTGTTTGGGGTGCTCAAACTTTCTATTCGGCGAATATAAACGAAAGTCAAGAAATTGCACGTTTTATACAAAACGCTATTTCAAGCCAATTACAGCCCCAAAATAAACGTCAAATTAAAATGTCAAATAACGATATTTATATATTAAAAAACGCAACAAAACCTACAGTAATGGTTGAGTGCGGTTTTATGTCAAATCAAAATGAATTAAATGAATTAAAAAATAATGATTATCAAAATAGTATGGCGTTATCAATTATAGTTGGAATAACAAATTATAACATTTCGGAGGACAAAAATGGCTCAAAAGTCTAAATCAGTATATATTTGTAACGAGTGTGGTTATGAAACACCACGTTGGCTTGGTCAATGCCCAAACTGTAACGAATGGAACACATTAAACGAGGAAATAAAAGCTGTCATTAAAGAAACTGCTAAAAAAAATCTTGTTGGTACAAATCGTAGCAAAGCATACCCACTTGCTGAAATTACCGCCGATACAGGACATAGATATAATACGGGTCTTAAAGAGTTAAATCGTGTGCTTGGCGGCGGTCTTGTAAAGGGTTCGGTTGTCCTTTTAAGCGGTGACCCCGGCATTGGTAAATCAACAATCCTTTTGCAAATTTGCGAAACATTAGGACTTGGACTAAAAATTTTATATGTCTCAGGTGAAGAATCAGCGCACCAGATTAAACTTCGCGCATCACGCCTTACAGTTTCAACCGAAAATCTTTGCGTACTTTGTGAAACCGACGCACAATATATATGTGAATATATTCAAAGCGAAAAACCTGATGTTGTAATTATTGACTCAATCCAAACAATGGAGATTAGTGAGTTGAATTCTTCCCCAGGTAGTGTTACTCAAGTAAGAGAATCAACAAACTTATTTACAAGAACTGCAAAAGCATCAAATATCCCCATTTTCCTTGTAGGTCATGTAAATAAAGATGGTAATATTGCAGGACCAAAAGTCCTTGAACATATCGTTGACTGTGTCCTTTATTTTGAAGGTGATAGAAATACATCTTATCGCATTTTACGCGCTGTTAAGAATCGTTATGGTTCAACAAATGAGATTGGTGTATTTGAAATGCTTGATACTGGTCTTTGCGAGGTTGAAAATCCGTCTATGATGCTTATCTCAGGCAAACCAAGAAATGTGTCAGGTACTTGCATTGCTTGTCTTATGGAGGGTTCAAGGCCAATTCTTGCTGAAGTTCAAAGTCTTGTTACACCAAGTGGTTTTGGTAATCCTCGTAGAATGGCTACAGGTATCGATTATGGTAGAATGGCTATGCTTATAGCGGTACTTGAAAAGCGTTGCGGCTATTTCCTCGGAAATATGGATTGTTATACTAATGTTATCGGCGGACTTCGCATTGACGAAACCGCTGCTGATTTATCAATAGCTCTTGCCATTGTTTCAAGCTTAAAAGATGTTCCAGTGCCTGAAAACACACTTGCTTTTGGTGAAATCGGTTTGGCAGGGGAAATTAGAGCTGTAAATTGCTGTGAGCAACGAATAAAAGAGGCAGCAAAATTGGGATTTAAAAAATGTATTGTTCCATATCATAACTATTCCAAATTACCAAAACATCTTTTTAAGGATATTGAGATTATCCCTGCAAAAAACATTAGACAAGCATTTGAGGCGATTATGAATTGAGAGAAAGATTGCTAAAAAATCCCAATCTACCTTCGAATAAGGTTACAACAGTATTTACACATATTGACGATTTTGCGCTAAAAAATGTATTTGACGAATTATCTATAAAAGTTGTTGGTGTAGTTCAAAACGAGCTTTTAGACCTACCTGTGAGCAAACATGCTGATATTTTAGCGAATTATGTAGGGAAATCTACTTTTTGCATTGATAAGAATCAAATTGAACTTTGTAGATTTATTGAAGAAAAGAATGGGAAAACAGTTATATTGGAGAATATACAATCTCCATATCCAAATGATTGTCTGTTGAATTTTGTAGATATTGGTGATTATATTATATGTAATAAGTCGATAATGACGGCGGAGATTACAAAATATTTACCTAATAAACCCATTATTGACGTAAAACAAGGATATTCAAAATGTTCTATTTGCATTTGTAAGCATAATACCATCATAACTGACGATAAATCAGTCTATAACGTTGTTTTACAGTACGATAATATAAATTCTCTTCTAATAGAAAAGGGCAGTGTACGCATAAACAAATACGAATATGGTTTTATTGGTGGATGCTGTGGTCTAATCGATAACAACTTGTTATTGTTTAATGGTGATTTATCGTCACATTCAGACTTTGACAAAATTCAAAAATTCCTGTATGATAATGCTATAGATTACATTGATATTCAAGGAAAAAAATTAACGGATATAGGAAGTATTATTCCAATTATGGAAATAGATGGTGATTAAAATGAAAAAAGGTTATTTTATAGCGTATTTAGGAGCTGCCGCAACAATGGGAATAGTACTCTCAAAGGCAGGAAAAATGACAAAAAAATATGGTCAACCATTAAAAAATAAGAAAAAAATATCACCTGAAAAACTTGCTCAACCTATAGAAAAATGTATTGATTTTGTAGCTAAAAAAACAGCAAAATAAAATGAATTTTCAGGCATCTCCAGATGAGGGGATGCCATACTTATTTAGGTGTAAAAATGAACAAAGTAATTATAATTGGATGTCCCGGATCAGGTAAAACGACATTTGCAGAAAAACTTAATAAATGCACAGGTTTACCGTTATATTATCTTGATGCAATATGGCACAAACCTGACAAAACACATATTTCAAGAGAAGAGTTTGATGTATTAATATTAGAGATATTTAATACACCCCAATGGATAATTGACGGGAATTATAAAAGAACAATAGAAAAACGCCTTAAGGAATGTGATACAGTTTTTCTCTTTGACTTACCAAGCGAAATTTGCTTAAAAGGTGTAACAGAAAGAATTGGTAAGGGTCGATATGATTTACCTTGGCTCGAAACTGAATTAGACCCTGAATTTAAACAATTTATTGAAGAATTTCCAAATGATACGTTACCATATATATACGATTTGCTCGATAAATATAAAGTTGATAAAAATATAATAATATTCAAATCAAGAGAAGAAGCAGATAGGTTTATTGAGAAGTGTAAAAACAACCAAATAAGAGAATACAT
>JAZKXL010000024.1:0-9918 GCA_045611635.1 Candidatus Fimenecus sp. | reverse complement strand
GCAGGTGAGTGTAGCATAATATTCATGATCCTCAATTACAGCATCAGATTTTTGTGAAATAAGAGTATAGTTTTCATTAGTTATCTGACAATCAGGAAAAGATTGAAAACGAATGGCATTTTTGCCGCAAGGAGTAATGCGTATAAGCTCTGTATATCGCATTAATAACAGCTCGTTGTTGTTTATAACAAGATTATCCATTGAATCATCTCCGCAAATTCTTATTTATCAAACCAATTATACCACCCATACCAAGAGAAGTGCAATAGTTTTTAGTGCTGTTACAGGTTGTCATGGGTGGTGATTTTTTATACCCCGTACACTTTTACCCGTACTCCGTACACTTTTACCCATACTCCGTACACTTTTACAATTACACCGGCGCTCTTAAAAACACAAAAAGCACTCATTTTCAGAGTGCTTTCGGGCATAAAAAAGACCGAAACCCCTATATTTCAAGGGATTTCGGTTGTATTACCTAAGGTGTACTTAGGTGGTCGAGATGACAGGAATCGAACCTGCGGCATCCACGTCCCGAACGTGGCGCGCTACCATCTGCGCTACATCTCGGTGTACATTAAGTGACAGCTTGTAAATTATAATCTCTTTTTTTTAGCAAATCAAGTGGTTTTTAAGTCTATTACAAATAAAAAATAATAAATTGTAAAAGTACACTAATTTTTGTGCCTGATTGAGATAAATTTAATATAACTGTTGCTTTTTATTTTTGCCTTTGGTATAATAATCATAAATTAAAAGTCATATTCTTGACAAAAAGCAATTTCATTGTGGGGAGGGGATTTTACATGGCATTTTTTGATGAAGTGAGTAGAAAACTTACACAAGCAAGTCAAGATGCAATTCAAAAGACAAAAGAAATGGCTGACATTTCAAAATACAATTCGGCGATTGCAAGTGAAGAAAAAATTTTGAATGATTTATATTGTCAGCTTGGAAAGTGCTATTTTGAAAATCATGATAATCCTGATGCTGTTTACGGAGCATATTTTAATGCTATTCATTCATCAGTTACAAAAATTGATGAGATGCAAAAAACAATTATGACATTAAGGTCTATAGTGCCTTGCCCAAGATGCGGTGCGGAAATGAAAAGAGAAATAGTCTTTTGTAGTACGTGCGGTGCGGAAATGCCAAAAACACAGTATAACACTGTGCAACCAGTTAATGGTAAAGTTTGCTCAACCTGTAACAATGTGGTACCTGCAGGTATGAATTTTTGCACAATATGCGGAACACCGGTTCAAACGTCAGTGGAACAAGCGCAAATACCAGTACAACCAATGGTGCAACCAGTAGTAGTGCAGCCAGTGCAGCAACCAATGGTGAAACCAGTAGTACAGCTACCAGAACAACCAGTAGAACAACCTGTGGAACAACCAGTAGAACAACCAGTGATGCAACCGGTAGTACAACAACCAATGGTACAAACACCGGTACAGCCACAACCACAAATAGGGATTAAACAATGTCCTGTTTGTAATTCAATTTGTCCGTCAGATGCGACTTTTTGCGTATCTTGTGGAAATAAATTCTAATTTTAATTTTTAAAAAGTAAGGAGAAAGATTATGGCAAAGTTTTGTACAAAATGTGGTGCTCAAGTAGAAGATAACGTTGCTTTTTGCAACAATTGTGGTGAGCAATTTGAAGCACCAGCTACAGCGCCAGCTGCTGCGCCAGCAAGTGCTGTTGAAAAGTTAATTAAAAATCCACAAATCAAAAAAATCGCACCTCTCGCAGGTGTTGCAGTAGCAGTGATTGTTGTTATTGCTATAGTAGCTAGTCTTGCAAAGCCAAGCTACGAAAAAGCTCTTGACAATTACATGAAGGGCTTGATTAACGGTAACATTAAAAAGACTGTTAAAAACACAAGTGCTATGCAACTTCCTGAAGATGAAGATGACATTGAAGACTATATTGAAGATATGGAAGAAAATGTTGAAGATTTCCGTGAAGAGCTTGAAGATGAATATGGCAAGAATGTAAAAATTTCTTATGAAATTCTTGGCGTTTATGACATGCACGAAGATAGAGCAGAATATTATGAAGATATGCTCGATGATTTAGATGTTGATTATGGCAAAGAACTTAAAGCAAAAGTTGCAGTTGTTTTAGTTACTATGAAGGGTAGCGAAGACGAATTTACAACACACATGTCAATGACACTTCTTAAAGAAGATGGCAAGTGGAAGGTAGTAGCTAGCGGTTTATTCTAATTTAAAAATTACATAAAATAAAAGTGCAGGGTTAAACCCCTGCACTTTTATTTTTATTATCTTATTCCATAGTTTTCAATAATGTAGTCCATATCTTTATCGCCACGACCTGAAAGGTTAATGAGGATTGAACCGTGTTCCATGGTCTTGGCAAGCTTCATTCCGTAAGCGACTGCATGTGAACTTTCAATAGCAGGAATAATACCTTCCATACGAGAAAGCTTGAAGAATGCATCGATAGTTTCTTCGTCATCAATCACATCGTATTTAACTCTACCAATTTCTTGTAAGAATGCGTGCTCGGGGCCAGATGATGGGTAGTCAAGACCGCTTGCAACTGAATAAACAGGTGCTGGCTCACCATTTTCATCCTTAAGCATAATGCTGTTGAATCCGTGCATAACGCCTTCAGTACCATATTTAAGACTTGCAGCGTGGTCACCAAGTTTAGGACCGCGACCAAGTGGCTCAATACCATAAATATCAACTGGGTCATTAAGAAATCCTGCAAAAAGACCTGCTGCATTACTACCGCCACCAACACAAGCAACAATAGCGTTTGGAAGGTGACCAGTCATTTCAATAAATTGTTCTCTTGCCTCAATACCAACAACGCTTTGGAAATCGCGCACCATCATTGGGAATGGGTGAGGGCCTAAAACTGAGCCGATACAGTAAATTGAGTTTTCATATTCCTTGCTATATGCGTCAAATGCTGCGTCAACTGCTTCTTTAAGAGTTTGAAGACCGTGAGTAACTTCTACAACATTTGCACCAAGAATTTTCATTCTTGCCACATTTGGAGCTTGTTTTTTAATGTCAACTGAGCCCATATAAATATCACATTCAAGACCAAAATATGCAGCCGCAGTAGCGAGGGCTACACCGTGTTGACCAGCGCCAGTTTCAGCAATAATTTTTTTCTTGCCCATATATTTTGCAAGAAGCGCTTCACCCATACAGTGATTAAGCTTGTGAGCACCTGAATGGTTTAAATCTTCACGCTTTGCATAAAGCTGAACTTTACCACCAAGAGCGTCTGAAAGTCTTTCAAGATGTGTAACAGGAGTAGGTCTGCCTTGAAATTCTTTGCGGATTCTACGAAGCTCCGCAATAAATTTTCTTGACTGACAAATTGAAAAATATGCTTCAGTAATTTCAGCCATTGCTGCTTTTAATTTGTCATCAATATAAACTCCACCATATTTGCCAAAATAACCATTTTTGTCAGGATAATTGTTAAAATAAGTTTCAAAATCTACATTATTGAGAATCATAATTATTCCTCCTTAAAAATAAAAAATCCATCCCACAAAACTCATGGGACAGACTGAAAAATCTGCGGTACCACCCAAATTCGCATCAAAGACGCGCACTCACTGTGTACGAATATACACTTAGCACTATAACGGTTGCCCTCCGTCTTATCTACTAACTTGCGTTTTCGACTTGCCCTCAAAAGTCCATTCATTGAAATTCTTATTACCGCATTTCCACCGTCAACGGCTCTCTTTGAATAAGGTGAAATCAATTACTACTCTTTCTCATCGGTTTGTTGGTTAAATATTAACTTACGAAAATTTTAGCACTCAACACCCCAAATGTCAACAATTATTTTTCCGTTTTAATATGGTATTTATTTACTTATTATGTTATAATAAATATAACTATGAATTTGGAGTTGCAATATGAAAATTTTAGCAATTGATGGCAATAGTATATTAAATCGTGCGTTTTACGGAATCCGTGCATTATCAACGAAAGATGGCCGTTTTACTAATGGCATTTACGGATTTCTTACAATTCTTATGAAACTTTGTGATGAGGTAAAACCCCAAGGTGTTGCAATTGCGTTCGACCTTAAAGCACCAACATTTCGTCATAAGATGTATGATGGCTACAAGGCAAATCGTCACGGCATGCCACCAGAACTTGCACAACAATTACCGGTGCTCAAAGAACTTTTGGTTGCTTTGGGTTATAAAATCATATCATTAGAGGGTTATGAGGCAGATGACATTCTTGGCACAGTTGCCGAAATGTGCAAGGACGGAAATGAATGCTTTATCGCAACGGGTGACCGCGACTCGTTCCAGCTTGTACGTGATAATGTTACAGTTTTGCTTCCTCATACAAAAATGGGTACAACTACAACCGAGGTTTATACTCCTGTAAGAATTAAAGAAGAATATGGTGTGACTCCAATTCAAATGATTGACATTAAAGCACTTCAAGGCGACGCTTCAGACTGTATTCCAGGTGTTGCAGGTGTAGGTCAAAAAACCGCAGGGGATTTAATTCAAAAATTCGGTACAATTCAAAATATTTATGATAATATTGATTCTCTTGAAATCAAAGAAACCCTAAAAAATAAACTTGTAAATGATAAAGAAAAAGCATTTTTAAGTTATACTCTTGGTACAATTATTAATAATGTGCCAATTGATTGCACTCTTAATGATTTAATTCCGCAAAATGCTGATGAACAAAAAGCACGTGCAATGCTTGCGGACCTTGAAATGTTTAAGATTATTGAAAAACTTAATCTTGGTATGGTAACAACAACTGAAAAGAAAGAAGAAAAAGTTAAAGAGTTAGATTTTACTGCTGATTTTAATACAGGCGACCTTTTAAATAGACTTCAAACTGAAAAGAGTGTATATTTTACTGCTGATTACAATGATTTAGATAATCCTGAATTTTGCATTCTTTGTGATAATACGGTGTATCATCTTGAACCAATTCACTTTGGTTATTATGAGTTTGTAAAAGAACTTTTACAAGACGAGAATATCAAAAAATATACTGATAATTCTAAACTTTTATATCGTTTTGCATTCCTTAACAAAATCGAAATCAAGGGTATGAAACTTGATACCTCACTTGCGGGTTATATTCTTAACCCCTCAGCAACCGGATACAATCCGCTTCGCCTTTGTGAAGAGTATAAAGCACCAATTCCGAAGGTTAAAAGCGAATTGCCACTAGCAACGGAATGTGCAGTAATGAAATCAGTAAGCACTCGCCTTATTACTGAAATTGAGGCGAACGAACAAGAGTATTTGCTTTATAGTGTTGAAATGCCGCTTGCTGAAGTGCTTGCAAGTATGGAACATCTTGGCTTTATGGTTGACCGTAAAGGAATTGCGGACTTCACTCAAAAAATCAGTGGTGAACTTAAAACAATTCAAAGCGAAATTTATACTCTTGCTGGCGAGGAGTTTAATATAAATTCACCAAAACAGTTGGGTGTAATTTTGTTTGAAAAATTAGGACTTCCTGCAAAGAAAAAGACTAAAAGCGGTTATTCAACGAATGCCGATGTGCTTGAAAGCTTGCAAGACGAAAATCCAATTATTGAGAAAATTTTGTGGTATAGAACACTTTCAAAGCTCTATTCAACATACTGTGAAGGTCTTTTAAAAGTAATAGGTCAAGATGGAAGAATTCACTCTTCATTCATTCAAACTGAAACTCGTACCGGTAGAATTTCATCAACTGAGCCAAATCTTCAAAATATTCCAGTACGAAAAGAAATCGGTCGTGAAATGCGAAAGTTCTTTATAGCAAAAGATGGCTATTTACTTGCTGATGCCGACTATTCACAAATTGAACTTCGCGTGCTTAGTCACATTGCTGATGATAGTGAAATGATTAAAGCGTTTAATGATGAAGTTGATATTCACACAGTTACTGCATCACAAGTTTTCAATATGCCAATAGAAATGGTTACACCATTGATGCGCAGTCGTGCAAAAGCAGTCAATTTCGGTATTGTTTATGGTATCGGCGCATTTTCGCTTGCGAAAGACATTGGTGTAACAAGAAAAGAAGCTGACGATTATATAAAAGGTTATCTTCGTCACTATTCAGGTGTTGACAAGTATATGGAAACAGTGGCAAAAGAGGCAAAGGAAAAGGGCTATGTTTCAACTCTTTGGGGCAGAAGAAGATATTTGCCTGAACTCAATTCTTCAAACGGAATGCTTCGTGCATTTGGTGAACGCGTAGCAAGAAATATGCCAATTCAAGGTACTGCTGCCGATATTATCAAAATTGCAATGGTGCGAGTTTATAATCGCCTTAAAGAAGAAAAAATGGATGCAAAACTTATTTTGCAGGTACACGACGAATTGATTGTTGAAGCACCTGAAAACGAAATCGAAAAAGCAGCAAAGATTTTGGGTGAAGAAATGGAAAATGCGTGTCAAATGAAGGTTCGTTTAAGAGCTGACGTGAATACGGGTGAAACTTGGTATCAAGCTAAGGGTTAATTATGAAAAAAATAATGTTTATTTGCAGTGGTAACACTTGCAGGAGTCCTTTAGCGGAAGGGCTTTTTAAGAAATATCTTAATGACAATAACATAACTGACGTTGAAGTAAGTAGTGCGGGTGTAGGGGCATTTCCAGGGGATGCTGTCAGCATAAATTCAATTCTTGTAGCGTCACAGCATGGGATTGATATTTCAAACCACAGGGCAAGAAATATTAACCCTGAACACTTGCTTACAATAGATTTATTCTTTTGTATGAGCGAGTCACACAAAGAGGTGTTATCACGTCATTGTGATAGTGAAAAAATTGTTGTTTTGAATATTGCTGACCCATATGGAAGACCTATTGAAGCATATGAAGAATGTGCAAAACAGTTAGAAAGCAAATTCCCTGCAATTCTTGAAAAAATACAAAATGTAAAAGTTGTTCGTGAAATAACTGAAAATGACATAAAAGAAATTGCACAGTTAGAAAAAGAGTGCTTTTCCGAACCTTGGAGTGAAAGCTCGCTAAGAGATGAACTTACTAACGAAACTGCGAGATTTTATGTGCTTCGTGATGGTGAAAATTTGGTAGGGTATATCGGCGCTAATAATATTTGTGGTGAAGTTTATATAACGAATGTTGCGGTAAACAAAAAATATCGTGGTAAGGGTTACGGAAAAATCCTTGTAAACCACTTACTTAAACAAAGTAACTTTGAAAATGTACTTTTTGTAACTCTTGAAGTGCGTGAAAGTAACAAAAACGCCATAAAGTTATATGAGAATTGTGGCTTTAAAAAGATTGGTGAGCGTCAAAACTTTTACTCAAAGCCAACAGAAAATGCATTGATTTATACTTACTATATAGAGGATTAATTATGAAAATTTTAGCAATTGAAAGTTCATGTGATGAAACTGCTGCTGCCGTTGTTGAAGATGGTAGAGAAATAAAATCAAGCGTAGTTTCAACGCAAATTGAAAAACATAAAGTTTTTGGTGGAGTTGTGCCTGAAATTGCATCACGCTTACATACTGAAAACATCTCTTGGGTGGTAGAAAAAGCGTTAAGTGACGCAAACTGCACTTTAGACGATATTGATGCTATTGGCGTTACTTATGCCCCGGGTCTTATTGGCGCTTTGCTTGTTGGTGTAAACTATGCAAAAGGGTTAGCCCTTGCAAGTGGAAAACCATTAGTGCCGGTGCATCATTTGCGCTCACATATTGCGGCAAACTATATTACTCATAAAGATTTAAAACCACCATTTATGTGCCTTGTGGTGTCAGGGGGTAATACACTTCTTTGTAAAGTGAATGATTACACTGATTTTGAAGTAGTTGGTCGCACTCGTGATGATGCAGCAGGTGAGGCAATGGACAAAGCTGCCCGTACATTAGGGCTCCCATATCCTGGTGGCGTAAATCTTGATAAAATTGCAAAAAATGGAGATAATACAAAGTATAAATTCCCAAAACCACGTGTTGAGGGTAGTCCGTTAGATTTCAGTTTTTCAGGACTTAAAACAAATGTTATAAATCTTGTGCATAATGCAACACAAAAAGGTGAAGAGTTAAATCCTGCTGATATAGGCGCATCATTTATAAATGCAGTTGTAGATTGTCTTGCTGATAATACCATTAAGGCAATGGAAATTCATAATGAAAAAACTCTTGTTTTAGCAGGCGGTGTTTCGGCAAACTCCGTACTTCGTAGTCGTATGGAAACCCTTGCAAAAGAGAAAGATTGGGATTTGTATTTACCTGATTTATCACTTTGCGGAGATAATGGTGCCATGGTTGGTGCACAAGGATATTTTGAATATCTTAATGGCAAAACTGCAGGTATGGATTTAAACGGCAAAGCAACCGCCGATATTACTGAAAACTATGACGGAAATTGATATATTTTTAACATTTTGACTATTGAAAAAGATAGCAAAATGTTATATAATTAATTAAACTAGGTAAGTTTGGGCTTATTTTGTTATAAAAATGAATTTATATAAAGGAGCGAACATGTATATGGCACTCACAAACAACAAGTCAATTCTTGAATGGATTGACAAACAAGTAGAACTTGTTAAGCCAGACAAAATCGTTTGGATTGACGGTAGCGAAGAACAAACTGAAGCTCTTCGTGCAGAAGCTTGTGCAACAGGCGAAATCGTAAAACTCAATCAAGACCTTCTTCCTGACTGCTACTATCATAAGACAGCAGTTAACGACGTTGCTCGTGTTGAAGACAGAACTCTTATCTGCTCAAAGAAAGAAGAAGATGCAGGTCCAACAAACCACTGGATGGACCCTGAAAAAGCATATGCAATGCTTTATGATATTGCAAAAGACAGTTACAAAGGTAGAACAATGTATGTAATCCCTTACTCAATGGGTCCAATCGGCTCACCTCTTGCAAAAGTAGGTATTGAGCTTACTGACTCAATTTATGTTGTTCTTAATATGCTTATTATGACTCGTGTTGGCAAAGCAGTTATGGACGCTTTCGGTGACGAAAGCAACGACTGGGTTCGTGGTCTTCACTGCAAGTGCGACATTGACGCTGAAAAGAGATGGATTTGCCAATTCCCTGAAGATAACACAATCATTTCAGTTAACTCAGGTTACGGCGGAAACGTTCTTCTTGGTAAAAAATGCTTTGCTCTTCGTATTGCTTCATATCAAGGTAAAAACGAAGGCTGGCAAGCTGAACACATGCTCATTCTTGGTATCGAAAATCCAAAGGGTGAAGTTAAGTACATTTGTGCTGCTTTCCCATCAGCATGTGGTAAAACAAACCTTGCTATGCTTATTCCACCAGAAGGATACCTTTCAAAGGGCTACAAAGTATGGTGTGTAGGTGATGATATTTCTTGGATTCGTAAAGGTCCTGATGGTCGTCTCTATGCTAACAACCCAGAAAACGGCTTCTTTGGCGTTGCTCCTGGTACAAATGTTAAGTCAAATCCAAATGCTCTTGCTTCAACAAAGAAGGGCACAATCTTCACAAACGTTGCTCGTAACCTTGACGACAATACAGTTTGGTGGGAAGGTCTTGACAAGAATCCTCCTGTAAACGCAGTTGAATGGACAGGTATTGAAACAAATGGTGTTGAATGGAAAGCAGAAGGCAAAAATCTTGCTCATCCAAACAGCCGTTTCACAGCTCCAGCTGTAAACTGCCCATGCATTAGCTCAGAATTTGAAAACTCAGCAGGTGTTCCAATTTCAGCATTCGTATTCGGTGGTCGTCGTGCAAAGCTTGCTCCACTTGTATATCAATCACGTGACTGGAACCACGGTGTATTCGTTGGCTCAATCATGGCTTCTGAAACAACAGCAGCTGCAGCAGGTGCTGTAGGTGTTGTTCGTCGTGACCCAATGGCTATGCTTCCATTCTGCGGTTACAATATGGGTGACTACTGGCA
>JAZKXL010000023.1:0-20775 GCA_045611635.1 Candidatus Fimenecus sp. | reverse complement strand
GTTGTGGATTTACCTTTTGTACCAGTAATACCAACAAGATTAAGCTTGTCCCAAGCGTTGTTATAGAAAAAGTTTGCCGAAAGATACATTGACTTTCTAATATCGGACACAAGAATACAAGGAGCGTCAGTATTATATTTCTTTTCAGAAACATAAGCAGTAGCACCTTTTTCTAATGCATCAAGCAAGAATTGTTCTTTGAAATGCGCACCTTTGCAAAAAAACAAGGTGTCCGCTTTTAAGTCTTGTGAATTGTATGAAATAAATCCAACAGGTATATTTTCATCACATTCCGTGCTTGTGAGTATTGAATTTTTCTTAAAAAGTTCAATGAAATCTTTAAGTGTAAGCATTTTCTTGCTCCTTTACTTTTTCATTTGGTCTAAAGTTTTTTCGTATGATGGTAAAAATTCTTCTCTAAAAATTTTTACTTCTTCTAAATCAATTTTTTCAATTGCTTTAAGAAGTGTTTTTTCCGCTTCAATAAATTCGCTATTACCTGCTTTGCGCTCATCAATACATTTTAAGTAACCGCTAATTTTATCCGCCGCTTTTACAAGTCTCCACAAATCTTTATCTTCGTTTTTCTTTTTGAAAAGTGGCTCGTAAGATGGTAATAAATCCTCAGGCAACATAGAAAGAAGTTGCTTTGACGCATTCTTTTCAACTGCTTTGTATGCCTCTTTTGTTTCGGTGCTGTAATATTTTACCGGTGTAGGCAAATCGCCTGTGATAATTTCAGGTACGTCGTGATAAAGTCCTAAAAGAGATGCTCTTTCACAGTTGTAATTTTTGCCTAAACGTCCGTTACCTATACACGCCAAAGCATAGCAAAGCTGAGCCACTTCGGCGGAATGTTCACTAAGTGTCTCGTAACGAGTGTTTCGCATAAGTGCCCAACGATTTATGTATTTAATTCTACTTGCAAATGCAAAAAAATCATTTTTGCCCATTAGATGTCCTCTTCTCTAAAACTTACTGTTAAGTTATCACGATTAAGTTTAACCTTTGTGTATTTAACGCCTGCAGCGTCAAACATTCTACGTGATTCACGGTTGTTAAGACTATCTTTGTATTTATCAGAAAGGAACATAACTTCGCGGATTCCACTTTGAATAATTGCTTTTGCACATTCGTTGCAAGGGAAGAGTGCTACATAAATTTTGCAACCGCTTAAATTTCTACCACCATTGTTAAGAATAGCATTTAATTCCGCGTGGCAAACATAAGGATATTTTGTGTCAAATTCGTCACCAGTTCTATCCCAAGGAAATTCATCATCATCACAACCGTGTGGGAATCCATTATAACCAACTGACATAATTTTATTGTTGTTATCAACAATGCAAGCACCAACCTGTGTGCTTGGGTCTTTACTTCTTCTTGCTGAAAGAAGTGCAATACCCATAAAATATTCATCCCATGAAATGTAATCGTCTCTTTTAGCCATTTTAATTCTCTCCTTTTACCTTATCCCAATAAGCTTTGGCGGTTTGTTCGTTTTTATTGTCACCAAATTTATAATATTTTTTATGTTTAATAGCATCAGGCAAATACTGTTGTTTAACCCAACGGTTAGGATAATCGTGAGGGTATAAGTAATTTTGCCCCTTAATTTGAGCATCCTCGCCGTCAAAATGCTTGTTTTGTAACTGTCGTGGAATTTTACCATAATTACCTTTACGGACATCATCTAACGCCGCAAAAATACCATCGTGAGCAGTGTTTGATTTAGGACTTGTAGCCACAAGCACAACTGCATCGGCTAACGGAATTGCTGCCTCGGGCATGCCAACCTGCATTGCAATATCACAAGCGGATTTCACAATAGGAATAATTTGTGGGTAAGCAAGTCCAACATCTTCACTTGCGCAAATAAGCAATCTACGGATTGCCGAAACCATATCTTCCGCTTCAAGTAACCTTGCAAGATAATGAAGCGCAGCATCAGGGTCACTGCCTCGCATACTCTTTTGATATGCCGAAAGAATATCGTAATGCTCATCACCGAATTTATCATAACGGAAAGTGTTTTTCATTGTAAGCTTTCCTGTGCTTTCAAGGGTGATTATACGCTTGCCTTCGCTAACACTTGCGGAAAGCACACACAATTCAACAAAGTTGAGAGATTTTCTCACATCGCCGCCACAAGCAGTTGCGATATGCTCACAAACCCCGTCTTCAATTTCTAACTTAACGCCTGTTTCTTCTTGTAAAAAGTCAAATCCACGTTTGATGTTAGGAATAATATCTTCAGGTGTTACGGACTTAAACTCAAATACTGTACAACGAGAAAGCACCGCTGAATAAATATAAAAATACGGATTTTCAGTAGTTGATGCAATAAGCGTAATTTGTCCACTTTCAATGTATTCAAGAAGCGATTGCTGCTGCTTTTTGTTGAAGTATTGAATCTCGTCAAGATACAAAAGAATGCCATTAGGTGCAGCAAATGTATCAAGCTCACTTACGATTGCTTTAATGTCAGCAGTGCTTGCGTTTGTGCCATTTATATGGTGGAGTTTGCGATTTGTGTTTTTCGCAATAATTCGCGCAAGAGTTGTCTTTCCAGTGCCTGACGGACCATAAAATATTAAGTTTGGAAGATACCCTGACTCAACAATGTTGCGTAAAGGCATATTTTCACCTAAAAGGTGGTGTTGCCCAACCATATCGTCAATAGTTTGTGGGCGAAGTCGGTCTGCTAATGGTGTTGACATAATCTCACTTCACTATATCTAAAATTTCTTCTACTTTTTCTACAATATATTCGGCTTTGCACTCAATAAAATCTTCGCGTGTGCCGAAACCGTAAGTTACTGCACAACAAGGAATTCCAACCTGATGTGCGCCATCAATATCAAACTTGGTGTCGCCAACCATAAGTGTATCATTAAGACTTGCACCTATGTTTTTCATAGCATTTTCTATAACTGTTGCCTTGCTTTCGCTTGTATTGTCAAATTCAGTGCCACCAAGAAAATCAAAGTATTTTTTTATGTCTAGATTTTCACAAATTTGGTCAATAAAGTGTAATGGTTTTGAAGAAGCGGTTGCAAGAACATACCCCTGCTCTTTAAGTGCTTTAAGAGTTTCTTTGACTCCCTCATAAAGACAACTTTCAAGATAACCCTTTACTCTGTAACGCTCACGATACTTGTCGGTCATTTCCCAAGCGTGTTTATCATCAAATCCGCAGTATTCAGTAAAACTGTGGTAAAGTGGCGGACCAATAAATCTTCTTAACAACTCAAGTGATGGTGTGCCGTGTCCATAGCTTTCAAAAGCGTAGATGAGACTTTTAAAAATCCCTTCTGATGAGTCAGTAAGAGTGCCATCAAAATCAAATAAAATGTATTTATAATTACTCATGGATTATAATTTCATACTCCTTGTACCAATTTTCACCAATATCGAGAGAATTTGACCATTCTCTTTCAGTAATGTCTCCATTAAAATATTCAGCGTCACATCTACCATACCATGGCTCAATACATATAAATGGTGCATTTTTCTTTGCAGGTGACCAAATTCCGAAAAGCGGTGCTGAAAATTTAACTGTTAAATATTTTTTGTCATTATTGATAAGGGAAACTTCGCTAACATTACCATTTTCAATGATAAGTGCGTCATTGTCAAAAACACTATCGTGAAGTACAAAACTGTTTTCTAAATCGTATTTTTGTGGAGTGTAAAGTCCATCACCATTGATAAGATTATATTTAATATTTTCACTATTCATAGCAAGCACGGTTTTACTTTTTTTGCAGTAAAAAGCAGGGTGTGCACCTATTGAAAAATAAATCGTTTTGTCGTCAATGTTTTCTACATTCCAACCAACAATGATTTTGTTGTTGTCAAGCTCAAATGAGCAAACAAGGCGGAATTTAAATGGGTATTTTGAAAGTGTTTCTTCGTTGCTTGAAAGCTCAAATAAAATTTTGTTTTCAGTTTTCTCAATAAGAGTGAATTCACTATCTCTTGCAAAGCCGTGCTGACCAAGTGAATATTCTTTTCCGTTGAATGTGGTTTTTCCGTTCTTATATTTGCCAACAACAGGAAATAAAACAGGGCTTTTTCTACCCCAAAATTCAGGGTCCCCTTGCCACAACATTTCTTGACTTTCTTTTTTATTTATAATTGAAGAAAGCTCAGCACCGTGAGTGTCAATAGCAATTTTTAAAGCATCATTTTCAAGATAATGTAACATAAAAACACCATCCTTGTTTTAAGTCAAGCATAATCAATTTATTATACTATAAAAAATAACTTTATTCAACCAATTTCGACTATATTTAATAGTATAAAATGTGTTTTTTTGAAAAAATAAAAAAATATTAAAAAGGGCTTTTATTTTATGAAAAATAGTGTTATACTATTAAAGGATTTTGAGCATTTTTAGTGTTGTGTCAAAATCGCGTTTTTTCTATCATTTTCAACAATATGTTGTATGGGGGGGAGAATCCTTGGAAAAAATCATAGTAAATGGTGGCAACAGATTAACTGGTGAAGTTGAAATCAGCGGTGCAAAAAATGCTGTTGTTGCAATAATTCCGGCAACGATTCTCGCCGAGGGTGTTTGTAGAATTGAAAACATCCCTAATATCAGCGACGTTTCCGCTATGGTTAAAATCCTTCGCTCTCTTGGTGCACAAATTAAAATGATAAATAAAAGCACTCTTGAAATTGATACTTCTTGTGTGCGTACAAATATAGTAGGTCACGATTTGTCAAAACTTATGCGCGCATCTTACTACTTTATTGGTGTTCTTCTTGGTCGTTTCAATCATGCCAAGGTTGCAATGCCAGGCGGTTGCGCTTTGGGTGTAGGTGTTCGTCCTATTGACCAACATATCAAGGGTTTTGAGGCAATCGGCGCTAAAGTGGTTATGGAAGAAAACGCTATGGTTGACGCGTACGCTGAAACTCTACTTGGTACATCTGTTTACTTTGACGTTGTTTCAGTTGGCGCAACAATCAATCTTATGTTAGCGGCGGTGAAGGCAAAGGGTCTTACAATCATTGAAAATGCGGCAAAAGAGCCACACATTGTTGACCTTGCAAACTTCTTAAACTCAATGGGTGCTGACGTTCGTGGCGCAGGTACTGATGTTATTAAAATTCGTGGTGTGGACAAGCTTCACGGTTGCGAATATGCTATAATTCCTGACCAAATTGAAGCAGGAACATATATGGTCGCTGCGGCAGCTACTCAAGGTGATGTGCTTGTTAAAAATGTTATTCCTAAGCACTTGGAGTCAATTACAGCAAAACTTATTGAATGTGGCGTAGTGGTTGAAGAGTATGATGATTCGATTCGCGTTTTCTCTGACTGTCGCCCAAATCATTGTAGTGTTAAAACTCAACCTCATCCGGGTTTCCCTACTGATATGCAACCTCAGTTTGCGACTCTTTTAACAGTTGCAAGAGGTGACAGTATGATTTCCGAAAGCGTGTGGGACAACCGTTTCCGTTATACTGAGCAGCTTGCTCGTATGGGTGCGAATATTTCAGTAGATGGTAAATCTGCATTTATTAAGGGTGTTGATAAACTTCGCGGTGCACCAGTTATTGCAAATGACCTTCGTGCAGGTGCGGCAATGGTTATAGCAGGGCTTATGGCCACTGGAAAAACTGAGATTGAAGAAATCCATCACATTCAACGCGGTTATGACAACATAATTGAAAAATTACGCAGCTTAGGTGCGGACATTGAATTGATAACAATTCCTGATGACGAAAAAACCGTATTGAGCGTGGGCTAAAATTATTAGGCGGTTTAGTTACCGCCTTTTTTTATTAAGGAGTTATAAAATGGCAAAGTTTTGTCCCTTATTTTCCTCTTCAGCGGGGAATTCAATATATATAAACGGTGGTAATGAGTCTATTCTTATTGACATTGGAATGCTTAATAAGAATATAGAAGAAGGTTTGTGGAATATAGGTGTAGATGCTGACAGTATTCGCAACATCTTTATTACTCATGAGCATACTGACCACATAAAAGGGCTAAAGGTCTTTTCGAAAAAACATAAGGTAAGAGTGTTTATGACTGCCGGTACATATGAAGCGCTTGCAAAAACGGATGCTCTTGATAATGTGCAAGAGTGCAAGATAATTACACCTGACGGAATTGACGTTGGTTGTATGCAGGTAAAACCTTTTGCAATTTCTCATGACTGTATTGAGCCATGTGGTTATACAGTTGAGTTGGCGAATGGTAGAAAAATTGCAGTTGCAACCGACCTTGGAATCATGACTGATACTGTTATGAATGCGCTTCGTGGTAGTGACCTTGTAATGCTTGAGTCAAATCACGATGTTAATATGGTACAATGTGGCGGGTATCCATATATACTTAAAAGAAGAATTTTAGGTATTAAGGGGCATCTTTCTAATGACGCTTGTGCCGAAGCACTTGTTGACCTTGTGAATAGTGGCACAACAAGAATATTCTTAGGGCACTTAAGTCGTGAAAATAATGTTCCTCAACTTGCATATCAAACAAGTGTTTCCGCATTATCAATGGCGGGCGCACGCGAGGGTGATGACTATTTTATTCGTGTTGCAAAGCCGGTGTGGGATGAAAAGGCGATGATATTATGATAAATGTTCATCTTATTGTTTTAGGAAAATTAAAAGAAAAATATATGAAAGATTTTTCTGCTGAGTACGAAAAGCGACTTTCAGGATATTGCAAGCTAAATGTAATAGAGCTTGAGCCAATAAAACTTTCCGACAATCCTTCAAAGCAAGAAATTGAAAATGCTCTTGCAAAAGAAACACAAATGATTAAATCAAAAATCCCAAAAAATTCTTACGTTTTTTCCATGTGTATTGAGGGCAAACAAATGTCGTCGGAGGAACTTTCAAAAAAACTTGAAGATATTGCATTAATGGGCAAAAATAATATTACATTTATTATTGGAAGTTCGTTTGGACTTTCGAACGAAGTTAAACAGTTGTCCGATTATAAATTTTCAATGTCAAAAATGACTTTTCCACACAAACTTGCAAGAATAATGCTCACTGAACAAATCTACAGGGCATTATCAATTACAAACAACGCAAAATATCATAAGTAAATTAAAATTTATAAATTTATAAAGATTTGTTATTACTTTGTTAAAATTTAGCGGTTATATTTAATTATAGAGGAGGCATGTATTATGCAAAGAGAGAAGATTTTAGTTGTAGATGATGATAGAAACATTTGCGAATTGCTTAGAATGTACCTTGAAAAAGAGGGATATACAGTAGTTATGGCGCATAACGGAATGGATGCGGTTAACGTGTTTGAATCAGCAAAGCCGGACCTTATATTGCTTGATATTATGCTTCCACAACTTGACGGTTGGCAGGTTTGCCGTGAAATTAGAAAAACAAGTGAAGCACCAATTATTATGCTTACTGCAAAAGACGAAGTTTTTGATAAGGTTTTAGGTCTTGAACTTGGCGCTGACGATTATGTTACAAAACCTTTTGATACAAAAGAAATTGTGGCTCGCATTAAAGCTGTGCTTAGAAGAACATCTGTTGTGAAAACTGAAGATGTTAAAGAGGTGCACTATGACAAGCTTTCAATTAACCTTACAAATTATGAATTGAAGGTAGATGGCGTTGTCATTGACGCTCCACCAAAAGAGCTTGAACTTATTTATCATCTTGCAAGTAATCCTGATAGAGTTTTTACTCGCGACCAATTACTTGATGATGTTTGGGGATTTGGCTATTATGGTGATAGCCGTACAGTTGATGTTCATATTAAACGACTTCGCGATAAGCTTAAGGGCGTTTCTCCTGAATGGGAGCTTAAAACAATTTGGAGTGTAGGATATAGATTTGAAACACATGGTAAGAGATAAGGGTTTTTTAAAGAAAAGATATAAAAGAATAGAACAATTCTTTACTCATCTGCCTTTGTTTGCCAAATATCTTACAATTATGACAGCAATGATTCTTGTGAGTTATTTTGTTCTAGCTTCGGCTATTACCGTGTTTCTTTCAACTCGCGTTTCAAGTGAAAAAGAGACGCTATTAACCGAAAATGCAAAGCAAAATGCGGCTTACTGTGAAAGAATTTTTGAAACATGTATAACAAAAGAAGATTTTGACAACGCACTTGTTATAATTTGCAACAACTTGGGTGTTACGTCAGAAGCCATTGGTGCGGACGTATTCTTTTGTAATGCACAGGGCAAAGTAGTGCTTTGTAAAGAAGATTTTTTACATGAATACTCAGCTGGCAGTAACGGGTGTAAGATTCATAGTGACTATAAAATGCCTAAAGACACAATGGGTCTTGTAACAAGAGGATATTTTTTCAGCAACTCAAAAGTAGAGGGTATTTACACCGAAAAAACGCTTCTTG
Source organism: Candidatus Fimenecus sp. (assembly GCA_045611635.1). Classification (GTDB taxonomy): domain Bacteria; phylum Bacillota; class Clostridia; order Oscillospirales; family Acutalibacteraceae; genus Fimenecus. The sequence goes on along the minus strand of JAZKXL010000023.1, from coordinate 12,404 downwards.
CAGGTGCACCTGTAAGAGCGAATGGTAAAGTTATAGGTGCTATTTTTGCAGCAACACCTTTTGAGCCAACACTTAGGGAATATGCCGGTAGAATAATGAGTTTGTTTATGTCATCAGCGGTATTTGCTATGGCACTTTCATTTCTTGTTGTTTATGCCTTTACAGCAAAACTTACAAGACCGTTAAGACAAATGTCAAATGCTACAAAAGCTTATGCACAAGGCGATTTTAGTAAACGTGTAATTGTTCGTGGTTCTGATGAATTTGCGGAGTTGTGTCAAAACTTTAACCGAATGGCTACAGCACTTTCAGTGCTTGAATCTTCAAGACGAAATTTTATTGCAAACGTGTCACATGAGCTTAAAACTCCAATGACAACAATCGGTGGATTTATTGACGGTATTCTTGACGGCACTATTCCGCGGGAAAGACATAGTGAATATTTGCAAATTGTTTCTAACGAAACAAAACGACTTTCACGACTTGTAACTTCAATGCTTAATCTTTCAAAAATTGAAGCGGGCGAGTTGGAACCAAAACATACAGCGTTTGACATTTCTCCACTTATTATTGACTGCCTTTTAAGTTTTGAGCAAGAAATTGAAAAGAAAAATATTGAAGTGTTAGGGCTTGATAGAATTGGTCAGGTAAAATTAGTTGCTGACCGTGATATGCTTCATCAAGTAATATATAATCTTGTTGACAATGCAGTGAAATTTACAAATGAAAATGGTGAAATTTCAGTATTTGCAGGAGAAATCAACAGTAAACAGTTGTACATTTCAATACAAAATACTGGCGAGGGTGTTTCTCCTGAAGAAATCGGCAAAATTTTTGAGCGTTTCTATAAGGTTGACAAATCAAGAAGCTATGACGTAAAGAGCGCAGGTCTTGGACTTTATCTTTGCAAGACCATAGTTGAATTGCACGGTGGTCAAATTTATGCCGAAAGTGTAGAGGGTCAGTTTACAAGATTTACAATAATTTTTGAGAAAAATGAAAAATAATGGAGGCCACTATGGACCAAAATTTTGAAAACAATATAAATGGGGTAGAAAATACAAATCAAAACAATACAAATCCCCACGTTTCGCCACAACCAACACCTCCTGTGGGTAATCCATACAACACGTATTATGGTGGCGGTCAGTATATGCCGTACGGCAGTTATGTAAGACCAAATGCACCACTACAAACCAAACCGGAGGCACCTAAAAAGGCGTCAAAAGGTAAAAAACTAGGATTTACAGTTGCCATTGGTATAGTAGCGGTATGTATTTGCCTTTCAATAGGAGTTATTGCAGGGGTGCTTTCCGCAAAGGGTGAAATGACACCTGAAATTCAGCAACAACCAATTGGTAACGGTGATGCAACGCTTGAGTTTTCCGAAAATAATGGTGGCAATAGTGACAATATTCAGGTTGAATCTAGTGGAGAAACGCTTTTAGCAAAAGATGTTTATAAGAAAGTACATGAAAGCTCAGTAGGAATTTTAGTGTATGGTGGTAAGTATCAACAAGTAGTGTCAGAGGGCACAGGTGTTGTTATGGGTACAAATAGTGACAACACTGTAACATATATTATTACTTGCGCACATGTTATTGATGCAACTAATCCTAAAATTACCGTACAAACATCTGACGGCACTCAATATGACGGATACCTTGTAGGTCTTGATGCAAAAACCGATATCGGTGTTGTTAAAGTAAATTCAACAAACCTTAAAGCGGCTGAGTTTGCTGATTCGTCTTCTGTTGAGGTTGGTGAAACAGTTTACGCTATTGGTAACCCAGGCGGCACACAGTTTTTTGGCTCGTTTACAAATGGTATGGTGTCAGCAATTGGCAGACCTGTTAATAGTCCCGTTGGATATGAGGTCGCATGTATTCAACACACTGCACCAATTAATCCTGGCAATTCAGGCGGTGCATTGGTGAATGAATATGGTCAAGTTATTGGCATTAACTCCTCAAAGATTGCATCAACTGATTATGAGGGTATGGGCTTTGCAGTGCCTTCAACAACGGTTAAAGAAATTGTTGACCAGCTTATTGCATATGGTGTTGTTAAAAATCGCCCTGTGCTTGGTGTTAAAGTATATACAGCAAGCCAAAGTCAACAGCATTTTGCAGTAATTCAAGAAAATGACTTGCCATTAGGTTCATTAGTAATTGATACAATTATGAATGGCAGTGACCTTAAAAGCAAAGGCGTTAAAGTTGGCGATATGATTATTAAGGTTAATGGCAAAGATATGGATACACAAGATGTTTTGCTTGATGCAATTGAAGCAGGAAAGGTAGGCAGCACCATAAAGCTTACAATTTGTAGAATTGATGCGAACAATGATATTTCAACCTTTGAGGTAACTACTAAACTTGTTGATGATTCAAAAGTTTCATAATAACCAATAAAAAAAGTCCGCTATATGCGGACTTTTTTAATATAGTTTCAACAAATATGCAATTAATCCGTAAATAACACCTGCGAAAATTCCGTACGCAATAACGGGACCTGCAATTTTGAATATATTTGCACCCGTACCCATAATAAGGCCTTCGGTTTTAAATTCTAAGGCAGGGGATACAACGGAATTTGCAAAACCAGTAATTGGTACTATTGTACCTGCGCCTGCATGCTTTGCAATTTTGTCAAAAACACCTATGCCTGTAAGAATGGCAGCAATTATAATTAAAACTGATGGTGTAAGTGCTTTTACATAGTCTTCTGAAAACCCAAGTTTTTCAAATCCCCAGTTAAGAAATTGTCCGAAGGTGCATATTGCTCCACCAAAAATAAATGCTTTTACACAGTTAAGTATTTTTGGTGAATTTGGCGACGCTTTTTTCGCCATTTTGTCATATTCTTTATCAGTTGTTGACATAAAATCACTCCTTGTTTATAGTGTGACCTGAAATTTGTAATTTAACAGTTTAACTGTTTACAATAATTGCAATAATATGAAATGTATGGTAGTATAAAAAAGATAGTATTGGAGGTGTAATTGTGAATAAAAAACAAAAGCGATATTTGCGATTCATCTCTATTTTTTTAATTTTGGTTGTATTTTTTAAAATGCTAGATTTTACCCTTAGTGAAATTGCTGATATTAAGGCGTATACTGATGCAGTTAAAGTAGATGACGCTGCTTGGCGTCAGGTTTATGAAAAACTCGAAAAGCAAGAAGACCTAACAAAAAAAGATTATGACTTAATTTTTTCACAAACGGGACTTGGAAAACCTGCAGTAGATAAACTTGCAAGTATGGGACTGTACGAGAAAGTAGAAGAATATCGTCAATATTACCTTGCTGATAAAGATTTTGTTTGCTTTCGTGACGGAGTTTTTGCTTGTCACGAATATATTACTGACAGTAATGGGAATGCAATACAAAATCCAATGTTTGCAAATCTTCAAAATGGTGATATAATAGTTACGCTAAGCATTCACTCTTTGGGTTGGCGTCATGGACATGCCGCAATAGTGGTAGATGCTGAAAATGGAATCATAGCGCAAGCGGTTATGATTGGCGAAAAATCCGCATTAGGCAGTATAATTGAGTGGTGGGATTTTCCGCTTGTTGCAGTGCTTCGTGCAAAAAATGTTGATGAGGAAATAGCCAACGAAATTGCAAAATTTGCAAAAGATAAGTTGATTGGGATTGATTATTCAATTATGGCAGGACTCTTAAGTGGTCGTGATGAAAATGTATTACCATCTACGACACAATGCGCACATTTTGTGTGGTATGCTTATAACTGCTTCGGAATTGATGTTGACTCAAATGGAAATCGAATTGTTACACCTAAAGAAATTTTACATAGTGATAAACTAGAGATTGTTCAGGTGTATGGTAATATAATGGACTTATAAGGAGATATGATTATGAAAAAGGCACTTATTTTTGTTTTAATTCTTGTGTTGGCTGTAGTTTTTACTGCATGCGGCAAACGTGCGCCTGAATACACAAAGATTGCTGATGTTGCCTTAATGGAATCTACTACAACAACTACAACAGAAGCAGAAACTGAAACTCAAACGGAAATAGAAACTGAAGATGAAAGTGAAACAAAAGATTCAACATCTTTAACAACAAATCCAAGCACAACAAGAAGACCTCAAAACAACATACCAACTACTACAAGAAAGCACCAAAGTAGCACAACAACTACCACAAAACCAACAGTAGAGTCAACTACTGAATCTACAACGGTAGAAATAACTACTGAGTCTACAACAGTAGAAACAACTACTGTACAAGAAGAAAATAATATTGAAGATACACAATAAAAAAAGGGACGATTTAATCGTCCCTTCAATTTTAAGTTTTGCACTTTGCTTTTTGCATTAAAAAGTCCCTACGGAAAAACCGTAGGGACAATTTTTATTTATTCTTCGTCAACTTTTGCTTCAGCAATAACTTTTTCAACAATGTTTTGTGGTGCTTGTTCATAACGAGTAAACTCGAATGAGAATGAGCCACGACCAGCTGTTACTGAACGGAGAACTGTTGTGAAGTCACCCATTTCAGCCATTGGAACTTCAGCTGTAAGCTCTTGCATTTTTGGTTCGTCAGCAGGTCCCATACCAAGAACTCTACCACGACGTTTTGTAATGTCGCCCATAATGTCGCCAAGATTATCATCAGGCATAACAGCAACAAGCGTGCCAACTGGTTCAAGAAGTGTTGGGTCCGCCTTTGGAATACCTGCCTTGTAAGCAAGTGAAGCAGCCATCTTGAACGCCATTTCTGATGAGTCAACAGGGTGGTAAGAACCATCATAAAGAGTTGCTTTAACGCCTACCATTGGGTAACCTGCAAGAACGCCCTTAAGAACGCAATCACGAAGTCCCTTTTCAACTGCAGGGAAGAAGTTCTTTGGAACTGCACCGCCGAAAACTTCTTCAGCAAATACAAGTTCATCACTGTCACATGGTTCGAAACGAATATGTACGTCACCGAACTGACCATGACCACCTGATTGTTTCTTGTGTTTACCTTGTGCTTCAGCTGATTTGCGGATTGTTTCTCTATAAGCAACTTTAGGAACTGTCAAATCAACTTCAACGCCAAATTTATTCTTAAGTTTTGAAACGATAACATCAAGGTGTTGTTCACCAAGACCTGAAAGAACCTGTTCTTTAGTTTCTTTATTGATTGTGAATGAGATTGATGGGTCTTCTTCCATAAGACGGAAAAGTCCTTGTGCAACTTTTTCTTCTTCACCCTTTTTGCGAACGTTAACTGCCATTGAAAGACATGGCTTTGGAGCGTCAACGCCTTGAAGAATTACAATATTCTTAGCATCACAAAGTGTGTCACCAGTTTTAACACCTGCAAGCTTTGTAACAACGCCGATATCACCTGCAATAATTTCTTTAGCGTCTTCTTGTTTGCCACCCTTAACAGTAACGAATTTACCCATTTTTTCAACTTCGCCTGTACGAACATTGTATGCTTGAGTATCGGCGGAAAGTTTACCTGAAACAACCTTAAAGAATGACATTTTACCTACGAATGGGTCAGCAACTGTCTTAAAGCAAACTGCTGCAAGAGGTCCGTTAATATCGCAAGGAAGAATAACATCTTCACCGTCTTCGTTTTTAGCAGTTTCACCTGCGTAACCGTATGCACCAGGAACTGACCATGCAAGGTTGTAAAGAAGCTGGTCAACACCTGCGCAAGTAAGGCCTGCAACTGCATAAACAGGGTATATAGAACCGTCAAAAATACCTGTGCAAAGACCTTTAAGGATTTCTTCTTGTGTGAATGTTTCACCTTCAAAGAATTTTTCCATAAGTTCATCATCAGTAGTAGCAACTGCTTCCATAAATGCAGCTGTCATTTCTTCAATAACAGGGTCAGAAGGCATTGGAACTTTAGTTGCTTTACCCTCAGCGTCATATTCATAAGCCATACCTGTCATAAGGTTAACATATGATTTTGTAATGTTACCTTCCATATAAGGAATAATTGTAGGGCAAAGCTTGTTGCCGTAAACTTCTTTAAGAGCTTCAAATGTCTTGTAGAAGCTTCTATGGTCAGAGTCGGTTTTTGTAATAGCAAAGAATTTTGCAAGACCACGTTTTTCGGCTGCTTTAAATGCTTTTTCAGTACCAACGTCAACGCCTGAACCTGCACTTGTAACAATAAGAACTGCTTCAGCTGCACGAACTGCTTCAGCTGCGCCATTTTCAAAGTCAAAAAGACCTGGAGCATCTATAAAGTTTAACTTTGTGTTATCCCATTCAATAGCAGCCATTGCTGATGATACTGATGACTTTCTTCTTTTTTCTTCTGCATCAAAGTCAAGAACAGTATTACCGTCAGCAACTTTACCGAGTCTGTCAGTAGCACCTGCTAAATAAAGCATTGCTTCACAAAGTGTAGTTTTTCCTTTTCCGCCGTGACCAAGCACAGCAATATTTCTGATGTTGTTTGAGGTATAAGCCTTCATAGCCCTTCCCTACCTTTCTTGTATAACCGTTTTATGTGAAAAATACATAGAATTTTTCAACATGTTAGAAAAATTATAGCATAATTGCCCAAACAATGCAACTATGTTTTTGCAAGTTTTTAATATATTTTTAGATATGTATATGACTAAAATTTATTGCTTTTTCAAAATTATAAATGTATAATAAATTTGTATGCGATAAAAAGGAGATTGATTTTATGTTTCCACCAATTATTGAATTTTTAAAAGACAAAAAAGTGCTTATTCTCGGCTTTGGTCGTGAAGGTAAAAGCACATACAATTATATAAGAAAGTATTTGCCTGAAAAAACACTTGCAATCGGTGACGGCAAACAGCAAAAAATTGATGACAACAATGTTGAGTATTTTTGCGGTGACGACTATCTTTCTCACATTGGTAAATTTCAAGTTGTTATGAAAAGTCCAGGAATCTCATTTGTTAATGTAGATGTGCCAGAGAATACTTATGTAACTTGTCAAACGGATTTGTTTTTAAAGTATGCACCTTGTAAGAAAATTGGTGTTACGGGCTCAAAGGGAAAAACAACAACATCAACCCTTACCTATAAAATGCTTTGCGCAGGTGGGGTGGACTGTGAGTTGATGGGGAATATGGGACTTCCTGTATTAGACTACATTGAAGAGATGACTGAAAATAAAATCGCAGTTATTGAAATGTCATCTCACCAATTAGAATTCACAAGAAACTCACCTGATGTTTCAATTCTTACAAATATTTATGAAGAACACCTTGAACATTATAAGGGTGGCATGACCGGTTATGTTAATGCAAAGTTAAATATTGTAAGACATCAAAATGTAAACAATACATTTATATATAATGGCACTCAAGGTCTTGCTCCTTATCTTGATTTGAATACTGTTAAATCAAATGCAATTGCAGTTGAAAAAGATGCTTACTTGCCATTTGAAATTGATAACATTCATTTAGCAGGTGAGCATAATCGTCACGATGTGCTTTATGCTTTTACTGCCGCATCACAATTCGGTGTAACCGCTGAAAGTGCCAAGAAAGCTATTGATGATTTCGAAGGTATTGAACATAGAATGGAAAATGTTGGCACATGTAAAGGTGTCACCTTTTATAACGATTGTATTGCTACAATTCCACACGCTGTAATGTGTGCTGTTAATGCGATTAAAGCGAATACGCTTATAATTGGTGGCAAAGACAGGGGAATTGACTACACTGATTTTGCGGTTGACCTTGAAAGCAGTGATTTAAGTGTAATTATCGGCACAAAGACAACCGGTCATAAAATAATTGATATGATGGTTGCAAATGGTACAAAGAAAAAACTTATCAAGGCAGAGAATCTTGAAGAGGCAGTAAAATTTGCTTATGAAAACACAAAAGGTATTTGTATTCTTTCTCCTGCTGCATCAAGTTATAATGAATATAAAAATTTTGAAGAAAAAGGCAGACACTACAAAGAACTTATAAAGAAATATGGTGAATAAAATGGACTTAACTGAAAAGCAACTAAGCTTTGAATATAAATTTCAAGGTAAAATTGTAAATCTTCGTGTTGATGATGCACTTCTTCCAAATGGTTCAACTGCAAAGCGAGAAATAGTTGAGCACAATGGGGGCGTATGTGTTGCACCTCTTGACAGGGACTATAATTTATATTTTGTAAAGCAGTTCCGTTATCCTTATATGGAAATTGTTACTGAACTCCCTGCTGGCAAACTTGAAAAGGGTGAAGACCCATTTGAAGCGGGCAAGCGTGAATTGAAAGAAGAAACAGGTGCGGTTGCTAATAAATATATTAGTTTAGGTAAGCTTTATCCAACTCCTGGGTATTGTGGCGAAATTATCCATATGTATCTTGCAACTGAACTCACATTCGGTGAGCAAAATCCTGACGAAGACGAATTTTTAGAGGTTTATAAGATTTCTCTCGAAAAAGCGGTAGAAATGGTTATGAATGGGGAGTTACCTGACAGTAAAACTCAAACCATGATTTTAAAAATCAATCAACTTAAAAATGAGGGTAAAATATGAAATTAGTTCTTGCATCAAAATCTCCAAGAAGAAGTGAAATTTTAAAGAATGCAGGTTATGAGTTTATTGTAAGGGTTGCCGATGCTGATGAAACAATTCTTGAGGGTACAAAACCTGAAGATGCAGTTGTGATTCTTGCGGCAAGAAAAGCAATGGCGGTAGAAAGAACAAAAGATGAAGTTGTTTTAGGTGCTGATACAATAGTTGTGCTTGACAATAAAATTCTTGGTAAACCAAAAAACCGTGAAGATGCATTTAATATGCTTAAAAGTCTTTCGGGTAGAATTCACTCAGTTTTTACAGGCGTTTGCATAATTGAAAATGGAAAATCAATGACTTTTGCTGAAGAAACTCAAGTGGAATTTTTGCCACTTACCGACAAGGAAATATATACTTATATAGATACAAACGACTGTTACGATAAAGCAGGTGCTTATGGTATTCAAGGTTATGCATCAAAGTTTGTTAGGCGAATAAATGGCGACTATTTTAATGTGGTAGGTTTGCCAATTAGTACAATTTATGAAAAGTTTTTTCAAAAACAAAAAAATAATGATTGACTTTTTGCAAAATTTGTTGTAAATTTAGTATGTATATGAATACATATCATTGAAAGGGGAACCTAAAATGGCTAAAAAGGTTTTAACTCCAGAAGAATATCAAGCTAAAGTAGCTAAAAAAGCAGCTAAGAGAGAGCTTTTCTTCGGAACATTTACAAAGGCATTAGCATTATTCCTTGCTATTGCGATTGTGTGGTCACTTGCAGCAATTGCATTCACACCAACATTTGGCACAAACTTAAGTACTAACGAAGGTGCTAATAGCGACACAAACAATGATGACGATGTTAATTTTGACGACCTTCTTCCACCAGACAATGGCGGTTCAGGTAACGGCGGTTCAAACAATGGCGGTTCAAGTAACGGCGGCTCAAGTAACGGCGGTTCAAGTAACGGCGGTTCAGTTGATGCTGTTCCAGGTGGCTCAAACAACGCTGGCTCAAGTAATGGCGGCTCATCAAATGGTGGTAGCACATCAGCAGGCGTTTCAAAAGCTGACGCAATTAAGGCAATTAACAACGCAACATCAAAAGCTTACAAAGGCAACTACACATGGGAAAGAAAATGTTATTATACAAGCCCTATTGATGTAGGTAGCGCAACTGGCACACTTAACAGCATTATTCAAGGTGTTGACGAAAATGCTAACCTTGACACAGTTGTTGGTGGTTTCCTTGGTATTACAGGTAAAGAAAGTGACCCAGCATGGACTGCGGACGTTAAAGGCGGCAAGCTTCCTGAAGGCACAAAAATGAATAACGAAAAATATCTTATGAAAGCATTTGCTCTTACTGAAGGCGACGTTAAGCAATACAGAGTTAGTGGCAATCAATATTTGCTTCAACTTAACAGTTGCTCAAGCCCTCAAAAAGATGGTAAAAACGCTCTTCACCATGTAACAAACGACTTCATTACTCTTAAAGAGGTTCAAGATGGCGTTACTGGTGCAGTTGGTAGTGCAGTTAAGGTTGAATCATGTGATGTTGAATTCACAAAAATCTTAGTTTTAGCAGTAATTGATAACGGAAATCTTCAAAGCGTGCAAATTTCTTATTCAATGAATGTTAAAGCACTTAATCTTAAGGCAGCGGTTGTTCCTATCACAGGTAAAGGCGCTGGCGATATGGTTTGCACATACAAGAACTTCTCATAAGAAATAAAGTTTTCACATTAAGGTGAAGGGAGATAATAATTATGGCAAAGAAACCTTTAACTCCAGAACAGGCAGAAATAAAGGCAATTAAAAAAGCAAGAAAGAGCGAAAACTGGACTAAGTTCTGGGCAATCCTTCTTGCAGCTGTTCTTACATTTGCAGTTGTAAGCATGGGTAAAACTGCTGCTGCAGATGCAATTGAAAAGGCAAAAGAAGAAAGCGGTGCAACTGACACAGATGCTCCTGCAGAAGATGAAGAAGTTGACCTTGGCGACCTCTTAGGCGACGCAGGTGCAGGTACAGGTACAGGCGACGCTGGTGCAGGAACAGGTACAGGTACAGGTACAGGTGATGTAGTTGCTACTACACCTGATGCTAATACACCTGATGCTAATACACCTGATGCTAATACAGGCAACAGCGGTTCAACAGGCAACAGCGGTTCAACAGCAACAACACAAGCTGACGCAATTAAAATAGTTAATGATGCAACAGCTAAAGCTGCAAAAGCATCTTACAAATGGACAAGAAGCGGTGAATTCACAAAAGACGTAGCTATTGACCCTGCAATGCTTACAAGTGCTGTTGATGGCATTATTAAAGCAGTTGACGAAAATGCATCTCTTAACTCAGTTGTTGGCGGCTTCCTTGGCATTAACGGTGGCACAAAAACTGCTAACGTTACAAACGGTAAAGCAGGAGAAGGCATGGATGCAAAATACCTTCTTATAGCAACAACTCTTAAAGATTCACACATAAAGCAATTCGCATCATCAGGCAATACATATGTATTCCAACTTGAAAATTCTAAAACACCTAAGGGTGACAAAGCAACAGCTATTGAAAACGCTACTAACGACTACATTACTCTTAAAGAAGTAAACAAGAGTATTGCATCTGTTACAACAGCTATTTCAGTTAAAGAAGATGGCTCAAGCTCAGACTACACAAGCATTATCGTTAAAGCAGTTGTTGAAAACGGTAACCTTGTAAGCTATCAAATTAGCTACAACTTCTCAGCAGTTCTTAATCTTAGTATTGGTGCTAAGGGTACAGGCGCTGCAAAAGTTACAGCTACATACTCAGATTTCAAATATTAATTTGAACATCTAAATTAAATAAAATTAAGTCCTCAAGGAATTTCTTGAGGACTTTTTTATTGTCAAAAAGCAGTGTACAAAGTAACCAAAATATACACCTTATTTTGTACGCTTAAAAAGAGAAAATTAGGGTTGATTTTATTGAATTTTTGTTGTAGAATAATTATGTGTAATTATGCATTATAGGGAGTAGTCTACTCTTTTTTAGGAAAAGCATAAAAATCTAAAACCACTATATATTGTGTTTATTTTCGCTTCGGGAGGCATTTTATAATGAATATGGACATTAAAGACTTAATCGCAAAGCTTAAAGGCGGCAGCGGTGGAACAAAAAGGGGCGGTGGAATTACGGGCTTCTTTGAGAAAAATCCAAAGATGAAAGTTATTATTCCAGCAATTTGCCTTATAATTTCAGTGCTTGTTGCAGTAATGATTATTGTAACAACAGGTACAATTGAGGTTGACTCTGATGTTGCGGACGTTGGGTCAGGTAATACAGCGGTTGATATGCTTCCGGAAAAAATAAGAGAGCATGAAGACATTGAACTTGAAGGAAACGACGTTTTTGATGATGTTGCTCTTGCAAATGCGAGGGTTACAGCTATTTCCGTAAATGGTGACGGTTACTACACAGCAACAGTTGAAGCAGATAATCAATCTTATCCACATCTTCAGGTTGGCGACTATGTTGGCACATCATCTTGGCTTGTTGAAGATATTACTGATGACTGTGTAATCATATCACTCGGCGAAAAAGAAATTAAGCTTAATTATTAAGCAAATAAATTTAGTTAATTATTTTATTTTACATAAAAGTTTTTAGGGGGAACTAAAAATGAAAGGTTCTAAGAAATTCGGCAAATCAATTCTTGTAGTTGTTTTGTCACTTGTACTCCTTATCAGTGCAGTGGCACCACTCACTGTTTTGGGTTCAGAAAACAATGGCGGAGGTACACAAGGAACAAACCTCGGTCAGTATCGTTACTACTCAGTTAAGAGTGGCGACACACTTGAATCAATCGCTTCAAAAAATGGTGTAACTGTAAGTGACATTATGACTTACAATAACCTTGACAGTAGCGAT
>JAZKXL010000022.1:0-14610 GCA_045611635.1 Candidatus Fimenecus sp. | reverse complement strand
CTTTACTATTTTTTTCTTTCGTGTTAAAATTATAACAATGTGAATTATACTAACTAAAAGTATTTTTTAGGAGATACATAATGGATATATTTTATACAGTTATCGAGTCAATAGGTGTTATTGCTTTTTCAGTTTCTGGCGCTATGGTTGCTATAAGAAGAAAAGCTGACCTTTTTGGCGTTATTCTTCTCGCAATTATTACAACTCTTGGCGGTGGCCTTACACGAGACGTAATTTTCAGCTTTTCACCACCTGCTTTTTTCAGTTCAAAAGAATATCTTTTATTGTCTGCATTAGTTTCAGTTATAGTGTTTCTTTTTGCAAGAAAATTCAGTCATACATACTTGGAGAACGAAATACGAATTGAACACATAAATGATATTTTCGATGCATTAGGTCTTGGAATTTTTGCTGTTATGGGTGTTAAAGTAGCATTTGAGCAAGGATATGAAAACAACGCTTTAATCAGCATCACTTGTGGTGTAGTTACTTCTATTTGTGGTGGTATGCTTCGTGATGTGCTTACTAATTCTACACCATTTGTATTATTAAAACGAATTTACGCCATCGCTGCTATTACGGGCGCAACTGCTTACTATCTATTACATATTTTTTGTGAAAATTCTAGTATTGAAGATAGTCTTGCAATGATTATTGGCGTAACAATTACATTTATTTTAAGAGTTCTTGCTATGGCATTTAAATGGAATATGCCTAAAGCAATTAAATAAGGTGATATTTATGGAAAAGAAATCAACAATCCTTGCGGTAGCAGGTAAAGGCGGTGTTGGTAAAACATCACTTTCAGCAACAATCGTTAGATGTCTTGTCGAAAGATACCCTAACAAGAAAATTTTAGCCATTGATGCCGACCCAGCTGTTGGTCTTTCAACTGCACTAGGAATCGATGTAAAAATTACTATTGACGATATAAGAAAAGAGATTATTATGTCTGTTGATGATGGTGACACAAGAACTGCTATTGAGCTTTTAGGTGAAGCAAAATATAGAATTTTTGACGCACTTGTTGAAAATGACGGATACTCATTTATTGCAGTTGGTCGTCCTGAAACTGCAGGTTGCTATTGTAAAATTAACTCTTATTTAAAAGAGGTAATTTCAATTTTAACAAATGAGTTTGATTATGTTGTTATTGATGGTGAAGCGGGAATTGAACAAATCAATCGTAGAGTTATGGAAAAGGTTACTCACCTACTCTTAATTACTGACCCAAGTAAAAAAGGTTGTCAGGTTATAAACACAATAAAGAATGTTGCTGATGAACTTGTAATGTATGAAAAAATTGGTGTAATTGTTAATCGAATGGCTGACACAAGTCTTAAAGATTACATTGATATAAATGGAATTCAAGTGCTCAGTTACATTGAAGATGATAAAAACTTATCAGTATTTGATATCAAAGGAGAAAACATTTTTAATCTTCCTGCTGAATCAAATGTTGTAAATGGTGTAAGAAATGCTCTTAGTGAGATTGGAGTTATATAAATGAAAGACTTAAAACATTTAATCTATTTTGAAAATTTGTTGCAAGAAGCCAATAACGACCTTGTAAAACAAGCTACCGATGATGGTAAACTTGCTATTGCTTATACTTGCTACCATATCCCTGAGGTTTTACTCAATCTTGATAATTGTTTTTCTATTAGACTTCGTGCACCTCGCACAGGTTCAATGGACATTGCAACTTATTATATGAGTTCATTCCTTTGCGGCTATTCAAAAGCATTATTAGAACGTGGTATTGAGGGTGGATACAATTTCTTGTCAGCTCTTATTGGCGCGGAAACCTGTTCAGAGATGAATCGTACATATGAGCATTTTGAACTCCTTAACCTTGTGCCAAACGACAAATTCTTTGTAACTTTTGTTGACTCCCCTTTTAAAATTGAACAACACACAGTTAAACATTATGCAAATCAATTAAGAGTTAAAGTTCTTGATAGATTACAAGAAGTTTATGGCATTGATACTAGTGATGAAGCACTTAGAAAAGCTGTAAATGAGCATAATGAAATTTGCCGACTTATTACTGAAATTGGCGAATATCGTAAAGAAGAGAACCCAAGAATCACTGGATATGAATTCCATGTACTTTGCCTTGCTACATATTGTTGTCCTAAATATTTAATTCTTGATAAGCTTCGTGAAACAGCCGAAGAATTAAAGACTAGAGAACCTGATGTTAAAAAGAATTATCGTGCAAAAATAGTTGTAGTTGGTTCAGAAATGGATGACCCTGACTTTACAAAGCTTATTGAAGACAGTGGTGCACTTGTAGTTGCTGATAGATTTTGTTTCGGCTCACTTCCTGGTCGTGAAGAAATCATTTTAAATGATAATGAAGATGTACTTACACAAATTGCTCTTCACTATATGAAAACAAGTCAATGCCCAAGATTTATGAGTCACGAAAAAGTTCAAGAAAGACGTGACTATGTTAAAGAACTTGTTGACAAATACAACGCGGATGGTGTTATGTATGAGCAACTTAAATTTTGCGAATATTGGGGTTATGAACGTGCATTGGCATCATACGTTATGAGTGGTGACTATGGTGTTCCTACCGCTGCGGTTGATAGACAATACACAGCGTCCGCATCAGGACAACTTCGCACTCGTGTTCAAGCGTTTGTTGAAAGTCTTGAAATTAAGAAAATACAAAAAGCAAAGGAGATGAGAGAAAATGGCTAATTACGGTAAACTCTATAAAGAACATACTGCCATATTAAAGCATAGAGAATGGCGTGGCTTTAAAGACACAATGTATGATTATTATCGTTGGCTTATTACATGGAAAGATATAATTAAAATGGCGCTTAAAGCACCGATTTCCACAGTAAAAGGCATTTGGCGTTACCGTTGGATGGCATCATACCTCTCTGCGCCATCATTTATTGACCGTCATGTTGCGGGACTTCGTGGACCACAGCTTAAAATGGCTCATCTTCATTACAATATGATTGTTAAACACACAACTGATTTGATTAATTTGTCATTAAGGGCTGATGAAAAAATTAATCCAGGCAACAAACTTTCAAAGAAAATTGTTTTGATGGATGAAATTGTTCCAAATGAAATTTTTACAGGTTTTCCTAATCTTATTCCAGTACCATTACAAACATTACCAATCTTCTTATCTTCAATGGTTGACCAACAAATTACACCACCATATCTTGAAGTTACTGAAAGTTTTGGTGTTCCTGCTGACGTTTGCCCCCTTCCAAGTGCTGAAGCAGGTGTTGCAATCGAGGATGATTACCCTAAAATGGGTTGTTGTATGATTGGTACTAATATGCCTTGCGACGGCTCAATTATGAACTCATCTTTCCTAGATAGAAGATTACAATTACCAACTCATTTCTTCGGAATTCCACTTCGTTATAACGGCGAAGATGTTCAGGAATATGGCGTTGATGAAATCAAAGCTCTTATTGAATTTATTGAAAAGCAAACTGGTGAAAAATTTGACTGGGATGCATTCTTCAAGAGAATGAAGCAATATAATGAACAACTTGAATATGAGCTTCAAAAGTGGGATATTAACCGTACTGAATATCCACAAATGACAGGTGCTTGTTTTTGGCTTTATAGAATTTTCTACTTTAACCTTTCAGGTGGTACAAACGAAAGATTCCTAAAAGTTGACAAAAAAGTTAACAAAATTATGATGAAGGCATATGAAAAGAAAACTCCTGTCTCAAAAGAAATGAGACATCGAGCAGTTGTATGGAGTTGCCCTGCTAACTACTACACTAGCTTTGCAAACTGGCTTGAAAATTGTTGGGGCATAAATGTTGTTATGGATATGGAAACTATGATTTCATATCTCGAAATCAACACCGAAGACAAAGAACAAGCTCTTCGTGACCTTGCAAAAACATATCAACGTTCAATTATGAGAAAGCACACCAAAGGTGGTTATAAAAATGTTGTTGATGAGCTTTGGAGAATTGTTGATGAATATAATGCTGACACAGTTATTATGTATGACCAAATTTCTTGTAAAGGCATGGACGGTCTTACCGGTATTTTTGATGACCAAGCAAGAGAAAGAAACGTGAACTTTATTTGGGTTAAGCAAGACCTTATGGACCCACGCACAATTTCCCGTCGTGAAATGCGTGACCAGGTTAACAAATATATGCAAACAGTTTTACAAGAAGAGCCGCTTGATGCTTCTCTTATTGATTTTGAAGACGATTTAGCGTGGTAAGGAGAATAAATTATGAAATATTTTGGTGGATGTGACGTTGGCTCAACATATACAAAATGTGTAATTCTTGATGAAAATGGCACAATAGTTGCTAACGTTACAAATAGAAGTAAAATCAATCCTGTTCAAAGTGCTGAAATTGCACTTAATGATGCAGTTGCACAAATTGAAGGATTAAACTCAGCAAAAGAGCTTACATATCTTATTGGTACTGGCTATGGTCGTAACAAAGTACCTTTTGCTGATGAAAACATTTCTGAAATCAGTTGTCACGCAATGGGGGTACATGTTACAAACCCTGAAGTAAAGGCAATTATTGACATTGGTGGTCAGGACGTAAAAGGTATCTCAATTGATATTGACGGTACAGTTAAAAACTTTGCTATGAATGACAAATGTGCAGCAGGTACAGGTCGTTTCTATGAAGCTATGGCAAACGCCTTTGAAATGACATTACCTGAATTTTCTAAACTTTCACTTAATGCTAAAAATACTATTCCTATTACTGCACAATGCACTGTATTTGCTGAATCCGAAGTTATTTCACTTGTTGGTGAAGGCAAACCAATGGATGAAATTGCAGCGGGTATTCAGTTAGCAGTTGCAAAGCGCTGCTTTGTTATGGCTAAAAAAGCAGGTGCAGTTGACAGTATCACTCTTACTGGTGGATGTGCTAAAAATGATGGGCTAAAAAAAGCCATTGAAAAGGTACTAAAAATCAATGTTGTTGAACTTAAAACCGACCCTCAGCTTATGGGTGCTTTAGGTGCTGCTGAATATGCTCGTCAAAAGGGACTTGCAAAGGAGAATTAGTATGGAAGTATTGTTTATAATTCTTGGTGTTATTCTTGCACTTTTCCTTATAACTTTTGCAATTTATTGGTTTAACCTTGACATGAAGCTTGTAAGAGTTGTTTATGACTGGTTGCAAAAACATTATGATAAAATGAAAAGAGATAAGAAATTATAATGAGATTATATAATACCCTTATCAATGAAATTAGAGGCAATTTAGCTTGTGCAAAAATGCTAAAAAATGGAAAAACGCTAAGCACAAGTGATAAAAACTCCGTAATCTTTTTATCTGATACTGCATTTGAACTTGGCGGCAGTCAATGCCCTTGTGTAAGTTGTTTAGCCATTTCAAGTGATATTGAATTTTCAAACTCAGTATATCTACTTGGTAATGACCTTGACAAAATCAAATCCGACTCCCCTTTCTTGAAATTTGTTTTCATTCAGCTTGATGATTTTGATGATGAGCAAAACACTTTTAATAAAATTAAAGAGTTAGAAGCGTTGAGATATCACTTATCTATTGACGGATTCATGACAAGAGCATCAGCACTAAATATGCGAGAGCAAGTCAGAGTCAGCAAAAAAGCTATTAAATCAGGCGTTACATTTGCGGATTATGGCAACACACTTTTAAGCAAGTATTTTGAATTTGATTGTGTTAAAAGTGCTGAAATTTACTTTGCGACTGATTTTGATGACTTTGAAAAATTGAATGTTATTGCAAAGAAAATAAGCCAAACAACAGCTGCATTAAATCATATTTTTGATAATGTGATGTTTGATTGCTCAACTTGTAATCTTAAAGAGATTTGTGATGAGGTTGACGGACTTAAGGAAATACATTTAAAAAATATAAAAAGTAAATAGACATAAAAACCCGCTTAGCATTTTGCTAAGCGGGTTTTTGTTTATTCTTCAGTTTGTTCAACTTTAACCTTTGCTTTATTTTTCTTGACCGGTTTAACAACCACATCAACTGGTTTGTTTTCTTCTTCTTTTTGTTTACGAACTTTATCAGCAATAGATTTTTTTCTTTGATGCTCGACATTTTTTTGTTTGTGCTCTTCTTCAAGTTTTGCAGCTAAATCGCGTGCAGTCTTAAACTTACCACCAATTTTAATCAAAAACAAATCCAAATCTTTAGGAGAAATTTCAATATATGCTTTTACCTTAATTTCTTTTTTGGTTTCTTTATCCATTTCGCGTGCATAGTAACCAATATAAAATTTGGGGTCTGAAAGAGATACCTTTTTGACCTTTTTTATACCTTCAGGTAATGCGTCAGTTATCTCAAAAAAATCTGCATAACGAATTTTCTTTCTAACAAACGGCCATTGATAAATAAATATTTCCTTTTCATTAAGGGTATAATATGTGTTGAAAATCAATGGATATAAGAAAATAGCGTTAATTACAATTAACATTACACCAATTCGTGATGTTGCATCAACATAAGTAATAATTGGTATGAAGAAAAGTGCAGCAATAGCAATGTGATAAACAATCAAAGCAATATAAATTATATGGCTAATGCCACTCCTAAATTTTAATGGTTGCATATAAAATCCTCCGGAGGTTAAAATGAGTTTTGTTAAAAGAGTATTTGCTGGAATATTGATAGGTGCAATAAATATGATTTTAGGTGCTGGTGGTGGAATGTTGACAGTCCCTCTATACAAAAAGCTTGGACTTGACCAAAAATCAGCACAAATTAACGCTGTAGGTACAATATTGCCTATCACAATTATTAGTTCAATTATATATCTAATTCGTGATAATGTCAACTTTTCAACAGCTTATATTTATTTGTTCCCTGGATTGATTGGTAGTTTAGTTGGTACTTTTATTATAAAGAAAACGTCTAACCAACTTTTAACAGTTACATTTGCATTATTTATGATTTGGGCAGGAGTGAGAATGTTTACAAAATGAGTACGATTATACCTATAATTGCAGGTTTTTTATCAGGACTTATTGGCTCGATGGGATTTGGCGGCGGTGGTGTTTTAATTATTTATCTTGTAATTTTTGCAAATGTACCACAAATAGAAGCACAAGGCATTAACCTTATATTCTTTGTACCCTGTGCAATTCTTGCAACAATAATTTATACAATCAAGCAACAAATTACCTTCCAACTAATCTTCCCTGTTATTATTGGTGGTGTAATTGGTGCAATCGCTTCAAGTTTTTTGCTTGAAAACATTAACACTAATTATCTCTCTAACATATTTGCTATATTTTTAATTACTATGGGTGTTTCAACAGTTTTAAGATTGAAAAAAGCAAAAAGTCATGGTAAAATCAACCTATAATGAATATAGGTGGTTTATTATGAAAAAGCATACAAAAATATTGTTGGGAATTGGCATTTTTATTTTAAGTTTAGTAATAATTGCTTTAATTGCATTTGCAAATTTAAAAGTACCAACTCTTACCATTGATTTCTCGCAACAATCCGAATTAACCGGTAGAGCATCAGGGTTTCTTTATGGAATTGCGGAAGATGATGTACCTACTGCAGAAATAATTGAAAGTATTAGCATAAACACACTTGCAACAAAACCAGCAGGTGGACTTCAACACCCTATTGGTGATGTAAATCAAGTTGCAAAAACTTTCACTGATGCCGGCGGTGAATACTTGTTTATTTACACACAAGATATGTACGATACTTGGTATTATCAATTTGATAGTCTTGACGCATACAATGAGCGTGTAAGAAAAACTGTAACTGAAATGGAAAACTCAGAATATAAAGACCAGCTTGTATATTGTATCTACAACGAAATGGACAATGGTCAATGGTTTGGTGACCACTGGGTAGAAGAAAATCGTTATAAATTCTATGATGCGTGGAAATCTACATATAATGTTGTTAAAGAAATTAATCCTGACGCTAAAATTGCCGGACCAGGTCATTGCGGCTACAACTATGACTGGAATAAAGAGTTTTTGTCTTACTGTAAAAATAATAACTGTATGCCCGACATGTTTGTTTGGCACGAACTTGCAGGAGAACCTAATTATTCAATTTATTGGATGGAGTATCGTTTTAATGAATTCAATGAAATGTGTGATGAATTAGGCGTTGAAAGATTACCTATTTGTATTTCGGAATATGGTCTTATGCAAACAAATGGCATCCCTGGTGAATCGGTTAAATGGATTTCTCGTCTTGAGGCAAGTGATGTTTATGGTTGCGTTGCCTATTGGCGTCTTGCAAATAACCTTGCAGATGTTGTTGCAGACGATGTTACACCTAACTCAAACTATTGGGTTTATAAATTCTATGCAGATATGCGTGGCAAAGAATTATCGGTTACTGAATGGGATTTATTCCATAGTAATATCGGCAACTGGCTCAAAGGTAAATATCCGCTTTTTAACAAAGGTTTTATCGGTATGGCATCATTTGATGAAACCGAAAAAAAGTTCTATGTAATGGCTGGTGGCAGTGCGGAAAACAGTAAGATTAAAATTGAAAATATTGACGAAAAATATTTCAAAAATGGTGACAAGGTAACAGTTAAAGTTACTTATGTTGATTTCAAAGGTCTTGGCGGAACAGTTTATTCCCCTGAAGAATGTATGACTGAGGTCGTTAAGATTTCGGGTAACGCTATTAAATTCACCATACCTTGCGAGCGTGAAAGTCAGGCATATTTCATTGAAATTACACCTTATAACAATGAAGAAGAAAGTGTTAACAAAAATCGCGCACTTCGTTTTGAAGCGGAAGATGCTAAACATGATGGTAACACCTTTATACCTGAATGGATTTCTTATGCAAGTTCAAAGGGATTAGTAGTAAAAGGTCTTGATAAAAACAGCACTATAGAATTCACAGTTAATGTGCCAAAAGCAGGAACTTATAATCTTGATTTTGTTTATGCAAATGGTGCAGTTGAGGCAGGAAGAATAACTGCAAATGCTCAAATATCGATAAATGGCGATGAACGAAAAGTAAAATTCCCATCTACAATAAAAGATGAATATATGGAATGCGTTACAATTACTGCCGACCTAAAAAAAGGTAAAAACACAATCCACATAAATGTTCTTAACGACGCTGTTTTAACATTGGATTTTATTGATGTATCTACAATAGATTCTTTTGATAATATCTATTTTACACCATTAAAAGCTAGACGAGACACTTGCAGCGGAACTTCACCAATGTATTCAATTTATATTCCTTTTGACAGCTATTATCAACTCTCTCTCGAAAACAAAAGTGGCACAATAGCAATAATAAACGGAATAGAAACAAATCTAAATAATGAAAATATAATCTATTTGCATAGAGGTTATAATAAAATTGTGTTGCATGGTACAACAAGACTAACAAAAGTTTCACTAGTTGACTATGATGACTTGTTTTCGCCAATCACGCCTACTGATATGCAAATTTTTAATGGTGCTACACTCGAAAATGATGAAAATACCACAAGCGGTAAGAGAATTGGTTGGATTGCATCTGATAAAGGTAGTTATGCTACATTCAATTTAACTGTTCCAAAAGATGGCTATTACAACTTTACTATTGAATACAGTAACAACGAAGAAGGCGGTTATCACGACTACAATGTTGACCTTGTTGAACGTTACATTACATTTACTGTAAATGGTGAAAATCGCGGTAATTATTTTTTCCGTAGCACTTACAGTTGGGAAACATACAAGACAAAAACTATTGTGCTTTATCTTAATGAAGGCGACAACGAAATCAAACTTTCAAATGATGGCTCATACAGTTTTAACAACAAAGTTACCTATGCACCAAATATTGGTGATATTTATGTAAATCCATTCTAAAATAATCACTACAAAAAGGCACTTTTTAGTGCCTTTTTTCGTTATTCCGACAAAAATATTTTTTATTATTTGAATACTATTGATAATACTAAAAATATAATGTATAATTATATAAAAATTACAATGGGTAATTTTGGAAAAATTTTATGTATAATAAATGTGTTTGGAGGCAAAGAAACTATGAAAGTACAGTTTACAGAAACCGTATTGAGAGATGCCAACCAGTCACTTATCGCTACAAGAATGCCATTCGCTGATTTCGAACCAATTCTTGAAAAGCTCAATGAGGCAGGTTACTATTCTCTTGAATGCTGGGGCGGTGCTACTTTTGACTCATGTCTTCGCTATCTTAACGAAGACCCTTGGGTAAGACTTAGAAACATTAAAGCAAAATGTCCTAATACAAAGCTTCAAATGCTTCTTCGTGGTCAAAACCTTTTAGGTTATAAGCACTATCCAGATGATGTTGTTAGAATGTTTATAAAAAAGAGTATTGAAAATGGTATTGATGTTATTAGAATTTTTGATGCCCTTAACGATGTTCGCAACATTCAAGTAGCAGTTGACGAAACAATCAAAAACGGTGCAATTGCATCAGGTGCTATTTCTTACACTACAAGCCCTGTTCATACTCTCGAAAACTATGTGGCACTTTGTAAAGAAATGAAAGCAATGGGTTGTTCTACAATTTGTATTAAAGATATGGCAGGCGTTATGACTCCTGTTGAAGCAAAAGACCTTGTAGGCGCTATTAAAGATGCAATGCCTGAAATGCCAGTTATTCTTCACACACACTGCACAACAGGCATGGCTTATATGACAATTCTTAAGGCAGTTGAATCTGGTTGCGATATTATTGATACAGCAACATCTTGCTTCTCAGGCGGCACTTCACAACCTGCAACAGAAACAATTCACGATGCTCTTGTTGGTCTTGGATATGAAACAGGACTTGACAGAGATGTGTTAAAAGAAGTAAACGACCACTTCAAGCCACTTCGTGACCAATATCTCTCTTCAGGACTTTTAAAGGCAAAGGCACTTGTTACTGATACAGATGCTTTGACATATAAAGTTCCTGGCGGTATGCTTTCAAATATGATGGCAAACCTTGAAGATATGAATGCTCTTGATAGAATGGAAGAAGCTCTTTTAGAAATTCCTCAAGTTCGTAAGGATATGGGTTATCCTCCACTTGTTACTCCTCTTAGCCAGATGGTTGGTAATCAGGCAGTTACAAACGTGCTTGTTGGTGAAAGATATAAGAACATTTCAAAAGAAATTAAGGCATACATCAAAGGTGAATATGGTAAGGCACCTGGCGAACTCGATGCCGACCTTCAAAAGAAGGTTCTTGGTGATGAATCACCTGTTACTTGCCGTTTTGCTGATACACTTGAACCAATGTTTGACAAGACAAAGGAAGAACTCGGTGACATAGCTAAATGCGACGAAGATGTTCTTTCATATATCGCTTTCCCTGCTCAGGCAGAAAAATTCTTCGATGCAAGAACTGAAAAAGAAAAGAATACATTCAAGTATTCAATCAAAAGAGTTGACTAGGAGGACATAAAATGGCAAAAATGACTTTACCAGAAGTTTTAAGTGTTTCTGCTACAGGTTTTATTGTCGTTATGATTGTTCTTGTTCTTCTTGCAGTTATTATTGTTATGCTTTCAAAGATAATCCGTGTAATTGAAGGCAATGGTAACAAAGCAGAAACTACAGATGAAGTTAAGGTTGACGCACTAGTTCAAAAAGTGGTTCAGTCCCCTGCTCCTGTTGTTGCACCTGCTCCAACACCTGCACCCGTACAATACACTAACGGTGTTACTCTTTATAAAACTGATTATAAAACTGCAGCATCAATTATGGCTATTGTTAGTCACGAAAGTGGTATTCCGCTTGAGAGATTAGCATTTAGTTCAATTAAACTTGATGACTCTCTTGAACTTTATAAAACTGACTTTAAAACAGCAGCATCAATTATGGCTATTATCAGCCACCAAACTGGTATTCCTCTTGAACGACTTAATTTCAAGTCAATTAGACTTTGCGACACACCTGAACTTTATAAAACTGATGAAGAAACAGCAGTTAAACTTATGGCTATTACAAGCAAAGAATCAGGAATTCCACTTGAAAAACTTGTTTTTAAATCAATCAAACTTATTGAGAAATAAAGGAGAATATTAAAATGAAATATGTAGTTACATTAAATGGAAATGATTATGAAGTTGAAGTAAATGAACTTAACGAGGCAGTTGTTACTGCTGTTGTTCCATCAGCAGCTCCTGTTGTAGTTGCAGCGCCTGTAGCACCAGTTGCAGCTCCTGCTCCTGTAGCTGCTCCTGTTGAAGTTGCACCAGCTCCAGCTCCTGCTCCTGCAGCTGCACCTGTAGCAGTTGGTGACGGCACAAAGGTTACTGCTCCAATGCCTGGTACAGTTCTTTCAGTTAATGCATCAGTTGGTCAAACAGTAAACGAAGGCGACGTTCTTTTCATTCTTGAAGCTATGAAAATGGAAAACGAAATTGTTGCTCCTTGCGCAGGTACTGTTAAGCAAGTTATTGCTACTAAAGGTGCATCAGTTGCCACTGACGAAGTTCTTGCAGTTCTCGGCTAATTGAGGTGCTGATATGCAAATAATAGATGCTCTTGTAGAGCTTTTTAATCAATCCAACTTTGTTAATTTGCCCGGCAAAAACTGGATAATGATTATTGTTGCATTTGTTCTTTTCTTCTTTGCAATAGTTAAGAAATTTGAGCCATTACTTTTAGTGCCTATCGCATTTGGTATGCTCCTTGTAAACATCTATCCAGAAATCATGGCAGACCCTACTAATATGTCGTTTGTAGGTGATAATAACCCCTTCTTAGATGAAAATGCCAATTGGTATGACACTGGTGTACTTCGTCTTATCTATGCAGGTGTTAAGTCAAGTATTTTCCCTTGCCTTATTTTTATGGGTGTTGGTGCAATGACTGACTTTGGTCCACTTCTTGCAAACCCATCAAGTCTTTTACTTGGTGCTGCAGCACAGTTAGGTATTTATGTTGCTTTTACTATTGCAATGCTTTCAGGTGAATTTACACCACAAGAAGCAGCTTCTATTGCAATCATTGGTGGTGCGGATGGTCCTACTGCCATTTTCCTTACTGGCAAGCTTGCACCACATATGTTAGGTTCAATTGCAGTTGCGGCATATTCATATATGGCTTTAATCCCACTTATTCAGCCACCAATTATGAAAGTCCTTACAACTAAGAAAGAAAGAGAAATTAAGATGAATCAGCTTCGTACAGTTAGTAAAGCTGAAAAGATTATCTTCCCTATCGTTGTTACAGTTATATGCGTTCTTATTCTTCCTTCAGTCGCTCCTCTTCTCGGGTTCCTTATGCTTGGTAACCTTTTTAAAGAAAGTGGACTTACTGATAGACTTTCAGACACTTCTCAAAACGCACTTTGTAACATTGTTACAATTCTTCTTGGTACAACTGTTGGCGCTACTGCTGAAGGTTCAGCATTTCTCAACAAGAAAACACTTCTTGTTATTGGAATTGGATTACTCGCATTTGCAGCCTCAACTGCAGGTGGCGTAATCTTTGCTAAGCTTATGAACATAGCAACAAAAGGCAAAGTTAACCCACTTATTGGTTCTGCTGGTGTTTCAGCCGTTCCAATGGCAGCTCGTGTTTCACAGGTTGAAGGTAGAAAATACAATCCTTCAAATTTCCTTTTGATGCACGCTATGGGTCCAAACGTTGCGGGTGTTATCGGTTCAGCCGTTGCAGCTGGTTTCTTACTTTCAAAATTTACTATATAATCCAAACACACAAACATACAACAAATGCCGTAGTCTATTGACTACGGCATTTTAATTTTTATTTTGTTATTCATTGTTATTTCAGTAGGTGTTACACAACTGTCATACACATATATTTCAACACCATTTTTATGAGCGTTTTTAAGTTCACTTGCAAATTCAAAGTGAGTTTCATAATTAGGTTCAAAATATTCCACATCTTGCATTTGAACAAGAAACACAATACACGCCCTATAACCGTCTACAACTGCTTTTTGTAACTCTTTAAGGTGTTTAATTCCCCTTTCAGTAGGCGCATCAGGGAAACGGACTACACCATCATTTTCAAGGGTCACACCCTTAACTTCAACCAAGATTTTATCATCATCCGTTTCGACATAAATATCAAAACGAGAATTTCCGTATTTATACTCTTGTTTAACGTATTTTATATTATCAAAAATCTTATTTAAGGATTCAACAACAACATAATTTGGTATTTGACTGTCCATATTTATTAATCTATCATTCTTTTTGACAGCAATAAGGTCAAATTTAGTTTTTCTATTTGAACTGGAACTTTTCTCAAGATAGACTATAGCGTCTTTTACGAGCAATTCTCGGCATCTACCAGTGTTTTTAACATGACATATTTCTTCTTTTCCGTCAATTTCACAAATAGCAATAAAGCGATTAGGTCTTTCAAGAAATTTTCCTTTGTAAATATTATTATATCTCATAACACATCAAAAAAAGACGGTGATAGTTACCTACCACCGTCCAATATTTTATTAAATGATTATTTTGTTGCTTTTCTTGCTTCAATTTCAGCAACCATTTGTGCCTGTTTCTTCTCTGTAATTGTGTAGAAGAGCATAGGAATGATTGTACCAACCATACTAAGAGCGCCAGCAAGAATAAGAACATTCCAAAGTGTCTGCTCACCTTCTGGAG
>JAZKXL010000021.1:0-12029 GCA_045611635.1 Candidatus Fimenecus sp. | reverse complement strand
CTCACCGTGCAGAGCATTATTTCTTTATGAATCCTGGTCGTCTTTGTGATAGTGATGTTAATGACGATAATTACCGTGATTTTTATGGTCCGGCAGTTTATTGTGAAGAATTTGACCCTGCAATTATACATAAGACTACTGCAGACACATATTCAAAAGGTGCAAGTGAAGATTGGCTTGAAGATTGGCTTGTGCGCACTTGTGAAATTGTTGATAAATATCAACCATCAGTATTATATTTTGACTGGTGGATTCATAACCACAGTTTCAAGCCATATCTTAAAAAGTTAGCCGCATACTATTACAATCGTGCTGAAGAATGGGGTAAGGAAGTTACTATCAATTATAAGCACGAAGCATTCCCACCAACTGTTGCAACATTTGATGTTGAGCGTGGTGCATTAACAGGCATTTCTCCACTTTATTGGCAAACTGATACTGCAATTGGTAAACACTCTTGGGGATATAGAAAAGACAACGAATACAAGAGTGCAAGACAAGTTATTTGTGACCTTGTTGACATTGTTTCAAAGAATGGTAACTTGCTTATCAATATTGGTCCAAAAGCTGATGGTACTATTACTGATGAAGAAACACAAGTGCTTCTTACAATGGGTGAGTGGCTTGAAACTAATGGCGAAGGCATTTATGGTACAACATTCTGGAAACAGTTTGGTGAAGGTAAAGTAAATGCAAAAGACG
Source organism: Candidatus Fimenecus sp. (assembly GCA_045611635.1). Taxonomy (GTDB): domain Bacteria; phylum Bacillota; class Clostridia; order Oscillospirales; family Acutalibacteraceae; genus Fimenecus. Next base: position 11,327 of record JAZKXL010000021.1, on the reverse strand, counting down.
GTTTCTTCCAAGATGGTGATGAAAAGAAATTCACAAATAAGGATTTTAGATTTACATATAAAGATGGGTATCTTTATGTGTTCCAAATGCGACCATCTAAAACCATTAAAATTAAAACTCTTAAGATTCATAATCCACACGATTATCTTATTGAAAGTGTTGAGTTGCTTGGTAGTGATGAAAAAATAAACTTTACAAGAGATGATAAAGCGCTTACAATTAAGCTTAAAGGTGAACTTAAAAACGATTTACCAATTTGTTTTAAAATGGCAATAGGATAAAATATAAATAAAAAGCGACGCTAGAATTTAGCGTCGCTTTTATTCTTATTAGATAACTTTGCCTTTACTAATTTTTATTATATTGTCTGCAATGCTTATTGCGGTTTGTCTATGGGCAATAAGTATTATTCCGCAATCCGCCGACAATTTTTGTAGCAATTGATTAAGTTTTATTTCAGTATCAGCATCAATAAACGAGGTGGATTCATCAAAAATAATGAATTTGCTTTGTTGTAAAAAAGCACGTGTTAAAAGAATCAACTGAATTTGTCCTGATGACAAATTACCATCACAAGAAGAGTATTTTGTGTCATACCCTTGTGGAAGCGCCTCAATAAATCGGTGCGCACCAATTTTTTTAGCGGCAGCTTTAATTTGTTCGTCAGTAGCGTTTTCAACACCATAAAAAATATTTTCTTTTATACTGCAATCAAAAAGCTGTGCATTTTGTGGAATGATTGTAAACAGCTTTTTATAAGATGTGGGCTCAAACTTTGAAATGTCTTGTCCGCCCATTTTAATTTTACCCTCACTAGGTGAATAAAAATCAAGAATAAGTTTTATAATGGTGCTTTTACCTGCTCCGGTTTCACCAGAAATAGCAGTTATGCCGTGAGCTTTAATCTTAAAGTTAAGATTCTCAAGTACATTGTATGTTCCAGTATAAGAAAAACTTACATTTTCAAATTCTAAGTCACCTACAATTGCAGGTTGTGTGTTTTCACTTGATGAAAGCTCTTTCTCGGTAAGCATTGAGAATATGCCTGATAAAGAATTTTTAATGGTTTTCAACAAGTTTGAAAATGCACTTACCTGTGAAAGTGGTTGGTTAAGTTTTCTAATATAAACTATAAGGGTTATAAGCATACCTAAACTTATAGCTGAAAAGTGAATTCTAAAAGCACCAACTATTAGAACAAGAATTAATGAGATTGCGGTAACGCCCTCAGTTACAATAGAAGAAATAGATGCGGCTTTTCGTGCTTTTTTTACTGATGCATTAAGCGTCTCGCTCATCTTGTTTATGTTTTCTACAAAGGATTTGCTGTTGCCGGAATGCTGAATAATCTTTATTCCACTGTAAAACTCATTTACATTATTGTAAAGGTCGCCAGCGTTACTTTGTTGGTTTAAAGCAAGGTGATTTTCATAATAAGAGGCACCGTACATTACGGATAATCCCAGTGCAGTTATAAAAAGAATAACGCTTGCAATAATGCTATCAATACGATAAAGCTCAAACAAAATTCCTGCAACTACAAATAAAGATGAAAGGTAGTTACCAAAGAATAAATTAAAACTTTGGTTTAGGGCATCAACATCATCAGTAAAAAGGTTGTGAAACTCATTATGGAAGTGTGAATCGATAAAATTCATTGGTAGGTGAGTGAATTTTTCTGCAACCTTTGTTCTAATGTTGTGTGCATATTTTGTAGAAAGTGATGCCGAAAATACGCCTTGAGCTAAATTGAGCAATGTATTTGCAATAATTAATAAAATCGCTTTTATTATTGTTGGCATTGTTTCTTTAAAAGATATTACACTTTCACCGTTTACAACTGACGCTATAATAGATGAAACGAAAATATCAATAAGTTCACCTAATACTCTTGTTGTAAGTACAAAGGTATAAGCATAAAGCGAGGAAAAAACAACTATGCACAAAATATATGGCACAAAAGGTAACATAGAATGTAAAAATGGCTTTTTGTAGCCCTTAAATTTTATTTCACCGTTTGACTGTGCGTAGGTATCAAATCTTGCCTTAAAAATAGAAGCTTCTTTAGCCATCTACAATCACCTCGCTCAGCTGATTTTTTGAAATTGTGCTATAGTATGGGGAACTTTCCATAAGTTCTTGGTGAGTACCTTCGGACTCAACACCATTTTCAGAAAGAACAATTATTTTATCGCAATTCATAATGCTTTTAACGCGTTGCGAAATAATTATTATAGTTGCATTATTTTTTGTTTCAACAAGTTTGTTAAGGATTTTTTCTTCCGTTTCGCTATCAAGTGCGGTAAAGCAATCGTCAAAAATATAGATTTCGGCATCTTTACCCAAAGCGCCCGCTATTGCAAGACGACTTTTTTGTCCGCCACTAAAATTTGCACCGGCGTTCATAATAATTCTATCAAGTGGTTCACTAGGTAAAAAGTCGCACTGCGCATTTTCTAAAGCATGCAACATTTTGTCATCATTGTTTTCACATCCGTAAATTATAAGGTTTTCACGAAGTGTTTTTGTAAACAAAACGCTTATGCTTTGCGCATAAGAAATCTTTTTGCGAACAAACTCGGCATCAATTTGGTTAATAGGTGAACCGCCTATATAAACCTTGCCAGCAGCAGGAGAACTTCTTAACAAAAGCAACTCCATAAGTGTGGTTTTACCACATCCAGTACAGCCGGTAATACCAATTTTTGCACCTTGTGGTATGTTAAAACTGAATTGGGCATTAGGTATTTCGGCAAGTTGTACTTCTTCAAATTGTATATCAAAATCATCTACTGATTTAATTGTGCCGTCAGTGGTTTCTTGAATTTCCTGTGAAAGCACTGTGTTGATACTGTTTATTGAAAGCATTGCCGTTGGAAATAATATGATAATAAGACCAACCACCATAAAGGCGGAAATAGTAAGAAGTGCATATTGCAAGAATGTAACCATATCACCAAGAGTTAAGTTGGAATTCAACATACTGTTGCCACCAATAAGCACCATAATTGCAACAATAACATTGGTTATAAGGTTTATAAGACCAAGTCCAATGAAAACTGAGCGCATAACAAAGTTTTCATTTTTTTGATAACTTGACGAAAGAGTACTAATTTTTTGTATTTCACTTTTTTCTGTGTTTGCGGCACGAATTGTAAGTATTTGCTCAATGTTAATATTAAAAAGCTTTGAAAGATTACTGTAAATATTATTCATAATTTCATATTTTTTCTCAGTAATCTTGAAAATAATAGCTAATGTAATAATAATAACCACAGCGGTAATAAGAATTAAAGCACCTATAAAAACACTTTTTTGCAAGGATAATATAGTACCACCTAACGCTAATAAAGGGGCACACATAAACATTTTCAAGAAATAGTTTGTAACCATACCTACACGGTTAACGTCGGCATTTATTATTGAATTAATTTTTTCAGGTGAGTGATTTCTAAATTCTTTTTTTCCAAATTTAGATGTATGTGTTACAAGGTCTTTTCTTAAATCATTTTCAACATCAGCAGAAATTTTAGAAGCTTTAATATGTACAAAAATCATACAAGAGAGTTGACCAATTGTACATACAAGCATTAAACCTGCTGAATAGATAATGTATTCAATTTCAGTTTTTGTAACATTCACATCTGCGTCTTCATAAATATATGGTAAAAGCATTGAAGAAATTTGATTTTTTACGGCAGGACTTGCATTAGTTGCTATGCTATAAAAATGTTCAGCTTCATCAATTGATAGTGTTTTATGTTCAAGTTTATTATATAGATATTTCAAGCTAACAACGTTGTAAAGAGCGTTAAAGTCTATATTTTCAATGTCGGCAAAGGATTCTTGCGCAAAAATTAATGCGGCAACAAGTGCATTTTCATAAATAGTTTGAGCAGTTTCTTTGTTTTCTTCTTTTAAAAAATATTTGTATTTAATTTCAGCAATGTGCTTGGCTGAATCTTTTGGTGCGTCATAAGAAAATGAGTAACAGCTTGAAAATTCTAAAAAAACATTTGGTGGCAAAACTTTTTCAAATAATTGCATTGCCTCATCAGTCATAACATAAGGTACAGTTTCTTTAATTCCCTTTTGTTGAATACCAATGTTTATAAAATTACCCATAAAAAAAGGCATAGTCAAAGAAAATACTACCTGTAAAGCCAAAGCAACAGCGCAGCATTTTAATGTGAATCTATGCTTAAAAAGGTATTTTTTTAAAATTTGCAAACCGATACATTCCTTTTAAAATCGGCAGATTGCGTTTGCAATCTGCCGATTTTGGAGTTATTAATAATCAAATTCTTGTTCAAGGTCATCAATGTTTTCAAAACTGTACCATTCGTCAGTCTTCTTGTAAACCTTGTTGTATTGTTCAGTGAACTTGTCTGCTTTATTGAAGTTAGAAAGTGTAATTTTTACAGTATCTTTCCAATCAGAGCCCTTTTCTGTATATTCAAAATAAGCAAGGTAACCTTTTGAAAAACCTATAATAAATTCAACATTTTCACCAGAGAAGTAATCTTCGTCAACTGATTCTTCAAGACTGTCTAAGAATTCTTCACCAATATCAGTGTCAAGGAATTCTTTTAAATCTTTATTGTCTTTAATGAATTCATAAAAATCTTCAGCAAGATGGTCAAATCTAACCTTAATTTCATATTTTTTAATACCATCTTCTTTAAACTTGTCTTTAACTTCAAAAGCGTCTTCTGAAATACCAGTTAAAATGAACTTTGTAAGAACTTTTTTGAATGTTTTGTAATCAGGAATTTCATCTTTTTTAAGGTCGGTATTTTCAGTAATCCATTCCATAAGGAATTCATCATAAATTTCTTCAATAACTTTTTCGTTAAGATTATTTTTAGAAACTATGTTTTCAACCCAGTAGATAAGCTTTTCAACATTAATATCAGTGTTAGTTTCGTCTTGAAGCTCTTCTTCAACATCATCAATGGTAATGCCATAATACTCTTCAAGAAGGTCTTCGTAATTGTTCTTTACATCTTTGTACATGCTAGGTAAGTTAACTGAAATTCCTGGCATCATTTGTTCGCCATCTTCTTCGCCATAAACAAGAATCTTACCCTTGTCAGAAACAACATTAAGTGTGCCGGTGCCACTATAACTATAATCGCTACCACGAGTATCGTTTGTTTCATATTCGTAATTAGCATCTGCGAACAAGCTTGTGTTTGTTATATCGTCACCCCAAGCAATTGCGCCGGTAACAGTTGTTTTATCAAGATATTCACGTTCGTAATAACCACCATAGTAGTCCTCACCAGTGTATGAACCTTCAGAAGTGTATTCAACTTCAAAGTCAAAGCTTTCAACTTTGAAAAGAAGTTTGTTGAGATTTGAAGCAACTTGCACTTGAGGGCTAGCTACAAAACCAACTGCAACACAACCTAATACAATAGCACCAATAATAAGTAATGCAATTGCAGGTAAAATAATGAATTTTGGTGAAAAACCTTTCTTAGGTGATGGTTGCTGTGGAACTACAGGAGCAAAACCTGATGGTGCAGCAGGAGCTACAGGTGCAACAGGTGCAACGGGTGCTTGAACAGCATTGTTTTCTTGTGTGTTTTGAGGTTCAGTTACTTGTGCCCCACATGTAGGACAAACAGCAACGTCGCCACATTCGTTTCCGCATTTTGGACAGAACATAAAATTCTCCTCCTAAATAAAAATTTTTACAAGTCAATTGTAACATAAAATGTAGGAAAATCAATAGATTTTGTATTTTTTTATCAAAAAACGCGACTAAAATCGTATATTTTTTGACTTTTTATTGAAAATAATGCTGTTGTATGATAATATAAGGCAACACTTTACAAAGGATGATTAATTATGAAAATTACATTTATGGGTGCAGGTAGCACTGTTTTTGCAAGAAATGTTATAGGCGACTGCATGTGTGCAGAAGCACTTCGTGACAGTGTTTTTGCACTTTATGATATTGATGCTGAAAGACTTGAAGAAAGCCGTGTAATTCTTGAAGCTATGAGAAAAGCAAAGGGTGGCTACGGCAAAATTGAATGTTATGTTGGCGTTGAGAATAGAAAAGATGCACTTCGCGGTGCTAATTTTGTTGTCAATGCAATTCAAGTTGGTCTTTATGACCCTTGTACAATTATCGACTTTGAAGTACCTAAGAAATATGGTTTAAGACAAACTATTGGTGATACTCTCGGCATTGGTGGCATTATGCGTACACTTCGTACAATTCCAGTTATGAAGGGTTTTGCTGATGATATGGAAGAGGTTTGCCCTGATGCACTTTTCTTAAACTATGTTAACCCAATGGCAATGCTTACCGGCTATATGCAAAGATACACAGGTGTTAATACTATCGGTCTTTGTCACAGTGTTCAGGGTTGTTCAGAATGGCTTTTGAAAAAACTTGATATGGAAGACAAGTTAGAAGGTAGAAAAGAGCTTATTGCAGGTATCAACCATATGGGTTGGCTTTTAGAAATCAAGGATAAAAATGGCGTTGACCTTTATCCTGAAATCAAGTCAAGAGTTGATGCTTATATGGCTAAACCTGATGCTGATGATAAAGTTCGTATGGATTACATTAAGAATTTTGGTTATTACTGCACTGAATCAAGTGAACATAATGCAGAATATAATATGTTTTATATTAAGTCAAAATACCCGGAACTTATAGAAAAATATAATATTCCACTTGATGAATACCCACGCCGTTGTGTAAGTCAAATTGAGCGTTGGAAAAAAGAATATGCTGAAATGCTTGAAAAAGGTGTTAAAGAGCATGAACGTTCAAATGAATACGCATCAAGAATTATGGAGTCAATGGTAACAGGTGACCCATATCAAATTGGTGGTAATGTACTAAACACTGGTCATCTTATTACAAATCTTCCTGAAAATGCTTGTGTTGAAGTGCCTTGTCTTGTTAATGGTTATGGCGTTCACCCTTGCCACGTAGGCGCGTTGCCAGTACAATGTGCTGCAATGAATATGACTAATATCAATGTTCAGTTGCTTACAATTGAAGCAGCAGTTACAAGAAAGAAAGAGCATATCTATCAAGCGGCAATGCTTGACCCACATACAGGTAGTGAACTTGATATTGACACAATCAAGAAAATGGTTGACGATTTAATTGTTGCCCACGGTGACTATTTACCAAAATTTAACTAAAAAATAACCCCCCAACGGTTAGTCCGTCGGGGGATTTTTTATTCATCTATTCCATAATATTCAATAAGTTTATCGTATTCTTCATCAGTAATTTTAATTACACCACCATGACGCTTTTTGCGTTGGCCCATGCTAAATTGGTCGGCGTCTAATTGTACCCACTCACCACTTGCAAGGTCGTCGCATAAAAAAGGTATATAACCTTTGTGAGTGTGATATTGGTCGGCAATTAAGCACCATTTTTGCATATCATCAAGGTAATATGTTTCAGGACCTTCAAGTCCAAAGAAGCTTTCAAAGGTTTTAGAAGAAATTTTCTCCCAAAGTCCATCAATTAGTTGCTTGCTTTTTTCAATGGTAATTTTTTTGTTAGTTTCGTCTTTTGAAAAACGATAATAAAAACCCTTATCCCAAACAATGTTTGTATCAATAAGGTCAGTTTTTGCATCAATATATTTGAATGCGGGCGTAAATTCTTTAAAGTCGTTTGTAAATGCGCCATAAATTCTTTGTTTGTGGTGGAGTTGTCCTTTTTCACGTACGCAAGATGCCCAAAATACAAACCACATATTTTTCTCTTTGCAAAAGATTGCTTCAGGTGCCCAAACACAACCAGCATCTTTAACGCCAACTTCAATGTGGCGCTCTTCTGACCAGTTAATTAAGTCTTCACTTTCCCACACAAAAAGTGAACGGCTACCTTTGTGTGAAAAGTTGTACCAATTGCCACTTGTGGTAAGTAGGTCAGTTGCGATTATAAAATATTTTTTTAATTTTTCATCATATACAATAAACGGGTCACGAATACCCTTTGTGCCAAGCTTTGCTTTAAGTATGGGTTCATCACTACCTAAATCGGTAAAGTTAAGCCCATCACGACTAACTGCAAACCAAATGTATTCTTGGTCGCCCTTATTCGTTTCTGTGAAATGTGTAAATAAATATGCCATTTTAACTCCTATGACTTAAATTGCGCCTTTTATTTCGTAAAATTTATTTTTTATTTTTTGCTCAGTTGGTTTCGCAAAAGAATATCCTACCATATACTCACCGTGGAAGGTCTCAACATTTTCAAATGGATTTTCAATAAAATTATAGTAATCGCAAGTGAATTTTGTTGTGTCGATGCTACGTTGATTTCTAACATCAATAAGAATATCAAGAATGCCTGCATCAGAAAGTGAGTTTCGTAAACTTTTCAAAACTTTACGGAAAAGTGACTGCACACTTTCATCATATTCTCTATCAGGCCAAAGCACAGCAACCGCTTGCTCGGTACTTACCGAACTGCCTTGACGGTCAACAAGCAATGCCATAAATTCCTTTGCTTTTGCGCTTGAAAAGTACACTGGCTTTTGATTTATAAAAATATCAAAATAACCAAAAGTCTTAATAGTAATTTCAGTTGATGTATTTACATTTTTATAAGCGTTTGCTTTTTCAATTTCATTGAATACGGTTTCGTCGTCATACGGTTTAAGAATATAGCCGATAGCGTTTACCTTATAAGCGTCATAAGCATATTCTTTAAATCCTGTAACAAAAACAACTCTTGTATTTTTATTGATTTCGTTAATTTTTTTTGCAAGTTCAAGACCTGTCATAACAGGCATTTCAATGTCAAGAAAGGCAATGTCAATATCACTATTCTCACTTATGTAATAAAGTGCTTCGGCAGGATTATTAAAGGCAACGGCTTCTTTAATTTTTGGATGAGAAATGCATATATCGTAAAGTTCTTCTGATGCAATTCTTTCATCATCAACTATCATTATTTTCATACGCTTTCAGTCTCCTTCTTAGGAATTTTAATTGTAACAACTGTGCCAATTCCAAATTCACTTTCAATTATGAACGTTGCATTTACCATGTTTTCAAGACGCTCACGAACATTGTTAACGCCAATGTGTGCATGAGTGTCGCTTGGTGTTAAGTCAGGGTTTTGCACATCAAATCCAACACCATCATCTTGAACTTTAATAATAAAGTTATGTTCATCTTCACTTGTTGTAACGGTAACTGTACCGCCCTCAGTTTTCTTTGTAACACCATGTTTTATGGCATTTTCAACAATAGGTTGAACAGAAAGCGCAGGGATAGAGAATGATGTTACTGGTGTGTCATAAATAATGTTTAACTTGTCACCAAAGCGTAATAATTCAATATCACAATAATTTTTTGTATGCTCCAACTCTTCTATAAAAGGAATAGGTTCTTTTTTTGTAATAGAATCCATATTTCCGCGTAAATATCTTGAGAATGAAATAACTGCTTTTTCAGCGGATTTTGGGTCGCGCTTAATAAGGTATTTGATAGTGTTAAGTGCGTTGTAAAGGAAGTGTGGTTGAATTTGCGAAATCATAAGAGATGTGTTTGCAATTTCAAGTTCTTTTTCAACCTCGGCAGTTTTAAGTGCGATTTTAAAAACTTTTGAAATTTTTTCAAAATATATAACAACAAAGGTAATAATGAAAATTGTAAAGCAAATTGGCATAAATTGACTTGACATAAAGTTAATAAGACCATTTGTGTAGAAACAGTCAACAAGAATACCAATAGAAAGTGTTATATAGCCGGTAAGATAAAGTTTTGCATAAGGCAATTTTCTCATAACACAGTTACAAATGTTGCTTAAAATTATAATGTCAAGAGGAATTGTTGCCGCTTGAATAATAATGTAGTAGTATGGACTGAAAATGATATAAGGTAAAACGCCTGCAACAAGTGAAAGCGACAAGAATACGAAACAAAATACTGCAATAACATTTTTATTGATTTTAAGGTCAAGTGTTTCGGTGTAGAAAAGAAGCGCCACAAGCTTAATAATGAAGGTGGAAACGCAAATAATAGGAGTCATACTTTCATAATCAAGATAAGGGAATAAGAATGAAAATACTGCATAACCTTCAGTTGAAATCATCATTCTAATAGCAACACAAGCACAAAGTACAGGTAACCACTTTGAGCTTAAAATAAATGAACGCTTTGCTGAATATGAGAAAATAAAAAGTCCACAAAAAAGCACAACGCCGGTAAGCAAAGAGCGGAAGGTTTGCGCAATTTTTGCAAATGTCATTGTATATTCAATGTTAGAAATAACAGGTGTCATATAAAGAGTTGGCATCATATTACAAGTAACTTCAACAACAATGTCATAAGTATGTTGTGGCTCAAAATTCACGCTGGTTGCAATAAGGTCAAGGTTTGCATGGGGCTTTTGGTCAACATAAGTACCACTTTGAGTAACCATTACATCATTTACAAAAACACTGTATGTGCCTGCAAAATGAGGTACATAAACAATGGCGTTTTCGTAAGAAAGGTTAGAAACAGTGATTTTATAAGACGCAACAAATCCGTCAGCATTTTTAAGAGAATTTATGGGTTCAACAATAGGTGCAGGGATTTTTGTGAATGTGGGCTCTAGTGTTTCGCGATTGCTGATTATATGAGCACCCTGATAATATTCCCATTCGCCTGTGAGATAAAGTGAATAATTTGACTTTGCTTTTTCAAAGTTGCCTTTACCACCAATAATGGCAGGCATACCTGAACGGCTACGGTTAATGTTACTTGCAATAAAAGGGGATGAAATAACAAGTATGGTCAAGATAATTGTAATTATAAGAATAACATTGGAACGTGCCTTTAATTTCACAAAATCACCTCACACTAAATCTAAATTAATAAAAATATTATAAATGAAAAAACTTTGTAAAACAAGAGTTTTTATTGACATATTTACATTATAATTGTATAATTTATTGAATATAAATTTTTATATAATAGGAGTAGTCTGTATGAAATGGACAGGACTTAACGAATTAAGAGAAAAATATCTTGCATTTTTTGAAAGTAAAGAACATTTGCGCCTTCCAAGTTTTTCACTTGTACCTCAGGGCGACAAGAGTATTCTTCTTATTAATGCAGGTATGACACCAATGAAAAAATATTTTACAGGTGAGGTTACACCTCCTAAAAATCGTGTAACAACTTGCCAAAAGTGTATCCGTACACCTGATATTGAGAATGTTGGTAAAACTGCTCGTCACGGAACATATTTCGAGATGCTTGGTAACTTCTCATTTGGTGATTATTTCAAGCACGAGGCAACTGCATGGGCTTGGGAATTCTTCACAAAGGTTCTTGAA
>JAZKXL010000020.1:0-5480 GCA_045611635.1 Candidatus Fimenecus sp. | reverse complement strand
AAATGGTTAGAACAATCAAATACTTTGCTGAACTTTAATTCTTAAATTAAATAAAGCGAGAGCAGGTATCGTAAGATATCTGCTCTTTTTTTGTTGCTCTTTTCATGTTATTATGATATTATTAAGTTATTAACTTTCAAGGGGTTTTTACAATGTCTAAATTTACAGAAAAAATCGTTGTCGGCGTTATGAAATTAGGTATGAAAATTGCAGGCGTTGACGTTTCACAGGAAGAAGCACTTGAGGCACTTGGTGAGGTAACAATTACTGACGGTATGCCTGAAATTTTACGTGAGGCAGCAGCCGAAACAGCAATTCTTCTTAAAAATGATAATACATTACCATTTAAGAAGGGTAGTAAAGTTTCAGTTTTTGGTAGAGTGCAAAATGACTGGTTTTTCACTGGCTACGGCTCAGGTGGTGACGTTAAAAAACCATATGGTGTAAATCTTATTGATGGTCTTAAAAATTGCGAAGATTTAACACTTAATACTGAACTTTCCGATTTGTATGAAACATGGTGCGGAGCAAATCCTGTTGACCATGGTGTTTGGGGACACTGGCCAAGATTTTATAATGAAATGCCTTTAACTGCTGAAATTGTTAAAAATGCAAAAGAAAATAGTGACCATGCGATTTATGTAATAGGTCGTTCATCAGGTGAGGACCGTGAAAACGTACTTGAAAAAGGTAGCTTCTATGTAACTGATGATGAAAGAAATGCTCTTCATAGAATTTGTGAGCAGTTTGATAAAGTTACACTTGTTTTCAATATCGGCTCAGTTATTGATATGAGTTGGATTCGTGAATTTGATGGCAAAATTGGTGCAATTTTAATAGTATGGCAAGGCGGTATGGAAAGTGGTAATGCGGTTGCTGACTTGCTTTGTGGTAAAGTTAATCCAAGTGGTAAACTTACTGACACTATTGCAGTGGAGTATGAAGATTACCCATCATCAGCACATTTTGGTGACTTTAAGGTTAATGAATATGTTGAAGACATTTATGTTGGTTACCGTTGGTTTGAAACTTTTGCAAAAGATAAAGTTCTTTATCCATTCGGATTTGGACTTTCATATACAACATTTGATATTACAACTGAAAAATTTGATTATAGAGATGAAACTCTTACATTTACTTGTACAGTTAAGAATACAGGCGAATACAATGGCAAAGAGGTTGTTCAGGTTTATGTAAAAAAACCTTGTGGCACTCTTGGGGCTCCATCTCGTGAACTTATTGGCTTTGCAAAGACAAAAGAGTTAGCACCGAATGAGAGTGAAACAATTGTAATTACAATCCCTGAAAATCGAATTTGGGCTTATGATGATAGCGGTAAGACAGGTTATGCTCATGCTTATGTAATGGAAAAGGGCGAGTATAATTTCTATGTTGGAAATTCTGTTCGTGATGCACAGTGTATAGGTGGCTTTGCAGTAGAAAGCACCCAACTTAAAGAGCAACTTTCACAAACAGGGGCTCCACAAGTTGCGTTTGAAAGATATGTTGCAACTGAAGAAAATGGTGTTCTTAAAGCGGTTAAAGAAACAGTTAAACTTCGTGAATATGACTTAAAGCAAATTATTCTTGATAACATTAAAGATGGTGTAGCACAAACTGGTGACAAGGGAATTAAACTTCAAGATGTTAAAGATGGCAAGGCAAATCTTGACGAGTTTGTTGCACAATTATCTCTTGATGAATTAGAGGCAATTTCTCGTGGTGACTACAAAATGGATTCACCTCTTGGTACAAAAGGTAACGCAGGTGCTATGGGTGGTATTTTAGAGAGTCTTCGTGATAAAGGTGTGCCACCAATGATAACAACTGATGGTCCATCAGGTATCCGCCTTCTTTCATACTGTTCACTTATTCCAAATGGTACTGCCCTTGCAAGTACATTTAATACGGAATTAGTTGAAAAAGTTTATGCAAAAATTAGCGAAGAAATGAAAGATAAAGGCAGTGACATTCTTTTAGGACCGGGTATGAATATTCATAGAAGCCACCTTTGTGGAAGAAACTTTGAGTATTATTCAGAAGACCCCGTTGTTACAGGTCTTGTTGGTGCGGCGGCAGTTAAGGGTATTCAACATAATGGTCGTAAAGCGTGTCCTAAACATTATGCTTGTAACAACCAAGAGGTAAATCGCACTCGTAATGATTCTCGCCTTTCTGAAAGAGCACTTCGTGAAATCTATCTTAAGGGATTTGAAATTTGCATTAAAGAAGCAAAGCCACAAACTCTTATGACATCTTATAATAAAATTAACGGAGTATGGGGACATTACAACTACGACCTTTGTAAACGTATTCTTCGTGATGAGTGGGGATTTGAAGGTCTTGTTATGACTGACTGGTGGATGCGCCCATCAAAGAGCCCTGAATTCCCAAAACTTCGTGACCAGGCATATCGTGTCCGTGCATGTGTAAATGTGCTTATGCCAGGTGGCGACCGTGTTACAAATGGTAAGCCAGACGGCACATTACTTAAAACTTACGGCAAAAAAGATGGCATTACTCTTTATGAAATGCAAGAAAATGCAAAATGGGTATTACGCCTTTGTCTTAAAAAAGATAACTAAAGGATTTTTACTATGAAGATTAAAGTTATATCAATTTTAATGTGCCTAATTCTTGTTGTTACTGTTTTCTCTGGATGTGGAAAAAAACCAAGTATTTTTCCAAATGGATTTTTGAGCGATGCTGGGGATGTAACAACAACAACTACTACTGCTAATGGAAATGCAAATAATTCTTCTATTGAAGAAACTGTAACGGATAAAGATGGCAATCCTGTATCTACAAGTAAGCCCAATGGCACAACTACACAAGACAGTCGTCTTGTTGGCAAGTGGAATGCAAAAGTTGAAATTCCAATAGATAATAACGGCTCTACAGTGTCTTCAACAAGTACAATTGAGTTTAAAAGTGATGGCACTTTCCAGCAAAGCAAAACTGAAGCACAAGCACGACGTGAAATAATTGATACATATTTAGTTGTGTTTGGTTGCGAAACGGAAGAAGAATTATCAAAATATATTATTAAAAACAAGAAAGCCACATTAGAGGGTTATGTTGCTATGGCTCTTGCTCAAATGACAGATGAAGACTTTTGTACAAAAGGCACTTGGAAGACCAAAAACAACAACACACTTTATGAAACCATAAAATATGAAGGCGAAAACGTTGTTGAAACTATAACCTATACGGTTTCAAATGATGGCAGTACAGTGAAAATGCAACTTGCTGACGGTACAGGCGGCAAACTCACAATGATACTTACAAAAGCATAAAAACAACAAAAAAGCTCGGTATTTCTACCGAGCTTTTTATAATTTAAGAGAATATTACTCACTTAGGTTAAGACCGTACACAGCATATATAAATTCAACATATACATCATCATCGTCATCTGCAAACTGATAAGCAGCTCCTGATGGAATTCCGTCAATATCTTTTAAAATTTGATACGATAATATATGGAAGCACTCAAAATCGTCATATTCGTAGTTAGCATCTCCAAAAGTTTCTCTAACATTATCGGAAGAAGCGATTTTGTTATTAATTCTAAAACCGATTGGAATCTGATTATTACTATGACTCTGACCATACACATTAACGCTATAAACTAAACATTCGTATGCGCTAATAGTTTTTGACGCTGGGTTTCCAACTTCTATCGAAATAAACTCGTCTTCACCAAAAAATACTCGATTATAACTACCTGGTTCAAATCCTAAAGGTAAATCCTCAAAACTTGTAATTGTTAATTCACTTTGTTCTAAAAAGCTCTCTAAAGTGCAAGGCATTTTTACAGTATTACCATTTATTACAAATGTGACTTCGGGAAGATGAACGGTGCTATCTCCAATAGTAATATCAACCCAATCACCAAAAAGAGTAGGTTCTACCTTTGTTTTAGATGTTTCGGTTGTGGATTCTTCTATTGTAGTGTCATCTTTTTCTTCGCTTTTGCCACAAGCAACAAAAGATGTAAGTAAAAGAGATAGAGAAACGATAACCGTTAAAAGTTTTATTGTTTTTTTCATAAAAATAATTCCTCCCCTTTATATTTATAGTTTCAGTATAATTCTTTAAAAGAAAAAAGTCAACAAAAAAGCTCGGTAGAAATACCGAGCTTCTATTATTTATCTTTACCGTATTTTTTATTTCTTTTTTCAACTCGTTTTTCACGAATTTTTTCAAATGCAATTTCCATAACTACAAAAAGTGCAATTACAAGAATTGCGAAGAAAACACGAATGGGAGTAACAGTTAATTCGTTTGAATACTTGACCGTTTTTTCAGCAAATGCCGTTATTGAAAGAGAAAGGCATAAAATTACCGAAAACAATATAGTATTCAATTTTTTTATACCTTTATTCATAATTATTCCTCTATTGCTTTTACTGCAATTCCAAGCTCATCAAGCTGAAGTGTATCAACCTGAGAAGGACATTCAGTCATTGGCTCACTAGCGTTTTGGAGTTTAGGGAAGGCAATAACATCACGAAGTGAGTCAGCACCAATCATTTGCATAACAAGTCTATCAAGACCAATACCCATACCACCATGTGGAGGAGGGCCAAAACGGAATGCATCAGTTAAGAAACCAAACTTCTCATACGCTTCTTCATCAGAAAGTCCTAAAAGAGTGAACATTCTCTTTTGAAGTGCAGGGTCAGTAATACGGATTGAACCACTTGACAACTCAACACCATTAAGAACAAGGTCGTATGCCTTTGCACGAACCTGTGCTTTATCAGTTTCAAGGTATTCCAAACACTCATCCATAGGAGATGTGAATGGGTGGTGCATTGCAACGAAAGTACCGGCGTCTTCATCCCACTCAAACAATGGGAATTCAGAAATCCAAAGAAGATTATATTTGTCAGTTGGAATAATTCCTAATTTCTTTGCAACTTCTTGACGGAGTGCACCGAGAACTGAAAGCACACTGTTTTTCTTTGTATCAGCAACAATAAGAACAACGTCACCTGTTTCGGCGCTCGCTTTGTTAAGAAGAGCAGTCATTTCTTCTTCAGTAAGGAATTTTGCAAAAGAAGATGCAAGACCATCAGGCATAAGACGAGCAAATGCAAGTCCTTTTCCGCCTATACCACGAACAAATTCTGTAAGCTTATCAATTTCTTTTCTTGTAAGAGTATTGACTGCATTTTTAGCTGTAATACAGTAAACTGCACCACCTGCTTCGAGAGCTGATGTGAACACACCAAAGCCACAACCCTTAACAACGTCACCTAAATCGCAAAGTTCCATTTCGTAACGAGTATCAGGCTTGTCAGAACCATAACGTTCCATAGCTTCGTGATAAGTAAGTCTTGGGAGTGGTAACTGAATGTCAACACCCATAGCTTCCTTAAATACTCTTTGAATATAGCCTTCACCGATACCCATAACGTCATCAGTATCAACAAATGACATTTCAAGGTCAATCTGTGTAAATTCAGGCTGAC
>JAZKXL010000019.1:0-9064 GCA_045611635.1 Candidatus Fimenecus sp. | reverse complement strand
ATTAGCTTTGCGATAATGTCGATTCCACCGGTTGTGGCATTTCGGATGAATATTATTCCCAATGAAACGCCAACCAAAGCACCACCGATGGCAGATGATAAAAGTAAATCGTTTGAATAAACGGGCAAAAAGAAACCAAAGTCAATTATGATTGAGGTAACAAATGTTGCCCAGATAGTGCGTTTTATGAATTTTCCACCAAGTTTTTTCAAAGCGATAATAAATAGGGGAATATTCATTATAAAAATAGCAGTACCGATTGGAATGTCAAAAAGGAAATTGAGAATTGTTGCAATTCCTGAAAAGCCACCATAGAGAATACCATTTTTGGCTAAAAAGCAATTAACGGCAAGGCTCATTCCCGTGCCACCCAATATAAAAACGCAAGTATCAAAAAGAAATTCTTTTAAATCATTCAGACTTATTTTCACCTTGGTCATCTCCAGAACAGTTGATGACTTCATTAAGCAGGAGTTTTAATCTTTCGTTTTCGTTTTTTAAGTATAAATACCCTATAAGAGTTTCAAATCCCGTAGCATAATGATAGTCACATCCGCTTTGGTTCTTTGGTGTGTGGGATGTGTGAGCGTTTCTGCCACGCTTGAAGACATCCATTTCCTTTTCCGTAAGCAAAGGCATAATTTTTCTCATAGCTTCTGCCTGAGCCGATGCCTTAACGGATTGAACCGAAAGCTTATGTAACTCCCCAACGGGACGATTTGCTTCACAGACAAGTTTTTCACGGATAAAAAGGGAAAATACTGCATCGCCTGTAAAAGCAAGGGTTAAGGGACTTAATGTGTCCACTTTAATATCTTTATCAAATAATCTCATATTATAAATCCTTATGGAACATAATCAAATTCAAGGTCGTAAATGCTTACTGTGTCACCCTCGGTAATTCCTTTGTCAATAAGTGCCTTAATAACACCACGTTCTTGAATAACTCTCTGGAAATATTGGAGTGATTCATAGTCGTCAAGGTCAGTCTTACAAAGAATTCTGTAAATCCAGTCTGCCTCAACAATGTAAACTCCGTCCTCAACAGTAATTGTAAATCCATCGTTACTCTTTTTAGCAATAACTTCCATTGGAATTGCTTCACTTTCATATTGCTTAACAGGAGGGAGTGTGTCAAGCATACGGGCAACTGCGTTTATAACTTCCCCCGTACCATGCTTGATTGGTGCTACCATTTCATAGTATTCGTAGCCCTTATCCTCAATATACTTACGGAATTCTTCTAATTGCTCATCTTCAGCAAGGTCAATTTTATTACCAACAACAATTTGTGGGCATTTTGAAAGTTCAGGATTAAACTTTGCTAATTCCGCATTGATTGCCTCAAAATCTTCAATAGGATTTCTACCTTCGCTACCTGCCACATCAACAATGTGAACAAGCATTCTACAACGCTCAACATGGCGTAAAAATTCGTGACCTAAACCAATGCCTTCAGCAGCACCTTCAATAAGACCAGGAATATCAGCCATAACAAAACTCTTTTCAGGACCCATTGAAACAACGCCCAAAACAGGAATAATTGTTGTAAAGTGATAATCCCCAACAAGTGGTTTTGCTTGGCTAACAACTGAAATGAATGAGGATTTACCTACGTTAGGGAAACCTAAAAGACCAACATCGGCAATAAGTTTAAGTTCAAGTGAAACCTCCCACTCTTCACCTGGGGCACCATTTTTAGCGAATTTAGGAGTTTGTCGTGTTGATGTTGCAAAGTGTGAGTTACCCCAACCACCACGGCCACCTTTAGCACCAATGAATTCATCATCAGTTGACATATCCGCCATAATAACGCCACTTTCAACTTCACGAATAATAGTACCGCGTGGAACTTTAATAATTAAATCTTTACCGCGTTTGCCGCTACGCTTGCCGCCACTACCATTAGCACCTGTCTCGGCCTTATACTTTCTCTTGTAACGAAAATCCGCAAGGGTAGAAAGATTATCATCAACCTTAAAAACAATGTTACCTCCACGGCCACCGTCACCGCCATCAGGACCACCGGCGTTTATATATTTTTCACGATGAAAAGCAACGGCACCATTACCGCCATCGCCAGCTTTAATTTTAATTTTAGCAATATCAACAAACATAATTTTTACCTCTTAAGTAATACAATTATATATAAATTTCCATTATTCATTATATTGTACACTATTTTATTAAAATAATAAATAGATATTTTAATATTTTTTAATTATTTTATTGAATGTTTAAATAAATGCAAAGTGCAAAATGCAAAATGTCGGAACTGCGTTGCAATTGTAGATATAATTAGCGTCGCAGACCCGAAATCATTCATCATTCATTATTCATTATTCATTAAATCAGCCCGACAAACTATAACTTATCAATCCGAACAAACGAATAAAATAGATATTTTAAATCGAATTTTGCAAAAACATTAAAAAAACTTGTCAAAATCGCACATTTAGTATAAAATTATATTGACAACCACAATATATTGTGTTAGTATAAAGACACCAAAGAAAATATTGGTAAAAATTATGCAAACAATGTCCAAAAAAACGGACTAAATATATAAAATTTTGCGAACATTTGTATTGACTTTTTGAAAAATTGGTCTATAATAAAACACGTAAAGAACATTTGTTCCACTTTGTTCGGTAAAGAAAAACTCATTCGGAGGTAGATTTTATGTCAACAACATTTGCAATTACAACTTTAATAGAATTAGCGGTAGTTTCTCTTTTGATTTTTGGTTTTATGCATGAAGATAAGGTTATCGCATTTGAACAAGCAATTAAAAGAATTGTGTTAGGTAACATTCGTCGTGCAATCCGTATTTATAATCATAAAAAGGTAGTGGCAAGGGGCGAACACCTTCACTTGCACACATCTACAAAAACTGTTAAGACTACAAACACAACAGTAGCATAATTAAAATTGATTATATCGTGATTTTGTGTCATGTTTTAATTTCCTTTCTTTCACACTTATGAAAAATCCCCAGGGTAATTTCCTTGGGGATTTTTCTATGTAAGAACAGTATCTTGACAAAAAATATTGGGCTGTTATAATGAGTTTGTTAAATATAAAAACATCTAGATTTGGAGTGTTAAAGTATGAAAAAAGTTGTAAGCATTTTTATGGTAATTGCTATACTTTTTACTTTTGCCGCATGTGGTACTGAGAAAAAAGATACTGAGCCAACAAAAAATGATATGATTGTTGATGATAAATTAAATGTTAACGCAAATATACCAGTGGTTGATGCTAAATATGAATTCACAGTTGCTGAATTCAATTATTATTACTACAACACATGGTATAACTATCAAAACACAGCATATCAATTTGAGGTATATTATGGTGAAGGAATGGGTTTGAAAGCTACTGGCTATGATTATACTAAAGCCCCTAGTGAGCAAGAATATACTGATGATGCCGCTTCTATAACAGGTATTACTCTTAAAGACCTTGGTAACCCTTCAAAACCAACTTGGGCTGACGCACTTACATATGTTGCAATTAACAATATTATTCAAATTAAGTATGGCGTCACTAAAGCAAAAGAAATGGGACTTGCTCTTACTGAAGCTCAAGAATTAGAAATATCAAAAAGTATTGAAAATGCCCATGATACAGCAAAAGAAAATGGTACTACTATTGATAAATGGTTTCAAACACAATATGGAAAAGGTGTTTCAGAAAAACTTGTTCGTCAAATTGCATTTGAAACACAACTTGCAACTGCATACTATGAAAAACTTGAGTACGATATAGCAGGTGAAATTACCGAAGAAGAAATTATAGAGGAATATAATAAAAATCCGGACCTTTATGGTGACTCACTTTCACTTATGAGTGACGTAAGACACATTCTTGTTATGTGTGATGAAATGACAAATGAAACTGAAGTTGAAAAATGTAGAGCAAAAGCTCAGTCAATTCTTGAAGAATATAACAAAAACAAAACAGAAGAAAACTTTATAGTACTCACAAAGAAATATACTGATGATGTTGATTCTAAAGGCAATCCAAATAATGACGGTCTTTATGAAAATGTTGCTAATGATGGTAAATATGTTAAAGCGTTTGAAAAATGGGCAACTGATAGCTCACGCAAACCAGGTGACACTGGAATCATTCAAACCGAATATGGTTTCCATATTATGTATTATGTTGAAGGTACTGAAACATGGTACTTAAATGTAAAAAATGCAATTCTTGAAGAAAAATATGGCAAGCTAACTGATGATGTATTTGCTGAAATTATGAAGAAGGTTGACTTTAAAAACAAAACTCTTAAGCAAGCTAAAAGGGCTCAAAACGAATTTATTGCAGAAAACATTGCGAATAATGAATAAAATAAAAACCACCTTGTTTTTTTAACAGGGTGGTTTTATTTATGGGCGATGTCCATATCGTCCCCTTAATTTTTGTGCTTTGCATTTTACACTTATTCCGCTGTGTATTCTCTAACTCTGAGTGGTATTCCAATTTCTTCGCAAAGTTTTTGACAAGCGTCAATATCTTCTTTGCTAATTACATCAACAACTGTAAGTTTTGTTGGTGTGCCAAAATTTTTACACTCTTTTGCGAATTTCAACATAGCATCAAATGATTTTTCACCAAATGATGGTCGAGTAACCTCATTGTATTTTTCTTTGGTAGGAGCATTCAAACTTATTGAAACTGAGTCAACAACTTTGCAAATTTCTTTTGCGGTTTCACGCTTGTTTATAAGGTCGGAAAGTCCGTTTGTGTTAAGGCGGATTTTAATGCCGTTTGCTCTTAAATATTTGCAAGCTTCAATAAGATTATTAATTGCACAAGTTGGCTCACCATAACCGCAAATTGTAATTGAATTATTATATTTAGAAAAATCAAAGTTATCAATTTCGGTTTTGATGTCAGCTATTGTTGGGCTGTGCTCAAACCATAAAGTGGTTGCTTCACCAACGCTGTCACCGTTATTGCGAATACAAAAAGTGCATTTGCAAGGACAAGCATTTGTAATATTTAAATACGCCTGATTTCCATAAGTATAAACTATATCAGCCATTTTTAAGCTCCTTTAGAAAGTTTTGATTTTAAATTAATTTTATCAAGTGATGTTGCTATAATTATGAATATAATTCCACTTGCAACAGCCTGAATAGTGTTGCCGATTAATGATAAAGTTGCCGATGCAACTGAATACAAAACACATTCGGTCACAAAGTAACCAATGATTGTTATTATTCCTGACACTATTGTCATTAAAATGGTTTGCTTTGATAAGATTTTATTCACTTTGAGTTTTTTGCAAATGAGTACAAAAGGAATTGCATTCATCATTTTTATAAGCATTGTGGGAATTGACCATATTGCATAACCTGAAAGAATGTCAGCAAGTCCGCCACCTAATGCTCCTGCAATAAGACAATATGGGAACGGTAATACACAAGCAGTCAGGTAAATAAAACTGTCACCCAAATGAATGTAGCCCTCACCGAACCCTGTTGAAAATTTTATTACAAAAGTTGTAAGAAGAATAATTGCAGTGAAAATTGCAGTATATGTAATTTTAAAAAGTGATTTTTTATTTCGCATTTATAAGCATCTCCAAATGTTTTTGAAAGTTTACTCCGTTTGGTTCATAATCAAGAAGGGTAGGAGTGCTTTTTATTGCTGTAAAAATAAAATTTGTTGCAAGATTAACTGCATATTCAGTGCTTTTACCATTGGTTATTGCACCACTTATAATGCTTGAAAAAATATCGCCAGTACCTGAATAACTACCATTAAGATATTCTTTTTCTACCGTACCAAGTTGCTCTTTTGTAACAAATAAATTTGTAATATTACCATCTTGCTTAATGCCTGTAACAATTACAGTATGAGTGATATCACTTAATAATGAATATGCCAATTTTACGATTTTTTCAAGACTTTTTTCTCTTGCGATTTCCTGATAATCTTCACCGCAAAGAATACATAATTCGGTAAGGTTAGGTGTAATGATATTTGCCTTTTTCGTAAGTGCTTTTACCTTTTCACAAAGTGCATCATCATAAGTGTCATACAAAACACCGTCGTCAGCCATAACAGGGTCAACAAAAACAAGTGAATTTTTGCCGAAATGGTCAATAAAATCAATAATAGTGTCAACTTGTTTTTCACTGCCAAGATAACCGGTTAAAATAGCGTCAAATTGAATATTTTGCTTTTTCCACATATCAATATAAGGTACTAAATGTGGGGTGAAATCAACTGAATAAAAATCGTCAAAACCCGTTTGATTTGAAAGTATTGCAGTAGGTATGGTATTACACTCAATACCCATAGCCGAAAGAATTGGAAGTGCCACAGAAAGTGAGCATTTGCCAAACCCTGAAAGGTCATTAATAACTGCGATTTTTTTCATAATTTCACCTCTTGATTTGTAGATTTTATGGGTATATAATAATACAAAAGTGTCTTTATTAAAATACACAAAATTAACAATTTTTAAGGGGACAGTTATGAAGCGAAATGGCAAATTATATATGCAAATTTATGATTATTACAAAAATTTAATTGAAAGCGGAAAATTACCTGAAGGTAGCAAATTGCCATCAATTCGTCGTTGCGCAAATGAAAGAAATGTGAGTAAAACAACGGTTGAATTGGCGTATATGTGTCTTTGTGATGATGGTTATGTTTTGCCAAAAAATCAAAGCGGATATTACGTTTCAAATCGCGGAAATCTTATTGAAAAACAAGAAATAAAAAATGAAAAAATTAATCAAAAAATGGAAATCTTGTATGACTTTGCATCATCAGGTGTTGACGCTGAAAGTTTTAACATGGACATATGGCGTAGATATGTTAAAAGTGCTCTTAGACAAAACCAGCGTTTACTTTTTTATGGTGAGCCGCAAGGGGAGTATGATTTGCGATGCGAAATTGCAAAATATGCAAGAGAAATGAGAAATTGTATTTGTACTGAAGAAAATATTGTAATTGGTGCAGGCGTGCAAACACTTCTCAATATACTTTGTCCCTTGTTAAAAGATAAAAAATCCGTGTGTTTTGATGACTTATCTTATAGACAAGGCACAGCGATTTTTACCGACTATGGATTTCGCGTAACTGATAATCGTGAAAAAAGTAATATCATTTATACGTCGCCTTCATATTCAACTCGTTGGGGCGACATTATGAGCGTAAAAGACCGATTTGATTTAACTGAATAT
Organism: Candidatus Fimenecus sp.; assembly: GCA_045611635.1. GTDB lineage: Bacteria > Bacillota > Clostridia > Oscillospirales > Acutalibacteraceae > Fimenecus. Next base: position 1,856 of record JAZKXL010000019.1, on the reverse strand, counting down.
GCACGAAAACACAACAAACTTATAATTGAAGACGACTACGGTAGTGAGTTTCGTTATTTTAACCGTCCAACACCATCTTTGCAAGGTCTTGATGGTGGTGAAAATGTTGTGTATCTTGGCACTTTCTCAAAACTTTTATTGCCCTCAATCCGTATAAGCTTTATGATTTTGCCACAATCACTTTTAGTGGAATACAATAAGAAAAAAGACCTATATAATCAAACTGTTTCAAAAGTTGACCAAATAGCACTTTGCAGCTATATTCGTGACGGACATCTTAACTCTCAAATTAGAAAATCTAGAAAACTTTATTCACAAAAATCGAAAATTTTTACTGATTTGCTTATTGAAAATTTGGGGGAAGATGTGAAAATTTTAAGAACAAACTCACCACTATTTGTCCGCTGTAGAATTAATAAAAAATGTTCCGCAAAAGAACTTTGTAAAGACGCTGAAAAGAAAGGGCTTTTGTTAATTCCGGCTAACTTTGAAATAGAGTTTCCTGAAATTGCCTTTAACCTTGCAACAGTAGGGCAAAATAGTCTTGAAAATGGTGTAAAATTGTTTGAACAAGTGGTAAGAAATGGTTAATAAATACAAAAGAGAGTAACATTTTATATGCTTATCGCCAATATTACATATATTAGTATAAAAAATTCAAAAAAATGATAGACTTTTCTAAAGTTTTTTGTTATAATTTTAACGTATGTTACTGTGTAATAAAGTGGCATTAAATAATTAAATGAGGGTGGGTTTTTAATCCGCCATAATTAAACAAAGGAGGAAATTCCAAAATGCTCAAAAAATTAAGTTCCATTCCGTTCGCAGGAACACCAGAGCAAGAGGAACAGCTCAAAGCTGTCATTGAAAAGAATAAGGATGACAAGAGTATGCTTATGCACGTAATGCAAGAAGCGCAAGGTATTTACGGTTACCTTCCTTATGAAGTTCAAGTTATGATTGCTGAGGGTATGGATGTTCCACTTGAAAAGGTTTACGGAGTATCAACTTTCTATGCACAATTCTCACTTTCTCCAAAGGGTCAGTATAACATTTCAGTTTGTCTTGGTACAGCTTGTTATGTTAAGGGTGCTCAGGACCTTGTTGACAAAATTACTGAAAAACTCGGTATCGGTCCTGACGAATGCACACCTGACGGTAAGTTCTCACTTGAAGCTTGTCGTTGTATCGGTGCTTGCGGTCTCGCTCCTGTTCTTACAGTAAACGACGAAGTTTACGGTAAACTTGTTGGCGACGATATCCCTGGTATCCTTGAAAAATATATGGCATAATGAGAGAACTATCTCTTAACATTTTAGATATTGCCCAAAATTCAATATCAGCAGGTGCTCAGCTCATAACTATTGAGGTTAATGAAAATACAGTTGACCACACCTTGCTTATCGGCGTTTATGATAACGGCAAGGGTATGAGTGAAGAGCAAGTTAAAAGTGTTGTTGACCCATTTTTTACAACAAGAACAACAAGAAAAGTTGGTATGGGTATTCCGCTTTTTAAAATGGCTGCTGAGCAAACGGGTGGTAAGCTTGATATAAAATCTCAACTAGGTATTGGTACTGAGGTAAGGGCTTATTTCAAAACAAACAGTGTTGATTTTACACCACTTGGTGATGTGGCATCAACTGTTCAAATGTTAATCACAATGAATACTGACCGTGACTTTGTTTACAAGCACATTGTTAATGAAAAAGAGTTTATTTGTGATACCCGTGAAATTAAAGAGATATTGGGTGATGTTCCACTTGACGCTTATGAAGTTTCACAGTGGCTTAAAGATTTTATTACAGAAAACACGGAGGTGCTCTATAAATGAAAACTCTTGCAGAACTTATGGC
>JAZKXL010000018.1:0-9547 GCA_045611635.1 Candidatus Fimenecus sp. | reverse complement strand
TTTGAAAAAATTTGCCTTTCAGACCAAAAATGTCTTAAAGAAACCGGCGCTATGATTGACGCTTGGGTTGATATTATGCTTGCCGACACTGAGACAAACATTATTCTCATCACTGGTGATGTTACTTGCAACGGTGCTATGGAAAGCCATAAGGATTTGCTACCTAAACTTTATCGTCTTAAAAATGCAGGTAAAAAAGTATATCTTACAACCGGCACCCATGATTACTTTATGGAAAATGGCAACGGCACCGGTAAAGCGGAAAAATGTGTTGGTGATGAAATTCTTACCGCAACTCGCACAAACCGTGACGACTTGCTTGAAATCTATAAAGATTTTGGTATAAGCGAATCAATTTCATTACACAAGCCAAGCCACTCATACTGTGTGCAACTTCAAAAAGGGTATCGCCTTTTATGCCTTAATGATGATGGCGATGAATTCTTTTGCGGTTACTATGATGACTGTCTCGATTGGATTAAAGAGCAAATCGATGCCGCTCATGCTAATGGTGATTACATTTTTGCAGTTACTCATCACCCTGTATTGCCACCAAGTCCTATTTACCCACTTTTCAGCAAACGTGATATGCTTGGTGACTATGAAAAAACATCAGAATTTCTTGCAGATAATGGTGTTAAGTTTGTTTTCACAGGGCATACTCATATGATGAATATTGCGAAAATGACTACCGCAAAGGGCAACGATTTTTACGATATCAATACTGCTTCAGCGGTTGGCTACCCTGCAGTCATGCGAAAGGTTAAAATGACTGATACCGAAGTTGTTGTTAATAGTGTAAAACTTCCAAACTTTGATTGGGATTTACAAGGCAAAACGGTTGATGAATACACAAAAGCAAATTTCTTACAATTTTTAAATGCAATTTTTGACTCAATGGCTTATGATATCGACAAACTTGCTGAGCTTTCAACCTCTTTCAGTATGACACCTGAAAAAATCTATAAAGCAAAACCGGTACTTGTACCATTAGGTAAATTTTTACAAAAAGCAACCTTTGGCACATTTGGTAAACTCTTTGCACTTAACAAACACATTGACCCATCTATAAAAAATAAAGTTGTTAAAGACTTCGTTTTAGATGCAATTACAAATCTCTACTATGGTGATGAGCCATATACACCTGACACTCCTGAACATATTGCTCTTTCAGCATTTATCAACAAACGTCTTAAGAAAATTCTTAATTTGAAAAAAGGCACTGAAAATATTAGTGAAATTCTTGATATACTGCTTGATGGCGTAATTCAAAATCCACCACCAAGCGACTGGCAAGGTGTATTTGAAAAATAAAAATTAAGGACGGCTTTTGCCGTCCTTTTTTTGTTGTAATAGATTTGTCCTTCTTTACATAAATTTAAGTAAAAGGAGGTCTATTACTATGACAGACGAAAAAAACTTTCACAAATTACCCCACAACATTATTATGGAGGACCGCAAAAAACTTTCCGTTTCAGGTGTTACCGATATTGACTCTTTTGACGAGCAAACTGTAATTGCAATTACCGATTCAGGTGAACTTACAATACGCGGTTGGAATTTGCATATAACACGGTTGAATCTTGAGCAAAGTGAACTGATGATTGATGGTGAAGTTTCATCACTTACATATACTGATGTACGCCCTAAAGCACAAGGATTTTTTGCAAAGGTGTTAAGATGACCGATTATCTTTACAGCTTAAGTCTTGCACAACAAACTAAGGGATTTTTACTATCTCTTGGATTTGGTCTTATTATGGGAATCTTTTACGACATTTTTCGCATAATACGAATAAGTATAAGCAACGGCAAAATCGCAACAATAATTTTTGACATTCTATATTGCATTTTTCTTTGTTTTTTTGGTTTTCTTTTTTGTCTTACTGTAAATGAAGGTGAAATTCGCCTGTATTTATTGCTTGGCGCCACAGTTGGATTTTGTGTTTACTACTTTTCGCTTGGCGTAATAATTTTTTCGTTAAGCGAACGGATTGTTTCTTTAACAAAAAAGTTTATAAAAACAATTTTCAATATAATCACTTTTCCTTTTAGGTGGGCATTTGGTAAATTAAGGAATTTATTTAACAAAATATTTATAAAAAGTCGTAAAAACACAAAAAAGATTAAAAATAAATCAAAATTCCTCTTGAAAGTAAATAAGCACCTGTTGTATAATTTATTCGTTAAAAGGCAACATCCGGTGAAACGTGAAAATAAAGAAAGTGAGGAATAATTATGGCAACCAACAATACTGCTCCAAAAAAGCGCAAACAAAGCAAAAGCTTTATTCTTAGTCTTGCACTTTTACTCGTAGTCGGTTACTTTGTTGTTACTATAATTGACTTGCAACTTGAAATTCGCGACCGCAAAGAAGTTCTTGCGCAACTAGAAAATGAGCACCAGCAACTTGTTACTGAAAATAACCGCCTTCAAACCATTCTTGATAGTGATGATAAAGGCAGTTATAAAGAGCAAATTGCTCGTGAGAAATTAGGGTTTGTTTTACCTAACGAAAAAGTTTTCTATGACATCACACCGGGTGCATAATTATTAGGGGGATTTTCAAATCTATGCAGCTTGACATGGATACCATTTACGAAGCAAAGGTTACGGGGTTAACAAATTTTGGCGCTTTTGTAAAGCTTGACAATGGCGCAACAGGTATGGTACATATCTCTGAAGTTGCCGCTGAATATGTTAGTGACATCAACGAACATTTATCAGAGGGTGACAAGGTTAAGGTTAAGATTATTGAAATCAATGAAAAAGGCAAAATTAGTCTTTCAATAAAAAAAGCTTTGCCTCAAACTGAAAAGCCAAAACCTGCTAAGCCAAGAAATCAAGGTAAACCTTCAAACAAAGGTTGGAAAGGCGCTCCACAAGAAGAGTCTAATGCACCAATGTCCTTTGAAGATATGATGGCAAAATTTAAAACTCAAAGCGAAGACAAGTTCAGCGACTTAAACCGAAACGCAAGCAAGCGTGGAACAAGAAGCAACGGATATCGTAGAGGTAATAAGTAATCTAAGGGCAGTTAATCTGCCCTTTTTATTTTTGTTGGATTTTCGCCCTTACATTGTAAAAATTAAATAAAAATTTACAAAACCACTTTATTTTTATGTGCATATATGCTATAATGATGATGAACAAAGATATTGTTCAAAAAAATTAAATAAGGTGAGCATAGACTGACCTTATGCAAAGGAGATGTCGTTGTGAACATTACCATTATTGGACGCAAATGTACCCCAAGAGAGAATTTTAAAGACAGGGCTGAAGAGAAGCTTCGTAAGGTTGAAAAATTCTTTGGACCTGACGCAACGGCTAAAATCACTGCAACGGTTGAGAAAAATGACAAAATATGTGAAATCACGCTTACTAAAAAAAGTATGATTTTCCGCGCTCAAGAACGCAGTGATGATTTAGAAGACGCTCTTGACAAATGCGTTGACTCACTTGTTCGCCAAATTAGAAAGAACAAGACTCGCATTGAAAGAAAGCTTCGTGATGTTTCTTTTGATGACATTCTTACAAACGATATTGATAACGAAGACGATTTTGACGTTGTAAGAACAAAAACCGTGGTATTAAAACCCGAAACAGTTGAAGAAGCTATTTTACAAATGGAACTCTTAGGCCACATGTTCTATATGTTCCGCAACGCTGAAACAGACGATATTTGCGTTGTTTATAAAAGAAATGATGGTGGCTACGGTGTAATTGAGCCGGATTTTGAATAAAGGTAAACTCAGGCGGGGTTTATCCCCGCCTTTATTTTTTAGGTGATATTATGAAAAAAGCACTCAAAATTATAATTCCAATAGTCGCAGTTTTGCTGGCGGTAACAATTACATTAGTTTGTGTTTTTTATGAAAAGATTTTCTATAACACTGACGCGTTTATTAAAAAGTCGCAAACCGCTGATGTAGTACTTACTATTAATGCAAAAGAAAAAGGTGAAGTCCTTGACGGTTTTGGTGCATCTGCTTGTTGGTGGTCACAGATTGCAGGCAACAGTGAAAACGCCGAAGAAATTGCTAAACTTCTTTATAGTAAAGAGGGATTAGGACTTAACATTTATCGTTATAACATTGGTGCGGGGTCTAAAGATAATCCTGACACAAAAATTACTAACCCTTGGCGTAAAGCTGAAAGTTTTTATGTTTATAACGAAAAAACTGGTGAATATGAATACGATTTCACTCGTGACGCATCAGCACAAAAGTTTTTAGACCTTTGCCTTTCTTATGGTTGCATTGATACAGTTGTACTTTTTGCAAACTCCCCTCATTACTCAATGACTCTTAACGGAAAAGCTTATGGCAACGAAACTTGGTGGGTTAGTAATATTGCACCTGAAAACTATGAGGCATATGCAAAATACCTTGTTACAATCGCGGAATATTTTATCAATAAAGGTGTACCTGTTAAATACATAAGCCCTATCAATGAGCCAAACTGGTCATGGGGACACGAAGGCGGCGTAAACGAGCAAGGCGAAGAATATGGTCCTATGCAAAGTCAAGAAGGGTGCTTCTATAATTCTAACGACATTTACGGCGTTTACAAGGCGTTAGCAAAAGAACTTAAAAAGAAAAATCTAGATGTTAAAATTGCCGGCCCTGAATCAGGTGAAATTGGGTTCCGACTTTATGAATGGTTTGAATACATTTACAACGACCCTGAAATTCGCCCATATCTTGGCACATTGTCATACCATAGTTACTGGTCAGATGATTTAGTTAACAACAAAATTGGCCTTGGTAACTGGATTAAAGAAAATGTAGATGATATACCTGTTGAAATGTCAGAATGGTGTCACCTTCCTTGCACTGCACCTATTGATTCTATTGATGGCGCACTTCTTCAAGCACGAGTTATGGCAAACGACCTTAACTTTAGCAACATTAACTCTTGGACTGCTTGGGTAGGTGTAAACGAAATTGGAATTGGTGACGACGGCAAGAAATACTCTGACGGACTTCTTGCTGCAAATAATGATTGTAGCGAATACGAAATTGCTATGAGATATTATGCAGTTGCTCATTTTAGCCAATTTATTCCACAAGGTAGCGTTAAAATTTCAACTGAAAAGAATATCAATGACGTTATTAAAGAGGTTGAAACCAAAGATGGTGCTGAAAACATTAAGGTTATGAAATATGGCATAAATTTTGTTTCATACCTTACCCCTGACAATAAAATTGTTACAGTTGTTGTAAACGAGGGTGTTGATAGAAACATCAACTTTAAAGTTGACGCTAAAAATATGACAGTTTATACAACAACACAAGATGCTCAAATGAAAAAGACTTATAATGGTAAAGTTAAAGAAATTCCTCTTCCTGAGAAAAGCATTATGACAATTGTATTTGAATAAACAAAAATAAAAAGGCAACTCAAAAGAGTTGCCCTTTTTTATATCTTCTCACCTGTTTCACCAATTACAATATCTTTGAATACTGCACGGTGAGTTTTTGAAATGTATTTATCAATATGAAGGGAGCCAAAATACCACTTTCTAAACTTGCAACCGCCTGAAAGTTCTTCAAAATAAGCGTTAAGGGCAGTCACCCTATATGACGCGGTGTCGTTAAGATTTAAGAAACTCTTAACTTTAAGGGGTGGCTCGTGAGTAATAATCATATCAATATCATACCCTGCCACCTCAAGATTTTCGGCACCTTCAAGCAATTCCTCTTGAGTTGGAATTTCATCTTTTGACCAAGCGTCAACATCTTTTCTAATGTCAACATCTGAGCTTTCACCCCCACCCATAGTGAAAATGCGCTGACCTTCAATTTCAAAAATTTGTCCACGCATAAGGTGATAGAGATTACCATAAATCTTATGCACTTTGCCACCATTCCATTGGCTGATTTCATAATTGTTTAACAAGTCAAAGTTTTCGTGAGTGCCATCAATAAAACAAACGTTGTATTTTCGTTTGCCTAAATTGATTAAAAAATTGCGTTCTTGCTTGCTACCGCTCCACATAAAACCAAAATCACCGCATATAATCAGCGTGTCGCCTTCTTTTAAATGTCTTAAAGCAAAGTGAGAAAGACGTTTGCGGTCGCCATGAGTATCCCCTGTAATATAAATCATTTCAAAAAATTTCCTTTTCTATATTAACTATTGTTTTAATTTGTGTTATACTATTATTGTATTACTTTCGCAAACAATTTTCAAGTAGGTGATTTTTTGAAAAAGCTGTTATCAGTTTTAATTTGCATTGCAATTTTAATAGGAATTTTCACAACAGGAGCATCAGCATCTTTCAATTCATTGTTAGAAACTGAAGCCGATATTGTGTTGCTTGTTAACACCGATAATGAAACTGTAATTTTTGATAAAAATGCAAATAAAAAAACAGCACCTGCATCTCTTACAAAAATTGTTACTTGTATTCTTGTGCTTGAAAACTGTGATGACTTAAGCACTAAGCTTACTTGCAAACGTGAATCTCTTAACGGGCTTTATGAGCAAAACGCCGCAACGGTTGGTATTCTTGCCGGTGAAACTCTTACAGTAAAAGAGCTTTTATATTGCCTTATGCTTCCGTCAGCTGCTGACGCTGCAAATATTCTTGCGGACTATATCGGTGGCGGCAGTATTGATAACTTTGTTGTTATGATGAACGACTTTGTTAAAAATCTTGGGTGTGAAAATACAAATTTCATAAATGCCCACGGTCTTGATGAAGATGGCGGTAACATTACAACTGCCTATGATTTTTACAAAATCACAAAATATGCTTTAGAAAATCCTACTTTTAAAGAAATCACTAGCACCCTACGATACGAAATTGCACCTACTGCAAAATATCCTTACACAAGATATCTTAACAACACCAACAAAATGATGAATCCTGCTTTTAAGGATTACTATAGCGAATACATTTCAGGTGTTAAAACTGGTACAACCGGACTTGCTGGTCACTGTGTAATTTCTACCGCATCTAAAAATGGTTACAACTATTTGCTTATTGTTATGAATGCACCACAGTATGATATTGACGGTGACAATGTTGAAGAAAATGTTGCATTTACTGATAGTAAAAAAATCTATGAGTGGGCATTTGACAATATTGTGTTAACTAAAGTTACAAATACAACTGATGTTGTAACGGTTGTTGATGTTAAATACAACTGGAAAACTGACCATTTGCGACTTGTTCCAGCAAAAGAGATTTCTTCACTTGTGCCATCAGGCACTGAATCGGGTAGTCTTGTAATAAGACCTATTCAAAGTGAAACACCAAAGGTTGTAAAAGCGCCCATAAAAAAAGGTGATGTGTTAGGCAAAGCTGAAATTCTTTATGGTGAAAATGTTGTTGCAACCGTTGATTTGGTTGCTGGCGAAAGTGTAAACCGCAGTGTAATTCTATGGATTTTAGACATCATTAACACTATATTTTCAAGCATAGCTTTCAAAATTCTTTTTGTGCTTTTTATAGTACTTGTGATTATATATATTTGCCTTATAATCCGTCGCAAGCGCATTAGGGCAAAGCGCAAAAAAATTAGAATGATTAAAGGGTAAATCTAGGGGGATTTTTATGGGTAAGTCAAAAGCACTTATACACGCAAAAACTCCACAAAGTGTTGGAGTTTCAGCAAAAGTTTTAAACGAATTTTTTAAAAATGCTGAAGAAAAAAATCTTGAATACCACTCATTTATTGTTATTCGCAACGGCAAAGTTGCGGTTGAATGGTATAACGAGCCATTTAACAAAGACACAAACCATTCCGTGTATTCAGTAAGCAAATCTTTCACTTCTACTGCTATTGGATTTGCAGTTAGCGAGGGGCTTATTTCACTTCAAGATAAAGTTCTTGACTTTTTTCCTGAATATGCACCAAAAAATCCTGATGAAAGGTTTGAAAAACTTACAGTACACAATCTTTTAAGAATGTCGTCAGGCAAACAACCAAGTTTTCTTTCAGACAAGGGCAAGGTTGATTGGATTGAAGATTTCATAAACTCACCTTGGGTATTTGAGCCGGGCGAGAAATTCTTGTACATAAATGAAAATATTTATATGCTTTCGGCAATTATCAATAAGGTTACGGGTATGAGTATGCGCGAATACTTGCAGCCAAGACTTTTTGAGCCATTGGGAATTGATTTTCCATTTTGGGAAACTGATGCAAATGGTGTAGAGGCAGGCGGTTGGGGACTTTACCTTAAAACTCAAGACCTTGCAAAATTTATGCTTTGCTATCTTAAAGACGGCAAATATAAAGGTGAACAGGTTATTCCTTCAGAATGGGTAAAACTTGCATCTTCTAAGCAAATTAATAATGAATATAACCGTCCTGGTAGTGATGCATCATACGGCTACGGTTACTGTTTTTGGCTTGACCATTGTGGCGGATTTCGTGCTGATGGTATGTTTTCACAATTTGGTATTGCCTTTCCACAACATAATGCGGTAGTTGTTGTTACATCTTCAATTACTGATGAGCAAACGGGTCTTGATGGAATTTTTGATTTCTTCCCACGCGCATTTGAAGAAGCGGATGAAAATACAGCACTTGAAACATCACACCCTGTTCCACTAGCATACAGTGAACACCCTGCAAAAGAGCACGAAATTGATGATAGATACATTAAATTCCGCAAAAAACTTTTACTTAACCTTGTGGGCTTTCAAGTTAGCGTGTTGCCACTTGCGGTTACATATATGATGACCGATAAAGCAGGTAATATTGATATGGTTAAGTTTAACTTTAACGGTGATGAATGTTCTTTCCGTTGGAGTGAAGGCAACGAGCATAACAAAATTATGGTGGGTATGGATGGACATTACCGCTATTCTACAATGACCTTAGGTCAAATTGAGTTTAAAGTTTGTTCAAACGCCACTTGGATTGATGACGAAACCTTGCTTCTTTCTATCCGCCCAATTCAAACGGTAGGCAAGCGCAATATGGTGTTTAATTTTAGAGCAAATGACAAGGTTGTAATGTCGCCATCAAGCACACCTTATGTTGGTGACATTCTTGCCACTCTTGGTGGATTTTTTGACCAAGTTATTCCAAACAAAACAATTTGCACCGCCTTTAAAAAGTTTGTGCAGTTCCTTCCCCCACTTGTTGAGCCAAAACACTATGGCAAATTTATTGAGGGAATTAAAAAGAAATAAAAAAAGGCCGAGAGAAAATCTCTCGGTCTTTTATTTTGTTATTTTTTCTTTGGCTCTTTAATATTTTTCCAATCACTTACATCACATTGACCGTAATAATAATCCTCTTCGCCTTTATATTTGGTTGCAACAACTGTGCCGTCTGATTTTAAGCCAACTGTATGGCCATAACCTGCTGAAATTGCAACTATATCAGTCCAGTCATTTACATCACATTGACCATTAGAATTATCACCTGTCACAACAACAGTGCCATCTGATTTCAAGCCAACTGTATGGTCATAACCTGCTGAGATTGCTACTATATCAGTCCAATCATATACATCATATACATCACACTGACCATATCCATTATCACCTGTCGCAACAACTGTACCGTCTGATTTCAAACCAA
>JAZKXL010000017.1:0-5030 GCA_045611635.1 Candidatus Fimenecus sp. | reverse complement strand
ATACACACCAGAAGAAATTATTCTTGGTGCAGGTACTGTTCTTGATGCAGCAACAGCAAGAATTGCTATGCTTTCAGGTGCTGAATATATCGTTAGCCCTGCTCTCGATATTGAAACACTTAAACTTTGTAACCGTTATAGAGTTCCAATGATGCCTGGTATTATGACAGTTCGTGAAGGACTTCTTGCTATGGAAAACGGTGCTGATATTCTTAAAGTTTTCCCTGCTGACCTTTTTGGACCAAAGATTATCAAAGACATTAAAGGACCAATTCCTTATGCAAAGATGATGCCAACAGGTGGTGTTGATGCTGACAATGTTGGTGAATGGATTAAAGCAGGTGCCGTTGCAGTTGGTGCTGGTTCATCACTTACAGCAGGTGCAAAGACAGGTGACTACAAGAAGATTACTGAAACAGGTAAGCGCTTTGTAGAAAATATCAAAATTGCTCGTGCAGAATTAGCAAACAAATAGTTTCTTTTTCCGCAATACTTCGTGGCGTTCGGCTCACAGTATTAGGGTATAAAAAATAACGCTTAGGGGAAACCTTAAGCGTTTTCTTTTTCCATAATGTATTTTATAACACTGTCATCAGTATTTGTGCCGATTATAACACTTGCAATTTCTTTAACTTGTGGCACCGCATTTTCTACCGCAACCGCGGTGTCCGCACCGCCAAGCATTACTAAATCGTTAAGATTATCACCAAATGCGGTAATACTTTCAGCCCCTACAATTTCTTTAACCTCTTTCGCACCATTTGCCTTTGAAGCGGTATTTGCATAAATTTCAATTAACCAGTCTTCAGAATATGAGTCTTTATAATATGCAAAATCAATTTCGGGAATTTCTTTCAGTTTTAGGACTACATCATCAAGAAATTCAGGTAGTGCATAGTAGTTTACATAAACAGGGTGCTGACCATTTTCTATGTTTGTAAGGTCATCGGTTTGTGTAAATCTACCCTCAAGCATATCTACGCGCATATCATAAAATTCTTTCATACCCTCGTTGTCAAACTCAGTATATTTAATTGAAAGCTTGTAGTCGTCACCATACAAAAACATAAATGGATGAAGATTTTTTTCGTAAAAGCAATCAAGAATTTTTTGTAGTGCCGAGTGTGTAATTTCGTGGTATTTTACCGCTTTTTTTGTTTCGGTATCATACACGAAAACGCCATTCATAAGCACAATAGGGGCGGCAAAATGCACACCCTCTAAAAGAGGAGTAGCGCTAACCATACTACGAGCAGTAGCAACTGAAAAGGGGATTCCTTTTTCATAAAACTCATTCAACTTTTCTTTTGTGTATTCACTCATTTTGCCGTTATTTTGCAAAAGAGTTCCATCCATATCACTAATGTAAAGTGTTTTCATAATAACCTCTTAAAAGTTAAATAGTGTCATACTGAGGAACGAATGTGACGAAGTATCTCTATGGAGATTCTTCGCGTTGCTCAGAATGACACTAAATTTGTTTTTATTTAAGTAATGACACCACAAGGTCACCCATTTCACTTGTTGTAACCTTCTTAAAGCCATCTTCATAAATGTCAGGTGTACGAGCAATCTTGAGTGCTTCATTAACTGCATCTTCAATAGATTTTGCAGCATCTTTTTCATCAAATGAATATTGTAACATCATAGCAGCTGAAAGAATTGTTGCAAGTGGATTTGCTTTTTCTTGACCTGCAATATCAGGTGCTGAACCGTGAATTGGCTCATAAAGTCCCATTTTGCCAGTTGCAAGTGATGCTGATGCCAACATACCGATTGAACCTGAAATCATTGATGCCTCATCAGAAAGAATATCGCCAAAAATGTTAGATGTAACAATAACATCAAACTGACCTGGATTTCTAACTAACTGCATAGCACAGTTGTCAACATACATGTGTGAAAGTTCAACCTCAGGGTATTCAGCAGACATTTTGATAACAGTTTCTCTCCAAAGGCGAGAACTTTCAAGAACATTTGCTTTGTCAACGCTTGTGAGCTTCTTGTTACGCTTCATAGCCATTTCATAAGCAGTTCTTGCAATTCTTTCGATTTCAGGAACTGAATACATTTCAGTATCATATGCAGCAGGGTTGCCATCAACTTCTTTGCGACCACGCTCACCAAAATAAATACCACCTGTAAGTTCACGGACAATCATAATATCAAGACCGTCACCGATAATGCTGTCCTTAATAGGAGATGCACTTTTAAGTGGCTCAAAAATCTTTGCAGGACGAAGATTTGCATAAAGACCTAAAGCGCCGCGAATACCTAAAAGACCTTTTTCAGGACGTTGGTTACCAGGGAGTGTGTCCCATTTAGGACCACCAACTGCACCAAGAAATACACAGTCCGCCTTTTTACAAGCATCAACTGTTGCTTGTGGAAGTGGCTCGCCAGTAGCGTCAATAGCAGCACCACCAATAAGTTGATAATCATAACTGAACTTAAATCCATATTTTTCACCAGTTGCATCAAGCACTTTAAGTGCTTCATCAACTATTTCAGGACCAATTCCGTCACCTTTTAATACTACAATATTGTATTCTTTCATTTTACTTTTCCTCCCTAACTACATTAGGTAAACAACGGTTAACCGCACAAAGAATACCTTTGATTGATGCATAGTTGATATTGTGTGAAATACCAATACCAAAAACATCTTTGCCTTGTGGGTTTGTAATGTGAATATAGCTGACAGCTTTTGAGTCAGAGCCCACTGAAATAGCGTGTTCAGAGTAGTCAATAAACTTGTATTCACCAAGACCAATTGTGTTCATTGCTTGACAGAATGCACTGATAGGACCGTTTGCCACACCCTCAATTTGTTGTGGCTCGTTACCATTGTATTGTACAGTACCAACAAAGTGTACTCTTGATTGGTCTTCGCCATGTTCTCTTTCTTCAAAGAATTTGTATCCAAGCAATTTGTAAGGACCTGTAACATTGAGGTATTCTTGTTGGAAAAGTGCATAAACCTCTTCTTTTTGAAGTTCCTTGCCCTTTTCATCACAAACCTTTTGAACGATTTTTGAGAATTCAGGATGCATAGCTTTTGGCATTTTGTAGCCGTATTCCGCCATAATGTAAGCAACACCGCCCTTGCCGGACTGACTGTTAATACGAATAATTGGTTCATATTCACGGCCAACATCAGCAGGGTCAATAGGCAAGTAAGGAACTTCCCAATATTCAGTACCACTTATGCGCATATATTCTTTGCCTTTATTGATAGCATCTTGGTGTGAGCCAGAGAATGCAGTGAAAACAAGCTCGCCGCCGTATGGCTTTCTTGGGTCAACAGGCATTTTTGTAGTACGTTCAAACATTTCTTTGATTTCATTCATATGTGAAAAATCAAGCTTAGGGTCAATGCCTTGTGTGTACATATTAAGAGCAAGTGTAACAATGTCAACGTTACCTGTACGCTCACCATTACCGAAAAGTGTACCTTCAATTCTATCAGCACCTGCTAAAAGACCAAGTTCAGCGGCTGCAACTGCAGTGCCACGGTCATTGTGTGGGTGCAAGCTGATAATTGCATTTTCACGATTTTTAAGTTTACGGCAAAAATACTCAATTTGGTCAGCGTGTCCGTTTGGAGTACTACCCTCAACAGTAGCAGGAAGATTAAGAATAATCTTGTTATTTTCGTTAATGTCGAGTGCTTCCATAACCTTTTCGCAAATAAGCACAGCATTGTCCATTTCAGTACCTGAAAAACTTTCAGGGGAGTATTCATAACGAATATTAACATCTTTTTGTGACTTTAACTCATCAGTAAGCTCTTTAATAAGCTTTGCACCTTGCACAGCAATGTCAATAACGCCATCCATATCCTTTTTAAAAACAACTTTTCTTTGTAAAGTTGAAGTTGAGTTGTAAAAGTGAATAATTACATTTTTAGCACCATCAATTGCCTCAAATGTTTTGCGGATAAGATGTTCACGGCTTTGAACAAGGACCTGAATAGTAACATCATCAGGAATTAAATCTTTTTCAATAAGTGTACGAAGAATTTCATATTCAGTTTCAGATGCTGATGGAAAACCAACTTCTATCTCTTTGAAACCAATATTGATAAGTGTTTTGAAATATTCAATTTTTTCCTGAAGATTCATTGGGTCAATAAGTGCCTGATTACCATCACGCAAGTCAACTGAACACCAAATAGGTGGTTTAGTAATGGTCTTGCTTGGCCACTGCCTGTCAGGAATGTTGATTGGTGTGAAAGGAATATACTTTTCGCAACCTTGTTTCATATAAAATCTCCTCCAAATAAAAAATCGTCACACTATCAAAATTACAATTTGATAGGGACGACGGAAAATTCTATCGTGGTACCACCCTAATTCGTCGGCGTTTGCCAACCTCTGCGACCTCCAACAAGGCCTGACTTTGTAACGGGGTCAACCGTCATGGGCTATGATTTCACCCATGCAACTCCGAAATGAGTTATACACATAAACACTGTGTTGCCTTGCACCAACCGACAACTCTCTGAAAGCGAGTATTTTATGTCTTTTTTTCTTCACTGTTTTTTCGATAGTGGCTATTTGATTTGTGTTATATTTTATAGTATATTTTTTGCTTTGTCAATATATAATTTTAACAAGTTAAATCATTAAATCGTCATTTAAGGAATAATATTTATTTTTTTTGTTGATTTTATTGTGAAAAAATGTTTTAATATATCCATAAAATTTTTAGGAGATGAAAGATATGGACTTCAAAGAAAGTACCGGTTTGTACTTAATTGCAGGCGGCGTAATTCTTTTTGTTCTTGCACAGTCAATATTCTTCCTTGTAAAAGCATTAAAGCAAGGTAAGGCATTAGGAATTGACAAGAAAAAATTACGCAATGCTATAACATCAAGTGCACTTTTTACAATTCCATCTGCATTATCAATTCTTGCAACAGTTATTGCTCTTGCTCCATCATTGGGCTTGGTAATTCCTTGGGTGCGCCTTTCAGTTATTGGTAATCTTATGTATGAAACAACAGCGGCTGAAAACGCAATGGAGGG
>JAZKXL010000016.1:0-10026 GCA_045611635.1 Candidatus Fimenecus sp. | reverse complement strand
TCTGTACTTTTCACCTGTTGCAGGAGCATTATATTCCATAACTGTTGGAAGAATAATAGCATTTGCAACGCCATGAGGTGTGTCATAGAGAGCACCAAGTGGATGAGCCATTGAGTGAACAATACCAAGACCTACGTTACTAAAGCCCATACCTGCAACATACTGACCGAGAGCCATATCCGCTCTACCTTCATCAGTATTTTCAACTGCACCACGAAGTGAACGTGCAATAATTTCAATTGCTTTGATGTGGAACATATCTGAAAGTTCCCAAGCGCCTTTTGTGATGTAACCTTCAATAGCGTGAGTAAGAGCATCCATACCTGTTGCTGCTGTAAGTCCTTTTGGCATTGATGCCATCATATCAGGGTCAACAACTGCAACCACAGGAATATCGTGAACGTCAACACAAACCATCTTTCTGTCTTTTTCTACGTCAGTAATAACATAGTTGATTGTAACTTCTGCTGCTGTACCTGCTGTTGTAGGAACTGCAATAATTGGAACACAAGGATTCTTTGTAGGTGCAACACCCTCAAGTGAACGAACATCACTGAATTCAGGGTTTGTGATAATGATACCAATTGCTTTTGCAGTATCCATTGAAGAACCGCCACCGATTGCTACGATACAGTCAGTACCCGCTGCTTTAAAGCTTTCAACACCTGTTTGTACATTTTCAATTGTTGGATTTGGTTTAATATTAGAATAGATTTCATAAGCGATTTTTGCACCATCAAGAATGTCAGTTACCTTTTTTGTAACACCAAACTTGATAAGGTCAGGGTCGGAGCAAACAAAAGCTTTTTTAAAGCCCCTTGCCTTAATTTCATCAGCAATAGCAGCGATTGCGCCTTTGCCATGATAAGATGTTTCGTTAAGTACAAAACGATTTGCCATAATAATTCCTCCATAAATTAAAAGTGTGTTATTTTTTTAACAAAGATATTATACAATAAATCCCTCAATATTTCAAGTGAAATATGAGGGATTTTGTAAATTAAATATATTTTTTTATTTCGTCAGGCGTAATTACACCTTTTTCGGTAATAAATGCGGTAATGAGTGAATTGTCTGTAACATCAAATGCAGGATTTAATGTTTTTACATTTTGTGGAATCATTGGTTTTTCATACCACATCTCACCTATCTCGCCACCATCACGCATTTCAATCACTATATCATCACCTGTTTTGATATTCTTATCAAAAGTTGAAAACGGCATACAAACATAAAATGGGATGTTGTAATGCTTTGCAAGGATTGCAACTGAGCTCGTACCAATTTTGTTTGCAGTATCGCCATTAAGTGCTACTCTATCACAACCTACTAAAACGGCGTCTACAAGTCCGTTTTTCATAACATAAGATGCCATATTATCGCAAATTACTGTTGTGTCAACACCAGCATCACAAAGTTCAAAGGCGGTAAGTCTTGCACCTTGTAAAAGTGGTCTTGTTTCGTCAGCAAAAACATTTATATTATGGTTATTCTCTCTTGCAACATACACCGGTGCAAGTGCGGTGCCATATTTTACCGTTGCTAATCTTCCTGCATTACAATGGGTAAGGATTGAGTTGCACTCTTTAAGGATTTCGGCACCATATTCACCAATTTTACGACATATTGCAATATCATCTTCAATCATTTTAAGTGCTTGAGTTGTAAGTGTTTCTTTGAAATTTTCAGCAGTGCTGTTTTCTACTGATTTAATCATTTCTTCAGTTGCCCATTTAAGATTTACGGCAGTTGGCCTACATAAAATCAATTTTTCGCAATAGTCTTTTAATTCTACAAAAAGTTCTTCATATGTATTGGTTTTACTTTTATTCATAAGCACTGCCAATGAAATAGCGGTAAACACACCAATTGCAGGCGCACCACGAACTTTAAGAAGTTTGATTGCATCAAAAATCTCGTTAAAATCGTCAGTCGAAACCTCTTTATATTCAGTTGGCAAAAGTGTTTGGTCAATAAATACTGCTTTATTATTGACAGTATCAAGCCCAACTGTTGCACCATTAAGGAACATTATATTTCACCTACAATTTCGGTTATGAGTGTTTGCATTTCTTCTGATTTTTGTTTACCTATCGTA
The DNA here is from genome assembly GCA_045611635.1 of Candidatus Fimenecus sp. Taxonomy (GTDB): domain Bacteria; phylum Bacillota; class Clostridia; order Oscillospirales; family Acutalibacteraceae; genus Fimenecus. The sequence goes on along the minus strand of JAZKXL010000016.1, from coordinate 7,928 downwards.
AGGACTTCTTCTTCAGTTAAACGTTCACCTGAAAGTCCTGCTGCTTTGTTTGAGATAAGTGAGAAGCCAAGCACATCTATTCCACAATGGTTTGCTGCGATTACTTCTTGCACAGTTGACATACCAACAGCGTCAGCACCAAGAACTCTGAATGCACGAATTTCAGCAGGTGTTTCATAAGAAGGTCCTGTGCAACCAATATACACGCCTTTTTGAAGTTTCATACCGAGTTTTTCAGCACAATTAAATGCAACTTGTGATAACTCATGTGAATAACCGAAACTCATATCAGGAAAACGCACACCAAAACGGTCATCATTTTTACCAATAAGACAATTTTTACCTGTAAAGTTAATATGGTCAGTGATGACCATAATATCGCCTACATTAAAGCTTTCGTTTATGCCCCCTGCTGCATTTGTAACAATAAGAGTTTTTACGCCCATCATTTTCATAACACGAATTGGCATAACTACGCTTTGCACCTCGTAGCCCTCATAAAGATGGATTCTACCCTGCATACACATAACTTTTTTACCATTAAGCGTGCCGAAGATAAATCTACCTACATGGCCAGGTGCTGTTGAAACTGGGAAATTAGGAATATGGGCATAATCTACATATTGTGGGTTTTGGATTTTTTCACCTAAAGTACCAAGTCCACTACCTAAAATTATACCAACTTCAAAGTCACTAGTAATTTTTGACTTAATATATTCTACTGCTTTTTCAATCATTATGCATTCACCTCGTTTACAACCTCGCGAACAAGTTTGCTTACTTCATAGCCCATTTTTTCAACATCAATAGTTGTAAATTCGCCATTTTTATAAAGGACTTCACCATCTACCATAGTAAGCACTACATTACTTTTATTTGCTGAATAAACAATATTATTAAGCACGTCGAAGTCAGGATACATATTTGGTGTTGTCATATCAATTACAATCAAATCGGCCTTATTGCCAACTTTAATAGTACCGCAATCTTTTCTACCCTGTGCTTTGTAGCCATTTATAGTTGCCATTTTATAGACGTCTTGAGGAGTAATAATATCCGCCTGATTATTAACGCCTTTTGGTAAAAGTGCAGCAAGGTACATTTCACGCATAATATCAAGTCCGTTATTGCTTGCGGCGGAGTCAGTACCGATACCAATATTTACACCTTTTTGAAGCATTTTGTATGTGTTACATACACCGCTACCAAGTTTAAGGTTACTTGCAGGACAATTGGCAACTGTTACACCCATCTCCTTAAAAATATCCATATCTTCATCCTCTACCCACACGCAGTGAGCAAGGATTGTAGGGCTGTTGAAAACCTTTGCATCATAGAAAAGACGAGCAGGCGTTTTGCCATATTTCGCCTTACAGTTTTCATGCTCTGCTTTAGTTTCGGAAAGATGAATGTGATTGATATAATCCTTTCCACTTGTAAATTCGCCAAACTGTTCAATAATTGAAAGTCGGTTTGTATATTCAGCATGCAAGCTCATATCAATTTTGATTTTTCCATTTTGTGTATTGTGATATTTTTCAGCAAGATAAATACCCTCTTGAAATCTATCATTAGCAATAATATCTTCATCAACAAAACTTACGATTGAACGACCAAAGTTAGTTTTTGCTTTACTGTCAATAACTGCTTTCATTACACCATCACCAAAGAAATACATATCAGTAAATGATGTTGTGCCACAAGCGAGCATTTCAGCAATTGAAAGCATTGTACCGTAATATGCGCGGTCACAGTTAAGTTTATCTTCAAAAGGAAAAACCTTTTCATTAAGCCAGCGGTCAAGTGGCAAATTTTCAGCATAGCCACGAAGAAGTGTCATTGGTGAGTGAGTATGAAGATTTACAAAACCTGATGAAAGGATTTTGCCCTTTCCGTCATATTCTTGCGCATAATTTTCTTGTGGTTTTTCGGTGCCAATATATTGAATTTTATCATCCTTAATACCCACATACATATTATTTTGGATTTCAAGGTTTTCGTTGATTATTGAGATGTTTTTAAATAACATTTTGCTTATCTATCCCTCCATCAGCGCCAAAGCGTTGCCACCTCTCTAATCAAAGAGAGGTGGATAAGGTTTTATTCAATAATAATTGTTTCAATGATTACGTCGTCAACTGGTTTATCTTGTGATTTTGTTGGTACGTTAGCAATTGCATCAACAACGTCCATTCCTTCATAAACCTGACCAAAAACAGTGTGACGGAAATCAAGCCAAGGTGTACCACCAAGTTCTTCATATGCATCAACACATTCAGCTGGAAATACTTTTTCATCAATTTGTTTCATTTGGCTAATAAAATCTTCAGGGCAGTTATTTGCCTGAACAATAAAGAATTGACTGCCATTTGTGTTTGGTCCTGCATTTGCCATTGAAAGTGCACCACGAATATTGTGAAGTTCACCTGTAAATTCATCAGGGAATGAGCGTCCCCAAATACTTTGTCCGCCTGCACCTGTACCTGTTGGGTCACCGCCTTGAATCATAAATTCTTTGATTACACGGTGAAAAATGAGGCCATCATAATAACCGTTTTTAGCATGAGTTGTAAAATTCTCTACTGTTTTTGGTGCAAATTCAGGGAAAAGTTTAACCTTGATTTCGCCCATATTTGTTTTGAAAATAGCGATTGTATCATTTTCAGTTGGTTTGTTTAATTGGTGGAACATAATTATTTCTCCTTTTTTTAGCATTAATTTTATCTTACAAAGAAAAGCATTATTTGTGAGATATTTTTTCGTTAGAGTCACTGAAAGACGGAGGTAATACTTGCTGTATTGCCGAGTATTTTCGGCGAACTATAACGGAAAAATTGCCACAAAGAATTATTCTACTGATTTAAGTGATTCTATCATATCAATCTTTTTGAGTTTGAAGTACATAATAAGGTTTGTTGCAAGTGCAAAGATTATTGTAAGCACTGCACCGATTATAATACTTGTTCTTTCTAACTCTCTACCAAACATATAAACGTCGGTTTCAACGGTAACCATAACAAATCTATGAAGGAAAATACCAAGGAATATACCAAGAAGTGTACCAAGAAGTGTAAGCACTACATTTTCACGATATACATAAGCATTCAACTCACCATTATAGAAGCCCAATAATTTAAGAGTTGCAAGTTCGCGTCTTCTTTCACTAATATTGATATTATTAAGATTATAAAGTACAACAAATGCAAGAATTGCCGCTGCGATAATCATAATAACAACAATAAAATCAAGACTGTTAATAACCGTGTTCAGTTCTTCTATTTCATCAGTATTCATAGTTACTGAGTTGATTCCATCGATTTTCAAAAGTCGTGAACTAATGTCTTCAGTATTTGCCGCATTTTCTAATTTAAGAAGCAACACATTTGTTTCACTTGCTACATTATAAAGTGACTGGTAAAGATTTGGTGTCATATAGATATAATTGAAAATGTAATTTTCAGTTATACCTGCAACCTTAACTTCTTTTGTTTGGGCGTCGGATTCGCTGAATCTTATAAAAATACTATCGCCTATTTCAACTCCAAGAAGCTTTGCATATTTTTCAGTTATAATTACACCTTCATCAGAAAACTCAAGTTTTTCTTCACTTCCACGCTCACCAATTGAAACATATTCTTTAAACTTATCAAAATCACGTGGAATAACCATATATGCATTTCTTTCATCAGCAAAGTTGTCTGCACTTTTACTTGTTGCATATACCATTGTTCTATTTGCTTGAATATAATCAGTAATATCTGAAATATCAGAAACGTCTGAAAGCATTGCGCGACGTTGTCCTCTTGTAAGTGTTGTATCTAAACTTACAACTGCATCATATTTAAGTACTTTGCCATATTGATTGTCTGCCATTGCGGAAACGGAGTCACGAATACCAAGACCTACAAGAAGCAAAGCCATACATCCGCCAACACCAAAAAGTGTCATAAAGAAACGCTTTTTATAACGGAAAAGATTACGCATTGCCGCTTTTTGTCCAAAGTTAAGACGTTCCCAAATAAAGCTAACGTGTTCAAGCAATATGCGCTTACCTGCTTTAGGTGATTCAGGGCGCATAAGTTGTGCAGGAGCTGCGCGAAGTTCTTTGTAACACGCAAAGAGCGTTGCACCCACTGTGCAAAGAATTGCAGCAAGTGATGCTACAAGAGCATGCTCAACATTGAGTGTTACAACTGCATTACCAAGATTATAGTATGATGTTTTGTAAGCATTTACAATGAAATATGGAATTGTGAATTCGCCAAGTAACACACCCATAACGCTTCCAAGCACAGTTGCAATTAATGCATAAAGAATGTATTTACTAACAATTGTGAACTTACTATATCCTAACGCTTTAAGAGTACCAATTTGTGTTCTTTGCTCTTCAACCATACGAGTCATAGTTGTAAGGGCAACTAATGCTGCAACAAGGAAGAAGATAATTGGGAAAACTGTACCAATTGCGCCGATACTTTGAGTATCATTTTTAAATCCTAAATAAGATTCAATTGCATTACGGTCAAGCACATACCACACAGGAATTTTCATTGAGTTGATTTCACGTTCTGCTTCAAGAAGGCGTGCTTCAGCATCTTTAATTTCTTCCTCGGCATCTTGTTGTGCCATTTCAAATTTTTCGCGTCCACGTTTAAGTTCTTCCGCGGCTTTTTTTAATTCTTCACTACCTTCAATAAGTTGATGCTTATTTGCTACGGCATATTCTAAATCGGCAAGTTCTTTCTTTGCTTGATTAAGTTTTTCTTCTTCAGCTGCAAGACTTTTTGCTGAAATATCATACATACCTTGCACAAGGAGCAAAGAATTTTTTGCATTTTCAATTTCTTTTTCAGTTTTAGTTGGGTCATCTATATATGCCTTATACTCTTCTTCGGCTTTTTTCACGTCCGCTTCAAGTTTGGCTAATTCTTCTTTAGCACTATTAAGTTCTTTTTCACCATCCGCTACTTGTTGACGATAAAGAGGAAGATTTTTCTCAGCTTGCTCTACAAGAAGCATATTTTCCTCAAGAATTGCATTTTCTTCTTCATACTTTTTCTCGTTATCAAGAAGTTCTTGTTCCGCTATTGCTAGCTCATTACGAGCGGTAACTTCCGCCTCAAGAAAATCATTTTTAGCATCTTGAAGCAAATCATTACTTTGTGAACGGACTTCACTATATCTAATATCGCAACGCACATCAGCAATAAGTTCAATTTTTTGAATTACCTTATCAACAAGCTTTGTGTATTCTTCACTATAACAGTCAAGGTTGCGAGCACCCTTTACTGTTATATGAATAGCTGTGTAAATATCAGTAACATAAGCTTCTTGTGGAATAACAATATAACCGTCAACAACACCGTCACCTATTGTACTTGTGCCCATATCGCCATTAAGGAAATATGATGTTGAGCCAACACCTACAATTTGATATGTTTCTGATGCAAGGGTATCAAAAATTTTCTCGTCAGTACCTGTTAAAAGTGTTACATAACTACCAATTTCAAAGCCCGATGCTTCTAAAAATTCACGGCTTACTACACACTCATTATATTTTTCAGGATATCTTCCTTTGGTTACCTTAACGTCGTTAATACTTTCAGGCATTGCAATAACCTTTGTTACAATTTCACTGGAGTTTGCAAGGCAAAGAAAATCGGATATATGTGCACCCTCAACTGACTCAACGCCCTCAATCTCTTTGATGGCTTCAAGGTCATTTTTTGTAAGTCCTAACGTACCCACAACACGAATATCCATAAGATTCTCTTTATCATAAACTGCATCAGCAGTCATTTGCATAGCTGGCATTGACGAACGAATACCTGAGAAAAACGCTACACCAAGAACTACTATAAGCATAATAGAAATAAAGCGGCTTATGCTTTTCTTTATTGCTCTACGAAAATCCTTTCTAATTGATTTTGTCATATTCAATACTTTCCTTTACCATTCAATTTGCTCAACAGGTGTTGGATTTTCATTTATAAGAATTTTGTCAACCTGTCCGTTTTTAATTTTAATAATTTTGTCAGCCATTGGAGTAAGAGCTGAGTTATGAGTGATAACTATAACTGTCATATTCTTTTCACGGCAAGTGTCTTGCAAAAGTTTAAGAATTGACTTACCTGTTATATAGTCAAGAGCGCCTGTTGGCTCATCGCAAAGCAAAAGTTTTGGATTCTTAGCAAGAGCACGAGCAATTGATACACGCTGTTGCTCACCACCTGAAAGTTGTGATGGGAAGTTATCAAGACGATTACTAAGTCCAACCTCTGCAAGCACATCTTCAGCGTCAAAAGCATCCTCTTTCATTTGTGATGCAAGTTCAACATTTTCAAGGGCGGTAAGATTTTGAACTAGGTTGTAAAACTGGAAAACGAAGCCCACATCATCACGACGATATTTTGTGAGTTGTCTTTCGGTAAATTTGCCAATATTTGTACCATCAACAACAATTTCACCTGATGTTGCCTTATCCATTCCGCCTAAAATATTAAGTACAGTTGTTTTACCGGCACCTGATGGACCTACTACAACTACAAACTCACCTTTCTCAATAGGAAAGCTGATATTATCAACTGCTTTGATTTCAATTTCACCCATTTTATAGGTCTTTACCACGTCTTTTAATTCTATAAATGACATTGTCTTCGCTCCTTAAAATCATAGATAAGTTATTATATCATAAACTGTAGAATTTTGCTATATATATTTTTTGTATATTGTTTGGTATATTATTTGTATAATTTTAACTAAATTTTACATTTTAATATACAACTGTTGATTATTGAACAGTTTGATTATATAATAGCCATATAGAATGTATGGAGATGATTTTATGGCTATTAACGATAATGATATTCGTGTTAGACGCACGAAAAAACTCCTTTACAAGGGTATTGCGGAGCTTGGCAAAACAAAAAGCATAAATAAAATTACTGTAAAAGAGTTAACTGACCTTGTTGAAATAAACAGGGGCACTTTTTATTTGCATTACAAGGATATTTACGACCTTGTTGATTCTATTGAAGATGAGCTTTGTGAAGAATTTGACCAAAAAGTTTTAACTGTAACACCTGATGACGTTTTGCAACGTCCTGTTGATGTGTTGGAAACATTTTTTGAATATTTTAGAACTTACAACGACATTTTCAATGTGCTTATGGGCGAAAATGGTGATGCGAAATTCGTTTACAAATTTGGGGAACTAATGAATACGAAAATTCTTGAAATATTTAAAGGTATTTTCCCTAATATGTCAGTTGAAAATTATGATTTTTCATATAATTTCGGCAAATTCGGATTTATCGGAATTATTCATTGTTGGGCAATTAAATATCCTCACCTTCCATCAAGAGAAATTGCTGAAAAAGCATTTGCACTTATTATTGAAGGTCTTTGGGGAATTTTAAGTGATGAGGGTAAGGAGATACTTATAAATGCACACAAATCTAATCCAGACGTTAATTCCTGATAGTGAAAACATACACAGTCCTAAAGTCCGTGAGGCATATGGTACTCTTGGTAGTGTTACAGGGATTATAACAAACATTTTACTTGCAATTCTTAAATATATTGCAGGTGTGATTTCAGGCAGTATTTCAGTTACTGCTGATGCTATTAACAACCTTTCCGATGCAGGTGCATCAATTATCTCGTTTATTGGTGTAAAGTTATCAGCAAAACCCGCTGACAAGGACCATCCTTACGGACACGGAAGAGTAGAATATATTTCTGCCCTTGCGGTTGCTTTTCTTGTTTTACTTATGGGTATTGAATTATTCAAAAGTTCAGTTGATAAGATTGTCAACCCTATACCTGTAAAATTCAATATAATTTCTCTTGTTATTCTTACTGTCAGTATTTTAGCAAAGTTTTGGCTTGGTTTATTTAATAAAAAACTTGGTGAAAAAATCAATTCT
>JAZKXL010000015.1:0-8702 GCA_045611635.1 Candidatus Fimenecus sp. | reverse complement strand
CATGGCTACGATCCGACTTCACTCAAACTCATATTCGTGTTGTGAAAGCAAATTAAGTAATCTTTCCCAAAGGTCAGGATTAAGTGCAGGTTTCTTGTCTGATTTGCGCCAACCATTAGCACGCCAACCTTCAGCCCAACCTTTTGTAATACCATTTACAACATAAGCTGAATCGGAATAAATCTTAATTCTACATTTGCGGTTAAGTGCTTCAAGACCATTAATAACAGCCAACAATTCCATTCTATTGTTTGTAGTTTCAGGTTCGCCCCCTGAAAGCTCTTTTTCAACGCCGTTACAACGTAGAATTGTACCCCAACCACCGGGACCAGGATTGCCTGAGCAAGCACCATCTGTAAATATTTCAACAAAAGTTAAATTTTCCATATAAACTCCTGAATAAATTAATTTAAAAGTAACTAAAATAATTTTAACACGATTTAATAAGATAAACAATAGAAATAGTACAAATTTTTGTACTCAAAAATAGCTTCCCAATGGTACTTTACCTTGACAATAACCTATAAAATATAGTATTATATAATGACAACATAGTGAGTTACTATGTGTATTTGCGCATATATTTATATAAAACTAAAATTTGCTACTATAATGTGGCAAAATACATACTTTGAAAATCTTAAAATAAGGAGGAAATATGACTAAACAAAAAACTGAAAAAAATACTTTGCAAACTGAGAAAAAACACTCTGCAAAAGGTAAAGTTTCAAATCGTGGAAAAAAGCAGGGTAAGTCGAAAAAGAATGTTTTTAATAAAAAATCTAGCAGTAAAAAAACTGTTACAAATAAATCTATAAAAGGAAATACTCAAAAGAATATGAAAAAACGTACTCCAAAGGGTGAAGAGAAGGGCGTTAAAATTGTATTTTTGGGTGGACTTAATGAAGTTGGCAAGAATATGACACTGTATGAATATGATGGTGAAATGATGCTTGTTGACTGTGGCCTTGCATTCCCTGACCCTGATATGCTTGGCGTTGATTTGGTTATTCCTGATTTCACTTATGTTGAAACGAATGCCGATAAAATAAAGGGTATTTTTATCACTCACGGTCATGAAGACCATATTGGCGGTCTTGCTTATCTTCTTCAGCGTGTAAATATTCCGGTTTATGGTACAAAACTCACAATTGGACTTATTGAAGGTAAGTTAAAAGAGCATAAAATGCTTGACAAAGTTAACCTTAATGAAATTAAACCAAAAGATAAGGTTAAACTTGGTAATTTTGAAGTTGAAGCAATTCATGTGAATCACTCAATTCCTGATGCTTTGGCACTTGCGATTACTACACCTGCAGGTCTTGTTTTGCAAACAGGTGACTTTAAAATTGATACAACACCAATTGATGGTGATGTTATGGACCTTGCTCGTATTGCTAAACTTGGTGAAAAAGGTGTGCTTTGTCTTCTTGCGGACTCAACAAACGCACAAAGACCTGGCTACACAGCAAGTGAGCGCACAGTAGGTGAGTCATTTGAAAGACTTTTCCAAAAGGCAGATGGTAAGCGTCTTATAGTTGCAACATTTGCTTCAAATATTCATAGAGTACAACAAATTATTGATGTTGCCGCATCAGTAGGTAGAAAGGTTGCACTTTCAGGTCGTAGTCTTGAAAACGTTGTTGAAACTGCATCAAGATTAGGTTATCTTAATGTTCCTGAAGGAATTCTTGTAAGTATTGATATGGTATCTCGTTACCCACACGACAAGCTTGTTATTATTACAACAGGAAGTCAGGGTGAACCAATGTCAGCGCTTTATAGAATGGCATTTTCTGAGCATAGACGTGTTGAAATTGGTACAGGTGACTATGTTATAATTTCGGCAACACCAATTCCAGGTAATGAAAAAACCGTTGGCAAGGTTGTAGATGAATTATTAAAACGTGGTGCGGAAGTTGTATATGAAAAAATGTATGATGTTCACGTTTCTGGCCATGCTTGTCAAGAAGAATTAAAACTTATTATGAGTCTTGCAAAGCCAAAATACTTTATTCCTGTCCATGGTGAACAAAAGCATTTAAGAAAACACGCACAACTTGCTGAAAATATGGGAATCCAACCGGGTAACATTTATGTTGCCGATAATGGTAAACAGGTTGAACTTACAAAACGTAAAATGACAGTGTTGCCAGATGTTCCAGCAGGCAAAGTTTTTGTTGACGGTTATGGCGTTGGCGATGTTGGTAGTGCAGTTATTCGTGAGCGTAAACGTCTTGCGGAAGATGGTCTTATGATTATCAATATTGTAATTGAAAAAGATACAGGTTTGATTGTTTCAGGTCCTGATATTGTGTCTCGTGGATTCGTATATGTTCGCGACTCCGAACAACTTATATCTGAAGTTAAACTCGTTGCGCAAATTGTAGTAGATGAATGTGTTCATGATGGTAATGTTGAATGGGGCACAATTCGCAATAGAATTCGTGATGACATTTCACGTCTTCTTTATGATAGAACAAAGCGTAGTCCAATGGTGATTCCAATAATAAGCTCAATATAAACCTAAAGGTGTTATTATGAAAAAGTCAAAAAACGGCAAACTCCTAAATTTTCTTAAAAGAATGGTTAATATGTATCCGGTAACAGTACCAGCAGTTATTGTGTGTGTATTGTTGTGCTTTGCCATGCTTTTATATAATGTTTACTTTGCCTGTGCAGGATTTTTATTGATTTTAATACTTGTAATTATAGGATTTATAGTTAATACTGTTAAATTCAAAAAACTTGAGGGGACAGTTGCAGCGCTTAATAAACGAATTTCAACAAGTCAAAAACATGGGCAACTTAAATATTTCCCATTACCAGTTGTGATTTTTGATAGTACAAACAAAATTCTTTGGTACAATCAACTTTTCCGTAATGCTTTTTTAGGTGACGGTGAGTTTGATAATACTGATGTTAAGCAGTTTACATCTGGACAAGGAATTAACGAAATTCGTGAAAAGCAGTTTGTTGAATGTGAGTTTAGAAACAACAAATACACTGCAATTCCTTCAAGTATTGAGTATAAAGGTGAAACAGCGTATATTTTATATTATGTTGATGATACTGAACTTAAAAATATTAGAGAAAGGTATGAAAATACCCGCCCAGTGTTTTTGATTATGAACCTGGATAGTGTTGAAGATGTTATCGGTGGTTTGCGAGAAAGTCAACAGTCGGATATTTTAGGTGATGTTGAACAAACAATAGAAAATTGGTTTGAAACTTATAATTGTATTTGTCGTAAAATCAACAGTAGCCGTTATATTATTATTACAGATAGTGAAAATCTTGTAAAAATGAAAGAAGATAAATTCTCAATACTTTCAAAAGTACGTGCCTATACATATAACGATAAGGTTGTTGGAATGACTTTGTCAATAGGTGTAGGTACAGGTGAAAATCTTTCCGAATGTGAAACTGTGGCTAGAAAATCACTTGATATGGCAATGGGTAGAGGTGGCGACCAAGTTGCAATTAAAACCGATAAAAATGATTATGAATTTTTTGGCGGAGTTGCAAAAGGCGTTGAAAAACGCACTAAAGTTAGAACAAGAATGGTTGCATCTGCAATTGGTGATAGTATAAATTCAAGTAGTAATGTTCTTATTATGGGCCATCGCAATGCAGACCTTGATGCACTTGGCTCAGCAGTGGGACTTGCCACAATTTGTAATGCATTAGGTAAAGATGCAAAAATTGTAATGTCATCAAAATCAACACTTGCAATGCCACTTGTAAAGCATTTAACTGCAAATGGGTTTGAAGAGTTAATTATAGAACCTGAAAACATAGAAGAATTTATTACTAGTGATACATTACTTATAATTGTTGATACTCATAGAAAAATGTTTGTTGAAAGCCCTGAGTTGTTTGATTTAGTGCAAAAAGTAATTGTTATTGACCATCATAGAAAAGCGGCTGACCATATTACAAAATCAGTTGTTTTCTATCACGAACCAAACGCCTCTTCTGCTTCTGAAATGGTTACTGAACTTATTCAGTATATGCCATTTGATATAGAAGTTTCAAAAGTTTGTGCTGAGGCACTTATGTCAGGCATTACTCTTGATACTAAGAATTTCGTAATGCGTACAGGCGTTAGAACATTTGAAGCAGCAGCATTTTTACGTTCATTAGGTGCAGATACTGTTACAGTTAAACAGTTGTTTGCTAATAGTATGGAAACCCAAAAAGCAAAAAGTGAAATTGTTAAATCAGCGGCTATGTATAATAACTGCGCAGTAGGAATTGTTGATTTTGAAGTAGATGACATTCGTATTGTTGCAGGTCAAGCAGCGGATGAGCTTCTCAATATTGATGGCGTAAACTCGTCGTTTGTGTTATTCCGTACAGATAATGTTATAAACATTTCGGCTCGTTCTTATGGTGAAGTAAATGTTCAAGTTATAATGGAAGAGTTAGGCGGTGGTGGTCATCAAACTATGGCGGCTGCACAACTGCAAAATGAAACATTTAATAATGCATTAGTATTATTAAAAAATGCAATAGATAAAGTGAAATAAGCGAAAAGAGGTATATATAATGGATGTTATTTTGAAAGCAGATGTTAAAGGATTAGGCAAAAAAGGTGAAAAGGTAAAAGCATCAGATGGTTATGCACGTAATTTTCTTTTTCCAAAAGGACTTGCTGTTGAAGCAAATGCACAAAGTTTAACTGAACTTCGAAATCGTGAACAATCAAATCAACATAAAATTGATATGGAAGTTGCTGCTGCAAATGACGCAAAAGCAAAGCTTCAGGGTAAAATTGTAAAAATGACTGCAAAGGCAGGTAATAACGGTAAACTTTTTGGTTCAGTAACAGCAAAAGAAGTTGCTGCTGAAATCACAAAACAGTATGGTATAACAGTAGATAAAAGAAAAATTACAATGGATGACATTAAAAATTTCGGCTCATATAAAATTGAAGTTAAACTTTACACAAATATCTTTGCCGAAATGACTGTAATGGTAGGGGAATAAAAATGGAAACTAATTATTCAGCAGTTGACAATTTTAATTTGCCTCATAGTGTAGATGCTGAACAAGCAGTTCTTGGTGCAATACTTAAAGACACTGACTGTCTTCATATAGTTGCAGATATGCTAAAATTTGAGCATATCTATTTGCCACAACATAGGGCAATTTATGCAGCAATTCTTAATCTTGACACAATGGGCACACGTATTGACCCGTTAGTTGTTCTTGAACAACTTAAAAAAGATGGCGTTTATGATGAAGTTGGCGGTAAAGCTTATCTTATGAAATTAGCTGAGGCAGTGCCATCAACAAAAAACGTTGAGTCATACATAAGAATTATTGTTGAAAAATATTATCTTCGTGCATTAATGTTAACAGCTCGTGAAATTCTTGATGAAACAAACGACGGCGCGGAATCACCTGATAAACTTCTTGATAAAGCTGAACAAAAAATTTACGAAATTCGTCGTGGCAAGAATGTATCAGGCCCTGCAAAGGTAAGCGATATAGTTGTTACTGAAGTTTTTGAGCGTGCAAAAAAACTTAGTAGTGCCGACCCAAAAGAAAAGGAAAAATATGTTGGTATTCCAACTGGATTTTCATATCTTGATAAAGTTCTTGGTGGCGGTTTCCACCGTTCCGACTTAATTATTATCGGTGCGCGTCCTGCTATGGGTAAAACAAGTTTTGCTCTTAATGTGGGTAGAAATATTGCAATTACTGGTAGAAAAGTGTTGTTTTTCTCACTTGAAATGTCAAAGGAACAGCTTGCACAACGTATTATTTCAACTGAAGCAAGAGTTATGAGTAACAAACTTAGAACAGGTGAACTTAGTCAAGCTGACTGGGAACGTCTTGGACTTGCTTTGCAAAATCTTGTTAACTGCGAACTTTATTTTGATGACACTGCAAGCATCAATGTTCATGAAATGAAAGCACGTGCTATGCGTATGAAAAATATTGACTGTATAATTATTGACTATCTTCAACTTATGTCAGGTACAAAGCGTAGCGAGAATCGTGTTAACGAAGTTGCTGAAATTACTCGTGGACTTAAAATGATGGCTAAAGAGCTTAATATTCCTGTTGTTACTTGTTCACAGTTGTCTCGTGGAGTTGCAAAGAATTCAGGTGACCATCGTCCACAAATGACTGACCTTCGTGAATCAGGTTCTATTGAACAAGATGCTGATATCGTTCTTATGCTTCACCGTGAAGATTATTATAAGCACGATACTGATGAGGGTGATGACACAGTAAGTGAAACAGCAAATATCGCCGAAGTTATTGTTGGTAAAAATAGACACGGCTCAACTGAAACTGTAAAGGTTGCTTGGAATCCTGAATTTACAATGTTCTCTACTCTTGAAAGGATTAAATATGACGAATAAAGTTATTAAAACAATAACAAAAAATCATATGATTTCAAAAGGTGACATTGTTGGCGTGGGACTTTCAGGGGGCGCTGATTCCGTTGCACTTTTTCACTTTCTTGTAACAAATAAAGAAAAACTTGGAATTTCTAAAATTAAAGGTATTCATATTCATCACGGAATTCGTGGTGAAGAAGCTGATAGAGATTTGAAATTTTCAAAGGAATTGTGCGAAAAATTCAATGTTGAATGTGTTTGCTATCATGTAGATGTTCCTGCTGAAGCTGAAAAAACAGGCGAAAGTATTGAAGAATGTGCAAGAAGAATTCGTTACGATTTGTTTTCTAAAACTAATTGCACAAAAATTGCAACTGCCCATAATCTAAATGACAATATTGAAACAGTAATTTTCAATATGGCAAGGGGTACGTCAATTTCAGGATTGTGTGGAATTCCTTATGTGCGAGATATTTACATTAGGCCACTTCTTGATTGCACAAGAAATGAAATTGAAGAATACATAAAAACAAATTCATTGTATTTTGTGACTGATAGTACAAATTTGTGTGATGATTACACGCGAAATAAAATTCGCCACAACATAATTCCACAACTTTTTGAAATTAATCCGTCTTTTGATAAAGCATTTGCGAATTGTCTTGATTCGGTAAAACTTGCAAATGACTATATTATGAAAGATGCAGTTGAAATTTTTGAAGAAGTTAGAGATTTAGAAGAAAACTGTTATTGGTGTAGTCAAATCACAAAGTGTAGTGAAGCGGTAAAAAATAAGGTTGTATCTTTGATTTTAAAAGAAAATGGCGTTCCAAATATTTCAAAAAAATATATTGATGCGGTTTTAAATATTATTGAAAATGGTGGTAAAGCAAGTCTTGGCGGAAATATTACAGCAAATTCCGACCGTAAAATCCTTTGCTTTGGCGAAATGCAAGAAACTGACCGTTTTGAAGTTTTGGTTGAAGATAATTGTAAGCAAACCAAAGATTCATCAGGTGCGGTTGTATTGGAACAAATCAAAACTCCTGTAGGCGTAATAAATTTAGAATACTTGTTAAAAGAAGATTTACAAAATCTTAATGAATTTGAAATACAAGATGCTTTTGATTATGATAGAATATGTGGTAAGCTAACAATTCGCAATAGAATTGAAGGGGATTGCTACTGCCCAATGGGTAGAGTAAATAAAAAACTGAAAAAACTTTTTACTGAAAAAGGTGTTTCAGTGTATAAACGTTCTAAAATGCTTATTATTTCAGACGAAAAAGGTATTGTATGGACTGAATATTTTGGCGTTGCGGACCGTTGTAAAATTAATAAAAACACTAATAATGGTGTTATGATTTATGTGTTGGGGGAATAATAAAATGTTGAACGATATTGAAAAAGTGCTCTTATCTGAAGAAGATTTAAAAGAGATAGTAACTCGCCTTGGTAATCAAATTAGTGAAGATTACAAAGATAAAAAGTTAGTTCTTGTAAGCGTATTAAAGGGCTCAGTAATTTTTATGGCTGATTTAATGAGAAATATTAATATACCTTGCGTAATTGACTTTATGTCAGTTTCAAGTTATGGTTCAGGAACAAAGACTTCAGGTGTAGTTAAAATTATTAAAGACCTTGATACTGATGTTGTTGAGGGTGCGGATTTACTTATTGTTGAAGATATACTTGATAGTGGTGTAACACTTGATTATCTTATGAAAATTCTTTCAGCAAGAAATCCAAGCAGTATTAAAATTTGCACATTACTTGACAAGCCAGAAAGAAGAAAGGCACCAATTAAAGCGGATTACGCAGGTGCTCAAATTCCTGACGCATTTGTAGTTGGTTACGGACTTGACTATGATGAAAAATATAGAAACTTACCATTTGTTGGCGCATTAAAGCCATCAGTGTATGAGAAATAAGCAAAGCAAAACACAGGAGTGAATAATAATTGAAAAAATTTAACTGGAAAGTTATTATTCCATATATTTTGATTCCCGTAGCATTTATCGGCGTAATCTATATGTATATGGGTAAAGGAGAACAAAAAGAACTTCAATACTATCAAATTGTGCAATATTTTGACAATGAACAAGTTACTGAAGCTGATTTAAATATGAATAGCGGTGCATTAACCTTTAAGATTAAGGGTGAAAACAAAGCATATAAATACACCGTACCAAATGTAAATCTTTTTATTAACGACGTTCATGAAGATTTAAGAGAATATAACAAAGAAAATCCTGATAAACCTATTGAATTTGACTATGAAGCAGGAAAATCAGGCTCATGGATTGTAAGTGTGCTTCCATCATTGTTGTTGACTGTGGGACT
>JAZKXL010000014.1:0-18340 GCA_045611635.1 Candidatus Fimenecus sp. | reverse complement strand
GTGGACCATCACAAAGTGCTTTTGCTGGGTTATTATGTACTTCAATCATAAGACCATCAGCACCACAAGCTGCTGCTGCCAATGACATAGGTTTTACAAATCTTGCAATACCTGAAGCGTGTGATGGGTCAATAACTACTGGCAAGTGAGATTTCTCTTTAAGCATTGGTACTGCTGACAAGTCAAGAGTGTTTCTTGTTGCAGTTTCAAAAGTACGAATACCACGCTCACAAAGAATAACCTTTTCGTTACCACCTGCCATAATGTATTCCGCACTCATAAGCAACTCTTGGAAAGTGCTTGAAAGACCGCGCTTTAAGAAGATTGGCTTATTAAGATGTCCAAGCTCTTTTAAAAGTTCAAAGTTTTGCATATTACGAGCGCCAACTTGAATAACATCAACATTCTCAAAAAGTGGAATATGAGATGCATCCATAATTTCAGTTACAATTGGCATACCTGTTTCTTTTTTTGCTTCAAGCATTAATTCAAGACCTTCGCCACGCATACCTTGGAAAGCATAAGGTGATGTTCTTGGTTTAAACGCACCACCGCGAAGAAAATTCGCACCTGCACTCTTTACATCTTTTGCAATGCTTAAAATTTGCTCTCTACTTTCAATTGAGCAAGGACCTGCAAAAAACTGGAAATTGCCTCCACCTATTTTATAACCTTCAACATCAAGAACTGTGTCATCAGGATGGAATTTTCTATTTGCACATTTGTAAGGTTCGGAAATTCGTCTTACATCTTCAACAATGTCAAGGCTTTGAATTAAATCAATGTCAATACGGCTTGTGTCACCAATAAGACCGAGAATTGTTTGGTATTCACCAACAACCTCATTGATTACAAGTTTTTGTTCGTGCAACCAGTTAGTTAAATTTGCGACCTTTTTAGGGTCAACCTCATTTTTAAGAATTACAACCATTTTTCTTGCTCCTTTTGCAATAAAAAATTCCTACAGTGGCGTTTCACTGTAGGAATAAAATTACTATAATTTCAGCAATCTTTACTTTTCCGCAGTGAAACAAGCCTTTGACTTTGTAAAGTAAAAGCTAAAGTAAAAGTATTCAGCTGCGAAATTAAGAGTTTTCATAAATATTACCTCTATTTGCTGATTGTAAGGTATTTTAGCACATTAAAGCGATGATGTCAACAACTTTATACTAAAAATTAAAGTTGATATAATCCTGACTTCTTCATTGCCTTATTGAGTGTTCTTTGTGCAAAACGACTTGCTTTTTCGGCACCATTCTTTGCACACTCATTAAGTTATGCTTTATCATTAATAAGACGCTTAAACTCTGTCTTGAAAGGACGAAGCTCTTCAACAACTGCTTCAGCAACCGCTGATTTAAAATCACCATAGCCCTTGCCGTCAAAATCCTTTTCAATTTGTTCATAAGAAAGGCCTGTACAACAAGAGTAAATGCCCATAAGGTTATTAATACCATCTTTACCCTCGGCATATCTAACCTTTGCTTCACTGTCAGTAACTGCGCTTTTAATCTTCTTAACAATTACATTATCATCGTCTAACATTGAGATATAGCCCTTTGGATTTGTGTCGGACTTGCTCATTTTCGCTGTTGGGTCTTGAAGCGACATAACACGAGCACCTACCTTGCCGATAAATGGCTCAGGTAGTGTGAATGTATTACCATAAACTGTATTAAAACGCTCGGCAATATCACGGGCAATTTCAAGATGCTGTTTTTGGTCAGCGCCAATCGGCACATAATCAGCTTGATAAAGAAGAATATCAGCAGCCATAAGAATTGGGTATGTGAAAAGACCTACATTTACATTTTCAGGATGCTTTTCGCTTTTATCTTTAAACTGTGTCATTCTTGCAGCTTCACCAAACTGTGTGCAACAATTTAAGAGCCATGCAAGTTGAGCATGTTGTGGCACATGGCTTTGAATAAAGACAATACTTTCTTCAGGGTCAAGACCAAGTGCTAACAAAATTGCATAAAGTTCCATAGTGTTTTTGCGAAGTGTTGCAGGTTCAGGGCGAACTGTAAGAGAATGCAAGTCAGCAACTGCATAAAGACAGTTGTAGTCATCTTTCATATTTTTCCAGTTTTTAAGTGCACCAAGGTAGTTACCTAAAGTGGGTGTGCCGGTTGGTTGAATAGCACTTAAAACTATCTTTTTCTTTTCTACGGTGTTTTCCATTATGTATCACCTTTGCTAAAAATTTTATATCTTATATATTAAACTATTTTTTTAATATTTTGTCAATAAAAATTACGGGCGATTCGTGAATCGCCCCTACAAAACTTTTATCTATTCATATAGCTTTCAGCAAGGACTTTAAGTTGTTCAACTGTTTGGAACTTTGCCCCTGATTCAACAATAGCAGTGCGCACTGATGCCGGTAATGTGTTGAAATATGCACGAACATCCATACTCATATTGTTAGTCATAAAAAATCACCTCAGCATTAGTATGCCAAGGTGATATTTTTTTATTATAAAACTTTTGATAAGAAATCTTTAAGACGTGGATTTCGTGGATTCTCAAAGAACTCTTTTGGAGTGTTCTCTTCAATAATTCTACCCTCATCCATAAAGATAACACGAGTACCAACTTCACGAGCAAAGCCCATTTCGTGAGTAACAACAACCATTGTCATACCTTCACGAGCAAGAGATTTCATTACATCAAGAACCTCACCAACCATTTCAGGGTCAAGGGCACTTGTTGGCTCATCAAAAAGCATAACCTCAGGTTCCATACAAAGTGCACGAACAATAGCAACACGCTGTTTTTGTCCGCCTGAAAGTTGGCTTGGATAAGCATCGGCTCTATCTTTAAGACCTACACGCTCTAAAAGTTCAAGAGCTTGTTTTTCAGCATCCTCTTTACTTTTATTAAGAAGAGTCATAGGTGCTTTTGTCATATTCTTAAGCACATTCATATTTGGGAAAAGATTAAAATGTTGGAAAACCATTCCCATTCTTTGACGGTGCATGTTGATATTTGTCTTTTTAGTAGTAATATCGGTGCCATCAAAATAAATTTTACCTGATGTTGGAATTTCAAGAAGGTTGAGTGAACGAAGAAGTGTTGATTTACCGCTGCCTGATGGTCCTACAATAACTACAACTTCACCTTTTTTGATTTCACAGTTAATGCCGTCAAGCGCTTTTACAACACCGCCTGTGTAATGTTTTTTAAGATTTTCTACTTTAATAAGCGCATTATCTATCACTCTTACGCAACCTCCTTTCAAGTCTACCAACAAAACTTGTAAGAATCATAACAATTACAAGATAAATAAGGGCAACTGCAATAAGTGGAATAAAATATTCAAAAGTTCTACCCGCAATAATATTACCCGCCTTTGTAAGGTCAATAACACCCACATAACCTGCGACTGATGTTTCTTTTAAAAGTGCAATAAACTCGTTACATAATGTTGGCAATACTGCTTTGAACATTTGTGGAATTACTATATATCTCATTGTTTGAAAATAATTAAAGCCCAAGCTTCTACCTGCTTCAAACTGACCATTGTCAACAGACATAATACCTGCTCTAAATATTTCGGCAACATACGCACCAGAGTTAATACCAAAAGCAATAATTGCAACTGCAACACCATTATCTGATGCTGCAAAAATTACAAAGTATGCAATCATAAGTTGAACAACTATTGGTGTGCCACGAATAATTGTCAAATAAACTTTGCAAATTGAATTAAGAACACTTAAGGTATAATATCCTATTCCACCATGAAGTTTCATGGATTCTTTATTCTTATCAAAAGAGGAGCGGATAGCGGCTACAAAAACACCGATTACAACGCCCACAAGTAATGCGCCTGCAGTAATTGTAAGTGTATTAAAAAAGCCATCGATAAGTTGCTGATATCTATCTTTTTCAATAAAAACGAACTTAAGCTCTTCAATAAAGCTTGATAACCAAATAGGCATATTTCTCTCCTTTCAACAGCAAAAATTAGGGTGGTAAAGCGCCACCCTAATCTCTAATTTTAATTATTGTTAAATTATGCTTTGATATATTTGTCAACTACTTTTTTAACTGAACCGTCAGCAATAAGTTCTTTAAGAGCTTCATTTACTTTATCACGAAGTTCTGTATCTTCAATGTTAAAGCAAATAGCATAATTTTCTGTAACATATTCTGTTTCAAGAATTTCAAGGCCTTCATTTGCTGCTACATAAGATTTTGCAGGTTCGTTATCTATGATAACGCAATCAACGTTTCCATTAAGAAGTGCTTGAACTGCAACTGCACCGTTATCATAACGTGTAATATTTTCTTCACCGAAATCATCAGTTGCATAAATGTCACCAGTTGTTGATGTTTGAACACCAATCTTCTTACCAGCTACATCATCAATAGACTTAATGTCACTACCTTCTTTTACAATAACTACTTGAACACCTGTTGCATAGCTATTTGAAAAACATACTTGCTTTTCTCTATCAGGAGTAACAGTTAAACCTGCCATACCCATATCATATTTACCAGATTGAACGCCTGGAATGATTGAATCAAAAGCAACGTCTTCAATTTCAAGTTCCATGCCAATCTTATCTGCAATAAGTTTAGCAATTTCTACGTCAATACCAACCATTGTTTCTCCATCATAATATTCGTATGGTGGGAATTCAGCGTTAGTTGCCATTTTAAGAACGTTATCCTTTTTTTCGCCACAAGCTGCAAAGCAACCTACGATAAGAACAAGAGAGAGAACTACTGAAAGAATTTTAAATGTTTTTTTCATTTGTATTTACTCCTTTATGTAAATAATAAAATTCGTTTGAATTACGGCTACATTATACAACCATATTCAAAAAAGTCAAGCATTTATTCACAAAAAATAGAAATATTCACTGTTTTTGTGTATTTTTATACATTATACAGTGAATATTTTTAATTTATGCATTTTTTTTGAATATTACTAACTTACTAAAAATATAATTTGACAACACAATCACAACCTGTGCCCCTGTTTTTACAGCCAACTCCCCTAATGGAATTGACGCTTCAACAAAATTAGGTTGCCATATAATATTGTCAGCATGAGCTAAATCAATAAAAATAAATGAAAGCAGTATTTCTAGGCCGTATGAAAATACCCTTGCACTAAAGAAAAGCCCAAACTCTTTAACCTGCGCTTTACCCTTTGCCTTGCTTTCGAACACGAAAACTCGATTTGCAACATAGGCGAAGAACACTGCACCAAGCCACGCCACAGTTAATGCAACATAATAATTTACATTTAAAAAACGTAATCCAAAATGAATTATATAATTTACTATAGTTGTAAGTCCACCAACTATTATATATACAATAAGTTCACGGTGTTTATTAAAAAAATCTTTCATAACCAAAATCCTTTTAGTTGATAAAAGTATTTTAGCATATTATTTTGAAAATAGCAAATAAATACAAATCCCAATTCTTCCTTGACAAACACTATAAACGACTGTATAATAACTCTTGCATTTCAAATGCTGCTATGGCTCAGGTGGTAGAGCACGTCCTTGGTAAGGACGAGGTCACCGGTTCAAATCCGGTTAGCAGCTCCAAATAAAAAATCCGTTCTCATAAGAGAACGGATTTTTTTATTTTGTTCGTAGACCTTTAGGATAGTGATTTTTTGCTTTTCCGTTTGAAACCTTGACGCCACCAACTGTGCAACCGTCAACCATTACTACTGCCCAACCATTAGGGCAATTAGTATCAAATTCTTCACCATGGAGATATTTTTTGATTTCATCACTATTTGCAGTTAAGTTAATTTTCCTCTTAAAATCTTTACCCAACGCCATAAAGAATTGGTGGTGTGGCACTACATAGTTTTTGCGGATTTCACCGATAGTAACACCACAAGCAAAAGCCACTCCCCTTGGCACAAGAAAATCCGGTGTGAAATATACTGGGTTTCCATTATATATTTTCACGTTTTCTTTATTGTATGTTGTAAGTGTGTCTTCAAGAAAATCCACAAGAGTTTTATCAAGTTTTTCTTTGCCTTTCAGTGCAGGTAAGTATTCAATATAGGTACTAAAATCGCTATTACGAAGTACTGCTACAAATTGTCCCTCACCTTTTGTCTTATGAGGGTAACATCTTCTTGCATAATGCATATTTTCACATTTACAACCGTCAAAAAATATTCCGTCAGCAGTATTTTCTCGCACTTTTTCAGTTGTAGGCACAAGTTCAAAATTAGGATGTCGTTGTAAAAATGCATCAACAGTCATTTCATTTTCTTCTAACGAGTAAGTACAGGTTGAATATACAATACAACCACCAAACATTACAAGCTTTGCTGCACAATCAAGAATTTCCGCTTGTCTTTCAGCGCACATTTTAACATTTTCAGGTGACCATTCATCTATTGCAATATCATCTTTACGGAACATTCCTTCCCCTGAACAAGGGGCATCAACCATAACCATATCGAAATAGTTTGCAGGGAATGTTTTAACAAGCTTTTGCGGATGCATACAAGTGGTAATAACATTTTGAAAGCCCATTCTTTCCATATTCCCCGTAAGAATTTTGCAGCGTGATGGCACAATTTCGTTTGACACGAGAATGCCATTTTCACCAAGCTTATTTTTAATTTGACTGCTTTTACCACCAGGGGCAGCACACATATCAAGCACTTGCCAATTTTTTCCGATTTCTATGCTTTCGACCGGCACCATTGCGGCTGGTTCCTGCACATAAATCATTCCCGCATGGTGATACGGATGATTACCTATTCCATCATAATCAAAATGAAATCCATTTTCTACATAAGGAATTTTATCACAAGGAAATGGATTTATTTTTTCGAAATCTTCAAGTGAGATTTTGTCAGTGTTTACACGAAAAGCACGAACAGGTGGCAAATCAAAGGATTTTTGAAATTCCTCAAACTCGTCACCTAAAATAGTTTTCATTCTATTTTCAAATTCAACTGGTAATTGTTTCATTTTATTCACTCAAATTCATTTCTGCATATAACATACACATTGATACGCTTGTTATTGCGGCAGTTTCAGTACGCAAAATGCGCTTGCCTAAAGATATTACTTTACCGTCTATTTTTAACGCCTCTTGAATTTCACTTTCATCAAATCCACCTTCAGGACCAATCAAAATACCTACACTCATACCGCTTTTAATTTCACTGAGGGCTTGTTTTGTGTCTTTCATTCCGTTTTTACTTTCATAAGGCACAAGCAACAAATCAAGGTCCTTTGCTTTTGCTAATGCTTGTTTATATGTAAGGATTTCAGAGACCTCAGGAATTTTATTGCACTTGCTTTGCTTTGCAGCACTTTCGGAAATCGTTTGCCAACGCTCACGCTTAGTTTTCTTTTTCTTTTCTTCAATTTTAACTACACAACGACTCATTTGCACAGGCACAATTTCGTGAACACCTAGTTCAACACACTTTTGAATAACGAGTTCCATTTTATCGCCTTTGGGAATTCCTTGGAAAAGATAAATCTTAATTGGTAAATTTGTATCGTTATAATTCTCTTGAATTATTTTAACAATTACAGTGTCATTCTCAAAATTCACGATTTCACAAAGGTTGCTGACACCATTTTCACTTACAAGAAAAGTATCACCAATATTCATTCTAAGCACATTTTTAATATGATTAAAATCAACACCATTTATAAAATATTGACTGTCTTGTTTTTGATTTTCATTAACAAAAAAATTGTACATAATATCATCCTTTATCAAATGCAAATGGCGGGGGCAAGCCCCCGCCCTACCTTACATATTTAAGAATTCCGAATTTCGTGGTACTACAAAAGTAATCGCCTTTTCTAAAATCTTAAATTCTTTTTCAGTTACATATTCACACTCACCATCAATATTAACTGCCGAAGGTTTGTGGCTTTCAATTTTCACCTTTTTACAACGGCGGAATGTTGTAATATCTAAATCTAAATGTTCGCCTTTTTTATATACACTTATTAAAGGCAAAAGTTGTACTGCACTTCTATCACAACGGACCATAACACAATCAATAAACCCATCATTGGGCATAGCGTCTGGTGCAGCTTTGTAACCACCGCCATACCAACGAGAATTTCCTATGTAACAAAAAAGATATTTATCTTCAAAAACTTCAGTATCATCAATAGTAATTTTAAACTCGTTTTTAGTTTTGCCCTTTGCAAGACAACCAAGTGCCGCAAGAGTATATGCCAATTCGCCATTTACACCCGGAAGTTTTTTATATGCATATTGTTTTGTACAAATTTCAGAGTCAAGCCCCATAGCACACTCATTAATTGCAACTACACCATCAGTCTCAATAAGGTCAAGCTTTACTGGCACACCATTTACATGGTCACTTAAGTTTGTATTCTTGCCAAAAAGACGACAAAAATCATTGCCTGAGCCCAATGGGACATTCGCAACTTGACAGTTAGGGTATTTGTAACAACCATTCACTACCTCAAAAAGAGTTCCGTCACCACCACAAGAATAAAAACGGATTTCTTCGCCGGTTTTTGCTTTTTCTTCAACAAATCGCATACCGTCACGGCTTGCAGTTGTCACATAAATTTCAGCGTCAAGATTATTCTCTTTTATATAATGCTCAATCGTAGGAATATACGATTTTGCAATTACGCCTTTCCCCGAAACGGGATTTACAACAAAAACATGCTTCATAATTCACACCCAAAGCAATTATTTATAATACATATATAATTGGCATTTAATCATACCATTGTATAACTTTCTACGCTTGTCAGCTTTTCTACCGAAACATTTTTCAAAATCTTCGTCAGGACTAATAACATAATATGCCCAGCCACGCTCTGGCTTAAAGATTTTACCCATTGTTCTATAAATGTCTTCAGCGGATTTAATATCCATCATTCGTTCGCCATAAGGCGGGTTACAAATCACTGTACCTTTTTCAGTTTTTGGCACAAAATCTTTTAAATCTTTTTTAGATAAGTCTATCTTCATACCAACACCTGCGCGACGAGCATTTTCGCGCGCGATTTCAAGTGCATGAAAATCAATATCAGAGCCGTATGCCATAAAATCAGCATCACGAATTACAAGGTCAGTTGCCCTACCCCTTTCTTGTTGCCAAACGGAAGCAGGAATATTTTCAAAACGCTCAGCAATAAATAAGCGATGAAGTCCCGGTGCAATATTAAGCGCTTTCATTGCACCTTCAATAAGAATTGTACCTGAGCCACAACAAACATCATAAAGTGTGTGGTAATGACGAAGTCTTGCAAGGTCAGCCATAGCCGCTGCAAGAGTTTCTTTAATTGGTGCCGCATTTGCAACAGGACGATAACCACGCTTGTGAAGTCCTGCCCCTGAAGTATCGATAAATACAGTTACAATATCTTTCATAATTGAAAACTGAATTTGATGCTTTGCACCACTTTCTTCAAACCAAGAAATTCCGTATCTTTCTTTCAAGCGCTCAACAACCGCTTTTTTGATAATTGCCTGACAGTCACTTACTGAATGAAGTTGAGAGTTAAGAGAATAACCTTTTACGGGAAATTCATCAAACTTGCCAACCCATTCTTCCCAAGGCAATTTTTTAACGCCCTGAAAAAGTTGCTCAAAGGTGATTGCTTTAAATTCTCCCATACGGATTAAAATTCTTTCACTATATCTTGAGCAAAGATTTGCACGGGCAAGAATATTCTCGTCCCCTTCAAAATCCACTCTACCATTTTTTGCTTCAACATTTTGTGCTTCCATATCTTTTAACTCTTGCGCCACAAGGCCCTCAAGTCCTAAAAGACAAGGTGCTGAAAACTTAATTAACATATATTTTTCTCCAACTCAATAAAAAATCCATAATCAAAAGTAGTATAGACTTTTTTATGCTTTTTGTCAATTATACAATTATATGCAAAAAGCGGGAGCAATGCTCCCGCTTAACTGTTTTAATAATATCTGTAAAGTGCAACTACTTTACCAAGAATTATTACCTCATTTGTAATAATTGGTTCATAAGCGTCATTTTCAGGTTGAAGTCTAAAGTGACCATTCTCTTTATAAAAGCGCTTAACTGTTGCTTCGTCTTCAATCATTGCAACAACGATTTCACCATTAGATGCATACGGTGTTTTCTCACAAATTACAACGTCACCGTCAAGGATACCTGCCCAAAGCATACTCTCACCACGGACTTTAAGTGCAAAAAGAGATTTGTCGCGTGACACTCTACCATTATATGGAATATAGCCCTCAATTTGCTCAACTGCCAAAATTGGCATACCTGCAGTAACTGTACCAAGCAGTGGCACGCTTGTTACATTTTCGGCTTGACCGAGCACACGAATTGAACGCTTTAAAAGTGGGTCGCGTTCAATATATCCTGCCTCTTCTAACGCATCAAGATTTGCTTGAACGGAAGATGTTGAGCGAAGCCCCACAGCGGAGCCAATTTCACGAACTGATGGTGGAACACCACATTGTGAACGCTCACAAAGGAACTCATAAATTTTTTGTTGTGTATCGTTAATAGGGCGCATAAAAAACTACTCCTCAATTAAAATTCTTATAAAAACACCTAGTTTTTCTATATTCTAACACATAATTTTCAAAAAGTAAACATTTGTTCGGCATTTTTTCATATTTTTTTAAATTTTTATGTTTTTTGCTTGTTCATATTTATTTTTCTAAAAATTAAAACAATGTTAATTGTTTTTTCATATTTGTTTGTTATTATAAAGATGCACCAAGGGAGACCGCGGTGCAACATACCCCATCCTCAAACAACCCCTCAGAGCGTATGCTCGGAAAACGGACGGAACCGCAACCGTCCGTTTTTTCTTTTTGTTACAAGGTATTTTGTAAAACTTTCAATTTATGTATAAACTTTCTACCTTTGTCAAGAATATTGACGGAGGTGCTTTTATTTTGAAAAGAATTAAAAATCAAGAAAAAATTAAACAAACTATTTACTCAGTTGCTGCATTTTTAATGTGTTGTGTTGTACTTTTTGCTTTTTGGTATTCAAACAAAGACAACACTGTTAAACCGCAAGAGCCAGACACAACAATAACTACAACTGAACAAACAACTGAAGACCTGCAGGTTAACACGCCTGTACCGAATGTGCCTGATGATAGAAACGACCCTGTTACCACTACAACCGAAGCTCCAATAAGTGTGTTTTATTCATTTCCACTTGGAAATAAAGTTGCAAGAGAATACTCTAAGGGCGAAATTGTAAAAAACAAAACTACTGATGACTGGCGCACTCACAATGGTGTTGATATAAACGGTGTAAAAGGCGACCAAATCAACGCAATTTGTGATGGTGTTGTTACTGAACTTGAACACAGTGAAATTTGGGGTACTATTATTACAATTAATCATGGTAATGGATTTACTGCAAAATATTACGGATTGCAAAAAGATGGCGCTGTAAAGCCCGGTGATGAAATAAAAGCAAACAGCAAAATTGGTGTATTAGGTGAAATACCTATTGAACGTGCTGATGGTATTCACTTGCATTTTGAACTTTATAAAGATGGCGTTACCGTTTCACCATCGGATTATTTAGGAAAGCGTGTTGATATATAAAAACAAATGTGGTAAAATTTTCTCGGTGATTAGATGAAAGACCTTTATTTTTTTGAACTTTCAACAAAAACTGAATATGAAAGTGATGATTTACCACAAAGCGTATTAAGTCATTGTAAAAAGAAAGAAAGTTTTGCAGCGGCAAAAGCGCTAATTGATATGGGCGTGCAAAATATTCGATATGAAGAAAGCGGAAAACCCGTAGCGGATAACTGTTATGTAAGCATTTCACACAGTGGCAACATGGTTGCAGTTTGCACAAGTGAAAATCCTGTTGGAATTGATATTGAAAAAATTGACGACACAAGAAATTTTGAAAAAATTGCAAGCCGATATTTTCACGGAAAAGAAAAAGAGTTTTTTGAACAAACTCCAACTGTTGATGCCTTTTATGAAATTTGGACAAAAAAAGAAGCATACACAAAAATTGATGGTAACGGAGTTATTGAAATTCAAAAAGGGATTGATGTTTTAAGCATTGAAAACCACGAGTTTCAAACAGAAAAAGTTAATGAATACATGCTCACAATTTGTGAGAGAGTAAAATAAATGCAAAAATAAAAGGGACACAATCGTGTCCCTTTTGTTATGTATTTTATTCTTTTTTGTAAGGCGAGCACAAAGGCCCGCCCATACATTTATAATCGCACGCGGTTCCTACTTTTTGCACTTATTTATTCAAAATATAATCCACAACTGCTTGTGCAGTACATTCAGGTAAATCAATTTCTTCACTTGGTTCTACCATATTTTCAAGGTAGTGAGCATCGGAATTACGAAGATGCTTCATTTCCTTTAATAACTGATGTTTGTCTTCATACTGTGGAATAAATGCTTTATGGGTAAACTCGGCACAGGTGAAATTCATTTCAGGGTACATAAACCCTAAAACTGACAAAACCGAATATGATGCGCGGTCAAGGTGAGCAGGAAATACTGCGCCATCAAACTTTGCTACCTCACTTACAACATCATCAATGCTTATTCCTGATGCAGTTGTAAGCAAAATATCTTCATACCCGAGAATATTATCGAGATGGTCCATTATGCGTTGTTCACCAAAAATCTCTTCTTCGTTTTTAATGAACGGCATTGTAGATTTTACATATTCCGAAAAATCTAACGCTTTTTGAAGTGTAGGAAAAAGGCAAACTGTATGAATTTCTTCTGACGTGCAAAGTTCCATTCCAGGCACAACTATAATCCCCGCCTGTTCCCCTGCTTTTATAGCGGCAGAGCAATTAAGACAGGAGTTGTGGTCTGTGAGAGCGATAATATCATAACCCATTAACTTTGCCATATTAACAAGGTTATATGGTGTCATATCATTATCACCACAAGGAGACAAGCACGAATGCAGGTGAAAATCATACTTTAAGTTCATAACATTTCACCAAGTTTTGTTGCTAATGTATAAGAATTTTCTTCTGATGATAAAATACTCACACCCTGCATTTCGGCACGGTTTTTAGCATTGTCGTCAAGTGTGGCATTTTCGCAAAGCACAATACACGCACAGTCAGCAAGTACACAAACACCAATAGCGTTGATGTTACCCATTACAGTAAACCAACAATCGCCACTTTGTGCTCTACCCATAACCCAACTTAAAAGGTCCCCACAGTAACCGCCTGTAATTTCACGATCAAGGTCACCTTCAACAATTACTTTAAGATTTAATTTTTCACTAAGTTCTTTTATATTCATTATTGTTCCTCTGTTCTAAATGGCTTTGGAAGAACTGCACCTTCACGATTTTTCATATTGAAAATACAGTCATTAACATCAGCTTTGCCAATAACAACATCTTCTGCAAAACAACGACAAGACGGTGAACCACACATACCACAGTCAAGACCTGGCAAGGTGCTTTCAAGGTCTTTAATCTCGTTCATTTTTTGCATCGCCTCAAAAACATTATCAGCAAGTTTCCATGGAGCTGCCTCTAACGGCTTTTGCCAATACATTTCTTTTGGAATTGACTCATATTCAAGGTGATTACAAGAAACAGGCATATATTTGCGAAGGCGTTGAAGTCTTGCTTTTGCTACAAATGGATTTTCAACCGTTAAAGGTCCGCCAACACAACCACCTGAACAAGCATTAAGCTCAATAAATTCAAGGTCATTGAGTTTTTCATCTTCTAACTCTTCAAGAACTTTTATAACATTTTCAATACCATCAGCAGCCAAATACCGGTCTTTAAGAAGTGCGGCGGATTCACCACCAGATGAAGCCCAACCAACACCAATAATACCTGAATCACTTAAATCTTCAAGTTCAATAATTTTGTCCATTTGCTGAACAAGCACTGGGTAAATATCTTTAATTGCAAGAACGCCATTTATATTTGACCCACCATTACAAATTGGTTGTTTGATTGAAGATATTTTTGCAGTACAAGGTGTAATGAAGAATACACCAATGTCTTTATCTTCTAGTCCTGTTTCTTCTTTCGCCTTAATTCTTGCAAGGCGAGCTGCCTCTTCCATTGGGGCGTTTAAGTCAAGCACATTTTCAATAAGATTAGGGAAACGCACACGAATAAGTCGCACAACAGCGGGACAAGCCGAAGAAATTAATGGCTTTTTAGTTTTGTTCATTGAAAGAATAAGTCGTGTTGCTTCACTGACTAACTCCGCACCCTTTGAAACCTCAAAAACATCATCAAAACCCATTCGTTTAAGCCCTGTCAACACATAATCAGTGTCATCAAGGTTATTAAACTGACCGTAAAGTGACGGTGCAGGCACAGCTATTCTATATTTGTAATCTAAAATTTCATTTAATGAATACTTTTCAGCATATTTTGCGTGGTAAGGGCAAATTCTTATACACTCACCACAGTCAACACAACGCTCTGACAGTATATATGCTTTTCCGTTACGAACTCTAATTGCATTTGTAGGGCAACGCTTTAAGCAAGAAACACAGCCCTTACATTTTTCTTCATCAAGTCGTACGGAGTGGAAATAAGTTTCGTTCATTTCTATTTCTCCAATCGCTCCAATAGAAATAGTTTTTTGTAATCGCTGAATTATGAAGTGATTACCTTAAGATACATTGTAGTCCCCACACCAACAGTTGAATCTATTTTCATATCGTCGGTGTATTTTTTAATATTAGGAAGTCCCATACCTGCACCAAATCCTAATGAGCGGACATTATCAGGTGCAGTTGAATAGCCCTCTTTCATAGCAAGAGCCACATCCGGAATACCAGGTCCTTGGTCAGTTAAAACCATATCAATACATTCAGGTGAAATTTCAACATCAATTTCACCACCACCTGCGTGAATTACAAGGTTAATTTCCGCTTCATAAAGAGCAATTACAGTTTTTCTTACAACTTCAGGACTAAACCCTAAATCCTTTAAGGTCTTTTTAACTTTACCTGACGCCTCACCAGCGCGTGTAAAATCGTCACCTGGCACTTCAAAATGAAGTTTTAAGTTGCTCATTTCATTGCTCCTCCTCTAAGACCTTTTTCATAGAGCATTCCGCAAGATGCAAACATAGGTTGTTTTGTTGTCATAAGAACAATATCGCGGTCCTTTGCTAAATCAATAATACCTTGGTCGGGCTGTTTTCCACGGACAAATACTATACATTGCATATCCATCATTTCAGCAGTTCTTACTACCTGTGGATTTACAAGACCTGAAAGAAGCACTGCCTGTTCTTTAACATAAGCGAGGACATCACTCATCATATCGCTACCACAAGCAGTAAAAACTTCACGGTCCATAAATTCTTCACCACAAATTACCTCTGCATCAAGAATTTCTTTAATTTCATAAACTTTCATTATAATTCCTCCCGACTTTATCGTCAGATATATACTATATTAACAATTATACACCTATGGTAAAAGTTTGACAATGCACCACTTTACCGAATTATATTCACTTTATTTGGTTAAAAGCACACAAAAAAAGGGACGCTATATTTGAGCGTCCCTTATAAATTTAATTATTCTCCAATAATTGTATTAACATTCTTTTCCATAAGGTCAAAGAAGTTGTTTACAATTTTTTTATCTTCTTCATTACCACGTACACACATTGAAAGTGTAATAACCTTATTATATGAAGTTGCAGTAAGAAGAACGAATGGCTTATATTTAACCGCACCTGACATAAATGCATCAGTTGGCTCATTACCTGCAAGAGCGTAGTCTTTGCCATTAAGCACACCAATGTTACTCATTGCAAGAAGTGGATTTGAATAACCAATTTTAATAATTTCTTCACTTGCAGCATGTGGCATAACACTGTAACCGAAATTAAGAAGTGGAAGACCATACAATCCCATAAATTTGTCTTTTTTAAATTTATTTGAGCTTCTTACAGTATATTTTATTGTTTCAAAAATATCTCGACCGCGCTCTGGAATTGCACATTGCATCCATGCAGTATGATTTGTAAAACCTTTTGTTGCAACACTATCTTTTTCCATATGGCGACGAAGGTCAATAGCGCAAGAAATCATAACCTTATCAGTTATTGGATAATTTGCCAACTCATAAAGACTATAGAAATAACATGCTACTAGCATATCGTTGATTGTTGCACCAATTTCTTTACCCTTTGCTTTAAGCTTTTCAAAAGTTTCAACACTAAACTTTCTTCTTGCAATAAATGATTTGTCTCGAATATTATCTTTGGTTAATGGGAAAGCATGATTATCTTTTGCGTTAATATTTTTGAAAAGACGTTTTGCTGCTTCAGATTCAGTTTTTGAAAATCCTGAATAAACATCATCATAAGCACGAGAACCTGTTTTGTATGAGATAGGACTTTTACCTTCAAGTACATATTTACTATAATTCTCACAAAATGCTTGAAGGAAATATTTAAGGTCGCCACCATCCATACACATATGGTTTTCAACCATACAAAGAGTGCTTTTGCCATCTTTAATGAAAAGAGCAATTTTCATTTGAATATCTTCTTCAGGCGCTATGTATTGAGTTAAGAATTCTTCAACCGCTTCTTCCACATTTTCAGGATAAGCAACTGTAAAAACATCGTCAATATCATAAGGTTTAACAACCCAGTGAGTTGAAAGTTTTGTGTCAACAAATGTTGAGTGAAGCACAGGTACTTTTTCAAAAGCACAAATGATGGTTGTTTTAAGAGCTTCAATATCAGGAACAAAATCATAATTAAATTCCACGTGAACCATACGGTCATTGAAATCGCGGAATAAATAGTGCATTTTATCCCAAAGTTCAGCATTTAATCTGCGTTCAGCCATTATTCATCATCCTCCTGCTTATATAAAAAGTATTTTGCGTTGCTTGCAACAATTGACAATGCGTAAATCACATCAGCAATTACACCTGAAATAATTACAAGCCATCCAAATGAGCTCACAAGGCCATAAGCGTTAAGAATTACAAATAACATTGTAGAAATAATTGGCAAATAAATCATTGTAGTAATTGTGCGGAATTTTTGCTTTGTTGCAAACGCAAAACAAATATCTGCAACAAGTGCAAGAATAATACCTGCTATAACAATTGGCCACATTTTTGTTTCAAGAGGATTTTTTGAAAGCATAAGAGCACAAAGGAAAGCAAATACCATAACAAGCATTACACAAAGTACAATAAGTGTTCTTGCAATAGGATGAAAAACTCTTCTCATTTTACAAATGCGTTTAATTGCATAACTTAAGTATAAGATGATAATTCCAAAAATCGCACCCAAAATAATAAGCCAAGATTGGCGATAACCTGAAGCTGTGTGAGTATCAAGAATACCATCATCTTTACCATAATAGGTAAACGTTGTGTTTTCACCAACAACAAAGAAAAGTACAAGTGCAATAAAGAAAACTAAAACGCTACCAATGCCCATTACGATATGCATTGTCTTTTCAAACTTTTTCTTTTTGTATGCCTTTGCCCAAATTCCAAAATTTTCTTCAAGATTTGGATATTCATCCGCCATAAGGTCAGCTATTACTTTTTCATCTTTAAGACCGGAATGTGTAACCTCATTAGCACGAGCAGTCATTTCATCAAGTATATGTTTTTTATAAAGATATGCAAGGTGATTATCAGGAAGCTTCGCACAGGAAGTTTCAATATATTCAATAAAATCTTTCATAAATTACCTCCGTTTAAATTCATTTTTATTTTAACAAACTAACATGTAAATTTCAATACATTTATAATAAAATTATAATGTAAATATACACAAATTTGAAATTGAAAATCATAAAAAAACAACCGCCAAGCTAACGCTTGACGGTTACAATTTTATTTGTCTTCTTTATCTTTCTTTGGTTTTGAAGCAACCTTATTAAGAATTGTTGTAATACCAATAAGCACACCCATAACAACAATAATGCAAATCATACCAATAACCATATATTTGATATTGATAACAAAGTTCTTTGGCTCAAACATAAAAGCCATTAATGTAATAAATAAATTTTCTAACATTTTTCAGTCCTCCTTATTTACCCATAAAGAAATTGAGGATAAGACCACCTGCGATAACAGATGCAATCTGACCTGATACGTTTACACCAATTGAATGCATGAGAAGGAAGTTTTGTGGGTCTTCTGCTAAGCCCATTTTGTGAACAATACGACCTGACATTGGGAATGCTGAAATACCTGCAGCACCAATCATTGGGTTAATCTTTTTGCCCTTTGGTAAGAAAATGTTAAGGAGTTTTGCGAACATAACGCCACCAACTGTGTCAAAGATGAACGCAACAAGACCAAGACCGAGAATAAGAAGTGT
>JAZKXL010000013.1:0-15471 GCA_045611635.1 Candidatus Fimenecus sp. | reverse complement strand
TATTGGGATAATTGATGATTTTGAAATTTTTAAAGATAAAGAAAGAATGTATGCGGGAATATTTTTAATATACCTTATACCAAGTTCTCCAAAAGATTTGTTGGTTTATGCAGCGGCACTTACTGATATTAATATTTGGAAATTTTTAATTATTACAACTATTGCAAGAATACCGAATATTATAATGTCAACTTGGTGTGGTGCAGAACTCATTAATGAAAATTATGGTGTAGCAATAGCAATTTTTGCTATATCAGGAATTTTGGCAATTGTTTTATCAGTTGTTTATAAAAAAGTGATTTCTAAGCAAAAGAAATCTCGGGAAGGATAATTTGTGTGAATTTAGCTGAAACAAAAAACAAATCCACCACAAATGGTTGGATGGTTGTGCTTATAGCTTTCACTTTGGCGGCACTTTCGCCAGAATACGTAGCACCATTTTTTACAGTAGTGGGTGCAATATATACAATGAGAAATAAGCAAATAGGCAAAAAAAGCTTAGATGCATTTTCTATTGGTTATATGTTGATAGCATTTATTTGTTGGATGGTAGTGGGCGTATTTTACGCAAACTCAATTATTTCCGCACTTGCAAGTGTTGGATTATGGTTGTTAATGCTTTCAGGAATGTGGATGTGCACTGAATGGATTGATACTCCTGAAAAAATGGAGAAAGTTATATATGGTGGCGCATTTGCTTCAGGTATTAATGGGTTTATTGGTATTTTTCAAGCGTTTACCCGTAATTATGCTCCTGAAGTAGAAAAAATGGTTAATCCTTCATTTTGGCGATTCATTGACCTTTTAGCAGAAAAAATATTCCAAATAGTAGTACAATATATTCCGTTTGAGTTCCAAAGAACAACATTTAAGGTGTTCCCTACAAGGTCTTGCGGAACATTTTCTAATCCGTTATTTTATGCAACATTCCAAGTTGCAATGATTCCATTTGCGGCATATTGTTTTCTTAATTGCAAAAAAAGAAGTCATAGAATTTTAGGGCTTATTTCATTGTTGCTCTCTTTAGGTGGATTGGCTTTTTCTTATTCAAGAGGACCATATATTGTAGCAGCAGTTGTTTTGATGATGTTGTTAGTTTATGGTGGTAAAAAAGCATTGAAGATAATGGGCTTAGGTGCCGCTGGTTGCGTTGCTATTTTTGCAGTGTTTGGCAATGTTATTTCTAGATTGCTTACGCTTGGTAGTAAAACTGATACTTCAATTAATCTTCGCAAGCAAATTTTAGCAGCAGTGTTTGAAAAAATTCCGGAAAGATTTGTTTTCGGATATGGTACAGGGTTTGATTCGGTACGAAGCATTTTGCATAATGAATATAAAGTTAAACAACCACATGCACATAACATTATATTAGAAATTCATATGGAAAATGGATTTATAGGCGTTGTGTTATTCTTGGCAGTTTGCTTGGTATTTTTATACAATATATTAAGATTGTATAAAAAAGGTGATAAAGCAAGATTCTTTGCAATCACACTTTTCACTTCTTACATGGGAATGTGTATGTGTGGTATGACTGACTGTATTTTCTACGGACTAAAGCCGTTGCAATATTTTATGATGATACTAGGTCTTACACAAGCTTGTGTAGGAATTTATTTGAAGGATGAAAAACTTTTCTCAATCAAAAAGAGAGAATTATCACAAAACAAAGAATAAAAGATTTAAGAAAAGACTTGACATTCAAGTCTTTTTTTGATAAAATTCATATTTGCTATGGACAAATTTGTTTAAGTCCATATCCTTCCTCTTGATAAAGGTCAAGGGGCAAAGTCCATAAGGAGGTGTAAAAGAATGTCAAAGTATGAGACTATTATGGTTTTTTCACTTAAAAAGGGTGAGGAAGCTGCAAAAGAGCTTGTAGAAAAATTCAAGGCTCTCATGGAATCAAACGGCACTCTTGAAAGCGTTGATGAGTGGGGCAAGAGAAGACTTGCATACCTTATCAATGACGAAGCTGAAGGTTACTATGTTCTCTACAACTATGAAGCTGAAGCAAAGTTCCCAGCAGAACTTGAGCGTGTTGCAAAAATCACTGACGGTGTTCTTAGAACATTAGTTGTTAAGAAGTAATCGGAGGAAAATTTTATGTTAAATAGCGTAATTATTATGGGCAGACTTACTGCTGACCCAGAACTTCGCACAACACCAAACGGCCATTCCGTTACTTCATTTACAGTTGCAGTAGACCGTAACTACAAAAGCGGTGAAGATAGACAAACTGACTTCATCAGTGTTGTAGCATGGCGTGGAACAGCTGATTTCATTACAAGATTCTTCAAAAAGGGTCAAATGATTGCTGTTCAGGGCTCACTTCAAGTTCGTAACTATGAAGATAAAAACGGAAATAAACGTACAGCATATGACGTTGTTGCTGAGAATGTATCATTTTGCGGCGGCAAGAATGAAGGCGGCAACACATACGGCGCAGCAAGATTAGACTCAGCACCAGCTGTTTCTTACCAAAGTGCTGACGCTGGCAGTTTTTCAGTTTTACCTGATGATAACCAGGGATTCCCTTTTGACTCAAGTGATGATGAAGGACTCCCATTCTGATTTATTCTGAAATAGGAGGAATACTATAATGGCATACGATAAGAATGCAAGACCAAATAGAAAAGGTCGCAAAAAAGTTTGCGCATTTTGTGTAGAAAAAGTAGAAAAGATTGACTATAAAGATACAGCAAAGCTCCGTCGTTACACATCAGAAAGAGCAAAGATTCTCCCTCGTCGTGTAACAGGCACTTGTGCATATCACCAAAGAGAGCTTACAACAGCAATCAAGAGAGCACGTCAAATTGCTCTTATGCCTTACACAAATGACTAATTAAAAGATTAAGCCACCCAATAGGGTGGCTTTTTTATGTTATTAACCGCTCAAACAACCTATCAGCGCTCTCTATAGCTTCACCTGTATTCGTGTAACCGTTACATAAATTATTATATTTAAACCTATAATCTCTACCTTCGTAAATATTTAGCACACAATCTTCTAAAAATTTATTTTCAATGGATTTTAGGGTGTTCACTTTATCGTAAGAGAAGTTTTCGTTTGTTAAAAAACGTGAAATGGTTATTTTTTCTTGTGCCCTAAATGGCAAATTGTGATTTTCATCGCATACTATCAATGCTAAACTGTGATTAGGAAATATAATTGTTTGCAAAATATCATTTGCAAAGTATGTGGGGCTGATTACGTGTGGGATTTTTTTTGAAACCGCATAATCTTTTATAATTCCAAGAATTATTGAACCAACAAATCCAAAATCATCACAAACTTCAATAATGTTTTCGCAACTTTCAAAAATTGTGTCAAAATGAGTATGTATTCCAAGCGGAGTAGGGGAACTTAATAATCGCATTACACTATTACCCTTGGCGTTATCACTTTTCAAGTGCTTACCGCAAAATCTTAACACGTAATTTATAACTTTCTCATCGTTAAGATGATATGAAAACTCGTTGTGAATTTTTTCTTTAACATACGAACCCTTTTTCAATGCTTCACAAGCGTTTTTGTAGCAGTTGTTTTCTTTAACTTTCAAAATCAAAACCTCTCGTTGCAAATCAAGAGGGTAGGTTTTATCTTTAACAATAAAAGAATATTTCTCCCAAATTCCAGGAAGAATAGGACTGACTCGTGAGTAACTACTGTCACTAATTATATAAGTATTAAGGTTTTCTATGTAGATTCCGTCAGGTGACTCATCAAAGAATGGATTAAAAACCGAAAGGTTATATCCTTTAAAATTTTTAATAAGCTTATTAAAAAAAGTGGCTCTCTCATAATCATCTCCGCCATATGCAATAAAAACTTTTGAAGACGGGTCATTTTTATAGATTGTATTATATATACTTGTGTAACCACTACTGCAAATTATACTGGAGAAATACTTTTTCATAATACCACCTCTTTTTATACTATTCAATGGCGTTTATTTTGTTAATTTGTTGACAAAAATGTGTATATGTACTATAATATTTCCGATAAAAATTTATAGGAGTGTATTAAATTATGCCATTAGTAAATGCAAAAGAAATGCTTACAAAAGCAAAAGCTGGTCACTATGCAGTAGGTCAGTTCAATATCAATAACCTTGAGTGGACTAAAGCAATTCTTCTCACAGCACAAGAGATGAATTCTCCTGTTATTCTTGGTGTATCTGAGGGTGCAGGTAAATATATGTGTGGCTACAACACAGTTGTAGGTATGGTTGAAGGTATGCTTGAAACTCTTAATATTACAGTTCCTGTTGCTCTTCACCTTGACCACGGTTCATACGAAGGTGCAAAAGCTTGTATCGAAGCAGGTTTTAGCTCAATCATGTTTGACGGTTCACACTATCCAATCGACGAAAATATTGCAAAAACTAAAGAATTAGTTGCAATTTGTGAAGAAAAAGGCCTTTCAATTGAAGCTGAAGTTGGTTCAATCGGTGGCGAAGAAGATGGTGTTGTTGGTGCTGGTGAATGTGCTGACCCTGATGAATGTAAAATGATTGCTGACCTTGGTGTTACAATGCTTGCAGCTGGTATCGGTAACATTCATGGTAAATATCCTGAAAACTGGGCAGGTCTTTCATTTGAAACACTTGCAGCAGTTCAAGAAAAAACAGGCACAATGCCACTTGTTCTTCATGGTGGTACAGGTATTCCTGCTGACATGATTAAAAAGGCAATTTCTCTTGGCGTTTCAAAAATTAACGTTAACACAGAATGTCAACTTGCATTCCAAGAAGCAACAAGAAAATATATTGAAGCAGGCAAAGACCTTGAAGGCAAGGGCTTTGACCCAAGAAAGCTTTTAGCTCCAGGCGTAGAAGCTATCAAAGAATGCGTTAAAGAAAAGATTGAACTCTTTGGTTCAGCAAACAAAGCATAATTTTCCGTAATACTTCGTCGCGTTCACCTCGCGGTATTTGTATACAGCTTCGGTTTCGCGACATTGTCTAACGAAAAATTTATATTTTGGTTTTAATACCGCGTGTCGTAATGCTCGCGGTATTTTTTTGTCTTTGTACTTGCTACTAATCTATTTTTTTGATAAAATATGTTTATCACATTTACGAGGTGTTATTATGCCCACAATTAAATTGTATGAAAATGATTCATATATAAAGACTTTTACTGCAACTGTTGTTTCTTGTGTTGAAACTGATGGTGAATTTCTTGTGGTTTTAGACAAAACTGCATTTTTTCCTGAAGGTGGCGGACAAGATGCCGACAAAGGCGTAATTAATGGTGGAAATGTCCTTGATGTGCAGATTAAAGATGAAATTATTTACCATAAATTACCTAAATCCCTTGAAATCGGTGCAACAGTAGAGTGTAGTATTGACTGGCAAACTCGTTTTTCTCGTATGCAAAATCACACAGGTGAGCATATTGTTTCGGGTGTAATTCATAGAACTTTTGGCTACAATAATGTGGGCTTTCATATGAACGATTCTCTTGTAACTTTTGATGTTGATGGCCCTTTGACTGATGATGACATTAAATTGGTTGAGAAAAAAGCAAACGAAGCAATATATGCAAATAATAGTATTAAGGTGATTTATCCAACTGCAAAAGAATTGCTTGATTATGATTATCGTAGTAAGTTGGATATTACTGAAGGTGTACGCCTTATAGAAATTGAGAATACTGACCTTTGTGCTTGTTGTGCCCCACACGTAGCAAAAACAGGTGAGGTTGGAATTATTAAAATTATAAGTTACATTCCATATAAAAAAGGAACACGAATTGAAATGCTTTGTGGCGCATTAGCCCTTGAAGATTATCAAAATCTTCACACGACAAATAAATTTATTATGAATATGCTTTCAGCAAAACGCTTTGAAACTCCTGAAGCAGTTGAAAGAATACAAAAGGATTTAGGCAACGCTCGTGTTGAAAACAAAAAACTTTTGAGTGAATTAGCAACGCTTAAAATGGAAAAGCATATTAAAGACAATAAAGTGTGCGTGTTCATTGATGGTGCATCTTATGATGAACTTCGCAATTGTTCAAATTCTTTAATTGAAGAATTTGAATATTGTTATCTTTTCTCGAATACTGATGAAAACAATTACATCTATGTGGTTTCAAGTAAAGAGAATAATGTTCGTGATTTAGTGCAAGAACTCAATAAGACCTTTAATGGTAAGGGTGGCGGGCGCGACACCTATGCTCAAGGAAAAATTGCCGGAACAAAAGAAAAAATACTTGAATATTTATCATAAAAAAACCTCGGTAGTGATACCGAGGTTTTTTGCCTCCCTCTGATGAGGGCGGGGGAACCGCTTGCGGTGGAGGGAGAGATAGAGTGGAATAAAAGTTAACTGTCCCTCAGTCATTTTTTCGAAAAAAACAGCTCCCCTGACAAGGGGAGCCAAATTAGGGCTATTGGTTTTCTTTATATTTTTCCGCTTGTAAATTAAACATATATGCATAAGTACCATTTATTTCCATAAGTTCTTGGTGGCTGCCGCTTTCAATAATACGACCATTTTCCATAACATAAATTTTATCTGCGTTAACGGTAGTTGAAAGTCGGTGTGAAATAAATATAACCGTCTTTTGCTTTGCTGCCTCAATCATTGCCTGATTAAGATTATACTCGGCAACAGGGTCAAGGTTTGCACTTGGCTCGTCAAGAATTACATAAGGGCAATCTTTATAGAAGGCACGAGCAATCGCAGTTTTTTGAGCTTCGCCACCTGAAAGCATAATGCCATCATCATCAAATTCTCTTAAAAGTTCAGAGTCAATGCCTTTTTTGAGTTTTTTATTAAATCCACTATTTTTAAGAGCGTCCCATACTCTTTCTTCATTAGGATTAACGTCAAGGGCAACATTTTCGCCTAAACTACAAGAGAAAATTTGAAAATCCTGAAATACTGCTGCAAATCTATCACGGTGCGACTCAGCAGTAACATCTTTAATGTTTTCACCATCAATAAGAATTTCGCCTTCCGTTGCGTCATAAAGCCGTAGCAACAAGTTTGTAAGAGTAGTCTTACCTGCACCATTATAGCCAACAAGAGCAATTTTTTCGTATGGTTTAATAGTAAGATTTATATCTTCAAGGGTCGGCTTGTCGTTGTTGGGGTAGGTGAATGATAAATTCTTAATTGCAATTTCTTTTGGCTCGGTCTTTTTTGCTTTTTCACCGCCATTTTTAATCTTGAAATCCGCTTTCAAGAATTCGCGGTATTTGTCAATCATTTTGCCTTGCTCTGAGAATCTTGCCAATGCCCATACAGTTAAAAATTGGAACGACATTGCAACTGTATGTGCACCGTTGAATGTTGCAACAAAATCACCGGGAGTAAGAGTTTCTTTAACAAGTACGCAATAACCAAGATACAAGGGGAGTATGAATAAAAATCCAAGTCCTTGTACACCTACTGTTTGGAAACAGT
Source organism: Candidatus Fimenecus sp. (assembly GCA_045611635.1). Lineage (GTDB taxonomy): Bacteria > Bacillota > Clostridia > Oscillospirales > Acutalibacteraceae > Fimenecus. The sequence goes on along the minus strand of JAZKXL010000013.1, from coordinate 8,050 downwards.
TAAGAAAAGAAATTTTATTCCAATATTTTCGTTGATTATTAATAACATCATCAGCTGCATCATTGTAACGGTCAATAAGTAATGGTGAAATGTTATTCATTCGCACTTCTTTTGCATAATCCTGCAAATAAAAAACTCTTTGGAAATAGTCAGAGCGTCGGTGAAATTTAGCGTTGTCAATACGACGCTCCATCATTAACTCACCAACACGCTTGCTTATAGGTAAAAATGTGCAAATTACTACAAGGATAATTACTAAACACCAAGGGTCAATGGTGAACAAAACTGATGCAACCGCAACAAGTGAAATCATATGACCAACATACATTCTAACAAGTCCTAAAAGATTTTGAATACTTGTAGATGACGATTCTATAGTAAGTATGAAGTTGTTATAAAATTCAGGATTGTCGTAGGATTCAAGGTCAAGTGCTCTTGCTTTGTCATAAAGTTTCTTATTAAGTCCGTAATAAACCTTCTCGCGCTCAACATTCCAAAAGAATTCGCGGAACAACCAAGAAATTAGTGTTGAAACAACTAAAACAATAGCAATAATTACAACTGCACTAAAAATTCGGTTAAGGTCTTTACCTTCAGTTACTACGTCAATTATGTATTTTACACCGATGACTTTTATAAGGTTGTTAGGCAAAATCATTAAAAGTCCCCAAAGGAATTCACCAATAACAAGAAGGGGAGATACGCTAAAAAGAAGTCGCACAAAGAAGAAAATGTTTGAGGTCATTGAGTGAACTGTTTTGTCTTTTTCTTTATTCTTAAACATTTTCACTCACCTCGCTTTCGCCTTTGTAGCTTGATGCTTGCAAAGTGAACATTTTACTGTATTCGCCATCTTGCGCCATTAATTCTTGGTGAGTGCCAGACTCAAGAATTGTGCCGTTACCCAGTACGATAATTCTATCAGAAAGCACAGCGCTTGAAAGACGATGCGAAATGTAAATAACAGTTTTATTTTTTGTTACATTTATAAGATTTTCATACATTTTGTATTCGGCAATAGGGTCGAGTGCAGAGCTTGGCTCGTCAAGAATAGCAACTTGAAAGTCTCTTGCAAAAAGTCGTGCTGCTGAAACCTTTTGACTTTCGCCACCTGAAAGACCCGCACCATCAACCTCAAATTCACGAGTGAGCACTGTGTCGGCACCTTTTGGTAACGAGGCGATTTTATCCCATACACCACTTTGCTTAAGTGCTTTCTCCGCAAGTGTTTTTTCTTCATCGTTACATTCGTGGCAAATGATATTCTCATTAACCGAAATTGCAAAGTTCTTGTAATCTTGAAAAACAGTTGCAAAAGCATTGCGAAGAGATTGCACGTTGTACTCTTTAACATTTATGCCATTGTAAAGGATTTCACCTTCGTCCGCATCATAAAAGCGCAAAAGCAACTTAACGAGAGTTGACTTACCGGCACCGTTTACGCCAACAACGGCAATAGTTTCACCCTTGCTGATTTTGAATGAAATATCTTTAAGGATTTGCCTTGTTGTGTCAGGATAGGTGAAAGATACATTCTTAAATTCAATACTTTGGAATTCTTCGGCATCTTTTCCACCATCAGTAATTTTTGGCTCATAGTCAAAGAAATCACGAAGATTTTGAAAGAAAAGTGCCATTTGTGTCATTTCATCAAAACCCTCAGCAATACTGAGCGTTGAATCACGCACCGAGTTTATTGATGCCAACACAACTGAAAATCCAGAAATTGAAAGTGCTTGTGTATATATAAATTGATACCCTGCAAATGCGTATGTGCCGATAATTGGAATAAAATCACTGAAAAGTGAACTGAGCATACTATAAAGAAATAACTTAACGCCATATTTCTTAAGAATTACAATATTTGCGTCAATTGCTGATTTAAATCTTTTGGTAAGTACAGCAAAGATATTGGATGTTCGCATATCTTTTGAAAATTCTTTCAAAAACATTGTACGCTGAATATATGCTTTAATTCTATTGTTTGTTGTCATTTCAAGGTCTCGCTTATAAACTGCCTTGCTCTTAAGAATTTCAATAGCAAATACCAGTGTTACAGGCAACAAAAATAAAAGATACATTGGGTTAATAACTGTAACTGTTGTAATAACACAAATAAGAGCGATAATTCCGCCCACAACCGCAGCAACATCCCAACAAAGTAAATCATAATAACTTGAAGAAAGTACTAACGTTGCTCGTTGATATTTGTCGTAAAATTCAGGATTTTCATAACAACTCACATCAAGCTGAGTTGCTTTTTCAAAAATCTTGTTGTTAAGCCGTTTATATACAACTTTAGCAGAAATAAGTCGTGTTCTTTCTGCGTAAGCCGAAATAACTTTAACGGAAAAATACACCATAAAGAAAAGCAATAGATAAGTAAAGTATGTTTTAAAATCGGCATCGCCATCAATAATACTAAGTAGCACTTTCAAAAACAAAATGTTTTGAACATACATTGACAAAACCTTGTTAGAAATTTCAGTAACAAAATAGCCAATTAAAAGACGTTTGTCGGCTTCCCACACAAGTTTTAAGGCGAATATGACATTTTTAAGAATTGGCACCTTAACGGGTTCGTGAAGCTTAATCCACCTCATAGGTTTCTCCTTTCAATAATAGTAAAGGTTGAACGATTAGTAACTTTGTCAATTATAATACTATTGATAAGTGATTTCAAGAATTTGGACATAAAAAAGCGCCCTCTAATGGGGCAAAAAATTAAAAAGGGCAAAAAGAAATAACCCTCAAAGCCGATGTTTCTTTACACATCTAAAATTGGCTTGGAGGGTTATTTCTGTTCACTCTTGATATCTAACATCTTTTTATTTACCTCTCTTTCTAAAACTATGACCTTTTGACAACTCTTACATCCCTTACCACTTAACACTTTTTAATCTATGTAAAATCTCGTAAGTGAGATGGACTTTTGTGTGAAGGAGTATTTATTTTTCAAAAAGTCACTTTAGGTTTCAATCTTTTTACTCAGGTAGTTTTGAGACCTTAACTTTTAACCGTTTCGTTAAGATTGAATCAGGTTTTTACTTGTACATTGGAACCACCTTTACTTTTTTTGCTAAACCTATTGGTTTGCTTTGGCTTGTTTTTTAACTGTACATTGGAATCACCTTTTCCTTTCCTCGTCTATAATATAACACGGAAAAAATGTATTTTCAATATGTAAATTTGTATAAAGTTTATACTTTTAGTTTGTTTATTATATAGATTTTGTGCATTATGCTACTGAAAATATTAAAAATCTATTGACTTTCGCTTTTTATTTTGATATTATGAATGTGTTGGGTGTTTGAAAAACACCCTTTTTTGTTGAAAAAAGCGAGATGTGTTAACATCTCGCTTTTATTTATTGTTTTTGCTTCTTCCGTTTATTATAAATTATAAAATATGCGATAGTTTGCGCAATAAATGTTATTCCCCAAGAAATTGTATATGAGTGATACAACCATTCCGGAGTATGAAACTGTGGTAGTTGAAATATTGTGTAAATCCAACCAATTCTAAATCCGCATACACCAATAACGGAAATAATCATAGGGGCCACTGATACACCCATACCGCGAAGTCCACCGCCGGAAACATCCATAAGCCCTAAAAGGAAATAAGGAATAAACAAACAACTTATTCTTACAAGTCCGCATTCAATTGCTTCTTGCGAGTCAGTAATATAAATTGACAAAAGCTGAGGACCAAAAATATACATAGCAAAAGATAAAACAATGCCAATAACAAATACACAAATCATACAAATTGTAAAAACTTTCTTTGCACGCCGATAATTATTTGCGCCAACATTTTGTCCTGTGAAATTAAGTGTTGTTTGATGGAAAGCGTTAAGAACGATGTAAATAAATCCTTCAATGTTGAGAGCTGCGGCATTTCCGGATACAACTGCCGAGCCAAAAGAGTTTACTGATGATTGAATAATAACGTTTGAAATTGAAAAAAGTGAACCTTGAATACCAGCGGGCAGTCCAACTTTCAAAATTTGCAAAAATTCATCTCTGTAAAATCTTAATTGAGAAAGGTGAAGTTTACAAGAGTCCTTTCTTTTTAAAAGTGCAATCACTACAAGAATAGCTGAAATTCCTTGCGAAATAGTTGTTGCCAAGGCAACGCCAGCAACATTTAAATCAAAGAATATGACAAAAATCATATTAAGAATAACGTTTATAAATCCAGCAATAGTTAGAAAAATAAGCGGTGATTTTGTATCGCCTGCAGCACGAAGAATTGAGGCGCAAAAGTTGTAAATCATCATAAAGACAATTCCACCAAAATAAATTTTCATATAAAGTGCTGAAAGAGGAAGTACGTCGTCAGGTGTGCTCATCCAGGTAAGAAATGTTTTTGAAAAAGCGACGCCTATAACTGTGAGAATTGCACCGCCAACAAGGGCTGTGGGTATTGCGGTGTGCACAACGCGGTGGACTTTTTGTGTATTATCAGCACCAATAGCTTGGGCAACTGCAACGCCTGTACCTACTGATAATCCAACAAAAAGATTAACAATAAGATTTGTAATTGATGTTGTAGCACCAACTGCAGCAACGGATATACTGCCACAAAACTGACCAACTACAATTAAGTCAGCCGCATTGAAAAGCAACTGCAAAATTCCTGTAAAAATAATGGGGATTGTATAAGATATAACATTTTTGAAAATTGGTCCACTGACCATATTGATGTTTCGTTTACTCATAACATTTGCCTTTACAAAAAAAGAATATGTTACATTGTATCATAATTAATATGGATATTCAAATTATATCACCCATACAAAACAAAAAGCAACAGAAAATACTGTTGCTCATTTTATAATTTACTTTTCTTAAGGTTGAAGTGTATTAGGAAAATCAGCGTCTTTGTTGAAAAAACAAATATGAATTGCAATTTGTTAGGGATTGTGTTATTCTTTTTATACAAAGATATTTTAGAAAATGGGGAATTATTATGGAGCGACTTTGGAGTGAACAATTAGCTGATAATATCAACTATTACTTAGAATCTTTAAATAAGGTTGACAAAACGGAAAGACGCCAAATGTTAACTGACATAAGTGAAAAGATTTATCAGTATGTAGATAGACAAGTTGAAAAAAACAAGGAAGAAACCCTTGCGATTAACGATAATATTCACAGTTTGGTAAACCAAAGAATCGCTTTAATTGATAAATTTAAAGAACTTTATCCTAGATATAGTCTATTACATAAGAATTATAATATAATGAAGCAAACTGAAGCTGAGACTGAAAGAAAGCTTAAAAACTTAAAGTCTAAATATGATAGTAAGCGTCAAAGTTTGAAGGATAAAAGTAAAAACGCTTCTAATTCCTTTTTTGCAAAAAGTAAAGCAGAACAACTTGAGTTTGATTTGAAAAAATTACAAAACGAGTATGAAGCGGAAAAGGCACAAGTAGAGCAATACTTACGAAACACTCAAGAATGTAGAGAAACCTTTGAAAAAAACGTATATTTAAGTTTAGTTGGTCAATGGAATTCGTTGTGTAAAGAGGCTAGAAAAATATATATTAACATCATAAAAGAAAAAAAGAAATGCATTGATTGTAACTCTTATAATTCCGCTGGTGAGCTGTTTTATAAACATATTACTGCCTGTCTTAAAAATTTCCCAGAAGTATGTTTAACGAATGATGATGAAAAAACTGCTTTTTTCAACTTTTGTGAAAGAGGTAAGGTTTGCTATCCTGTAAACCTATTTTCCGCAAAAATTGATTATTCACCTTTACTTTCACTTATTGCAATTTGTAGTCAAAATCCTTTGTTACAAAAAGCTGATAACGTTATTTTACCATCTAACTATTCCGTAGTATGTTGCAATAAATTTAACGAAATAAAATCTCAAAACGCAACAACTGATAGAGACCAGTTGGTAAGAACTTTTGAAAATCCAACTACTATTATTAATGAAAAAATATATGAACCGTTTTTTGACTTCTTATATGATACTTCAGATGCTTGGTTTGATTACAAAAAATACGAAGACTACAAAATCGATATTGAAGAAGTAGTATTTGATGTTGGTATTTTTGAAACAATATGTATCGCCTTACAAAGTGAAAACTATAACGAAAAACAAATTAAGCAACAGTTAACCGATGAGAATATTAAGTTTGATGACAAACTGCTTCAAAAGGTTAGAAGCATTGTTACTTTAGAAAAGGAAGTTCCAAAAAAAGAAACTTCTATCAATGACCTATTGCCAGATGCAATTAAAGTTGTTGTAGAAGCTCAATTTGCATCAACAACCTTACTTCAAAGAAAGCTTAAAATTAGTTATACTCAAGCATCAAATTTGATTGATACTTTAGAAGAGCAAAAAATTATAGGTGGATATGAAGGCGCTGCTATACCTCGAAGAGTTTATCTTTCACAAGAAAAGTGGCAAGAAATGGAAGCATCAAAAGAAGACACAAATTCTACAACTGACGCTATGCAAGAAAACGCTGAACCAGGTATGCGCTTAGTAGCAACAAATTATGCTGATTTTGATTACCCAGAGTCATTAATCAAAGATATTGAAATAATGGACCATAGGGCTCCTGCTGCTGAGTGCTATATGCATTGGGTACCAAACTTTCATTCATCAGCATTAATTACCAACTGGGTATTAAAAGAGGATTTTCTTTTGTATGTGCTTGATAATATTAAAGCGAATCCTGAAATTAATCTTCCTACATTGGCTTTGACAATTGTTGAAAAATATGAGCCTCAAAATAGTAAACTAATAGAAGATTTAAAAGAATTTAAAAAGCTTTATGAAGAAACTCCTGAAGAAATTATTTTAACTGAACAACGTTACTATATGCACCAAGACCATGAAAGCCGTTTGCGTGAAGAACAAGCAACTATGAACGCGTTAGAAGAACAACGTAGAATGTTAGCGGAAGAAATAAGTAGACGGGAAAAAGAGGCTGAAGAACGTCGTGAAAGGGAAGAAACAGAAGCATTTTTAAGAAGAATGGAAGAGGAAGAAAAGGAAAAAAAGGAAAGACTTGCAAGGGATGAAGCAAGAAGAGCTCAAGAAGAAATGTTACATCTTGCAAGAGAACGTACAAGGATTGCAAGTGAAGCGGCACGTGATGCACAGCTTGCTGAAAAAAGAGCTCAAAAAGCGGAAACAGAAGCAAGACTTCGTAGAGAATTTGAAGACAGTGAAAGAAGAGCAGCTGAAAGCAGAAGAAAATGGGAGGAAGGAAATGCAAGAATGGCTGCATTCCAACAATGCAGTGTTTGTGCGAATGGAGGTAAATGCCGTGCAATTGGTACTGTAAATTGTGGCGCTTTTGTTCCTAGATAAAATCATTAACACCTTTCTATAAAAATTAAAAGAGACGTCAATTTGACGTCTCTTTTAATTTTATTTAGTTATCAATTTTCGGGTATAAAAAGTCCGAAACCCCTATATTTCAGTTTGGGACCTTGTTTGCCCATAGCAAACTTTTGCGAAAATTAACACAAGACCCTGCGCCGCTGTCCGTACCTGTTTTTGCACAGAGATTTTGTGTGCCCCACCCCCAAGGGGTGATATTTTCACCCATATCGCAAAATGGGTAAAAAATATTTCCACCGTGTACATTTTTTTCGCCCGTTTTCACGTTTTCCGAAAAACATTTCCAACGGTGTACTTTTTTATGTTAAATGCGTCGTAACGCATCTTATTTTCAGTTTTAATAGGAATAGGCTTTTAAGTTTTATTACAGATAAATCATCTGTGAGTTGTGTGAAAGCCTTGCTGACAAGGTTTCAATCACGTGTCGGTCTGCCTTCATTTCATTCCACAAAGGCAAATCCCTGTTTGAAATTAAAATTAAACTACGCTCATTACTGAGTTTCATTATAGCTTTGTAGAAGAGTAACAACTCTTCTTCCGTTGGTGTTGTGTAAAACAACTCATCAATCACCACAAGGTCGCTTTCAACCAAGTAACGCCAAGGGTGTGATTTTTTGCTTGAGCATTTAATCAATTCTTCAAAGGTAACATAAACAACCATTGCACCTTTCTCGAT
>JAZKXL010000012.1:0-2450 GCA_045611635.1 Candidatus Fimenecus sp. | reverse complement strand
TGCTGAAATACCTGCAGCACCAATCATTGGGTTAATCTTTTTGCCCTTTGGTAAGAAAATGTTAAGGAGTTTTGCGAACATAACGCCACCAACTGTGTCAAAGATGAACGCAACAAGACCAAGACCGAGAATAAGAAGTGTATCAGAAGCAAGGAATGATTCGTAGTGCATCCTTGTAGCAATTGTAATACCAAGGAAGATTGTAATAAGGTTTGCAAGAACTTTTTGTGCTGTTTCTGAAAGAGAGTTAAGCACACCGCACTCACGAATAAGGTTACCAAACATAAGGAAACCAACAAGAGATACTGATGCTGGAGCAACAAGACCTGCAATAACTGTAATTACAATTGGGAAAAGGATTCTTGTAATCTTTTTAACCTCAGTTTGAGTATAAGGCATACGAATTAAACGTTCTTTTTTAGTTGTGCAAAGTTTAATGAATGGTGGCTGAATAATTGGAACAAGAGCCATATATGAATATGCAGCAACCATAATAGCACCAAGATATTCAGAGTTAAGTTTGTTAGCAACAACAATTGATGTAGGGCCGTCAGCCGCACCGATAATAGCGATTGAAGCAGCGTCGTTGATTGGGAAGAACATTGATGCTAAACAAAGTGTGAAGAAAATACCAAACTGTGCTGCTGCACCAAAAATCATAAGCTTTGGATTTGAAAGAAGTGGACCAAAGTCAATCATCGCACCAATACCGATGAAAAGAATGAGTGGGAAAAGTTCGTTTGCAATACCTGCATTGAAAAGTACGTCAAGTGCACCAGGTTCAGCTTTGCCATTTTCAACAATCTGAGTAATAGCACCTGAGAAAGGCAAGTTAACAAGAATTGCGCCAAATCCCATTGGTAAAAGAAGTGTTGGTTCCATTTCCTTTTTAATTGCAAGGTAAATGAGAATACCGCCGATAGCCCACATTACGAGCATTCTCCAGTCAAGTGCGAAGAAATTTTCGTAAAGGATTTCAAAGTTTTTGAGAAATTCCATTTTAATTCTCCTTCATTTTGTTTTCTTTAAAAGAACAAACTGTCTAAAAAACCCCAATCTGCTCCATTCTAGTAGTATTTTAACACATAAAAAATAAATTGCAATAGAAATATTTTTTAATTAAATGGCAAAATATTGAATTTTTTTCGTTCAAGTGTTATAATTCCTCTATCTTTTCTTCGGATGTGACAAAAAATGTTTGGACTTGGAACAATTATTAACACAGTTTTAGTTGCTCTTGGCAGCGGTTTAGGTCTTTTAATCGGCAAAAGAATTACTGAACGTTACCACAATACTTTAATGGCGGCATGTGGCGTTTCAACAATCTTTATAGGCGTTACTGGTACACTTCAAGGAATGCTCACTGTAACTGCCGATGGAAAAATTGAAACACAAGGCACAATGCTTTTAATATTTTCAATGGTGATTGGCGGATTACTTGGTGAAATACTTAACATTGAAAAACGTATGGATGGCCTTGGTGAAAAACTAAAAATACTTTTTAAAGCGGAAAACGACAATAAATTTGTTGATGGATTCGTAAACACCTCTCTTATTATTTGTGTTGGTGCTATGGCAATAGTTGGCTCTATTCAAGATGGTCTTACAGGCGACTATTCAATGCTTACTGCAAAAGCAATTCTTGACTTTGTAATTGTGGCAATTATGGCATCAACTTACGGTGTGGGTACAATGTGTTCAGCACTTGCAATTCTTATTTATCAAGGTTCAATCACAATAATTTCACATTTTGCAGGCAACTTTATTAATGAAGAGTTAACTAGATATCTTTCATATATTGGCTCGGCACTCATTTTTTGTGTAGGGATAAACATTACTTTTGGTAAAAAAATTAAAGTTGGTAATCTTCTTCCTGCACTTTTCATTCCTGCCGTTTATGTTTTTGGCAAGTGGATTTTAACTTTTATATAAAAATGACCGACTTGAGAAATCAGGTCGGTTTTTTCGTATATTATTATTTGTATGTGAAAAAATAATATTGGTGATAAATATGAGCAAAAAAGAAAAACTTCCACATTATGAAGAACTTGAAGAAAACGCAACTTATTTTCCCGATAGTCCTGAATCTCCTTATGAAATGGTAAACAAATACGGAACTTATGAGATTCAACCCACCGCTGAAACGGAAAATTCTTTCCCTACCATTGCACAAGGGTTGCCAAAGCACCGAAAAAAGCCGTCAACCAAGCAAGAGTTTCAACGCAAAAAGGATTCAATTTAAAAATATTAAAACTTTTTTAAAAAAACGCTTGACACTGTCACTTTCCTTTGTTATAATGTCTCTTGCGTTCGAGAGAACGACCGATATGCGAGAGTGGCGGAATCGGCAGACGCGCACGTTTGAGGGGCGTGTGGTAATCCCGTACGGGTTCAAGTCCCGTCTCTCGCACCAATAAAAGAGATAACACTTTTGTGTTGTCTCTTTTATT
>JAZKXL010000011.1:0-6484 GCA_045611635.1 Candidatus Fimenecus sp. | reverse complement strand
TTTATGCCTAATCTAATTGCTTGTGACCGTTGCGGAGAATACGAAACAAATACTATGTATTTTCATATTGAAGACGGACTTTTATATTGCGAAAACTGTGTGTCAAACGATATGCTTTTTCCGCTTGAAATTGGTCTTATAAAAGGACTTCGGCATATTGCATTTTCCGATTTTGAAAAAATCTATTCTTTCAAAATGGAAAGTTACGCACTTGAAGATTTAACCTACATAACTGAAAAATATTTACTTTCTAAACTTCAAAGAAATTTTAAAACATTAGATTTTTATAAGGAAATAATAAAAGTTTGAGCAAAATCGCAAACAACAATGTGAACGATTTTCTTTCAAACTAAAAGAAAGGGCATTATTTATGAATGCTAATAAACATTGTATTTCACTTGAACTTGATAAAATTCTCAAAATGCTCAGTGATACTGCATCAAGTGCCGACGCTAAAGAATTAGCACTTGAAATTAAGCCACAAACTGACTTTTTTGAGGTGTTAGAGCTGCTTGATAAAACTGAAGCGGCTTATATTCTTATTGCTAAATTTGGCGCCCCATCATTTCACGGACTTCAAAATGTAAATAACGCTTTAAGCCGTGCAAATGCAGGTGGCTCACTTTCAGCAGGTGAACTTTTAAAAATTGCAACAACTCTTAAAGTTATTCGTGGAATTACAGTTTGGCACGAAAAATGCGCAGGAATGGAAACTGCTTTAGATGATTTGTTCAATTCTCTTTATCCTAATAAATACCTTGAAGAAAAAATTACAAATGCTATTATAAGTGAAACTGAAATCAGTGATAATGCTTCGCCTGAACTTAAAGAAATCCGTCGTAAAAAACGCCATTTTGAGAATAAAATTCGTGAGCAGCTTGATAGTATGATTCACTCATCACACTATTCAAAAATTCTTCGCGATGGAATTATTACTCAACGAAATGGTCGTTTTGTTGTGCCGGTTAAGGCTGAAAATCGTGGTGAAGTTGCAGGTATGGTACACGATACGTCTGGTAGCGGTGCAACTGTGTTTATTGAGCCCGCTGCAGTGGTTGAAGCAAACAACGAAATTAAGGTTTTAGAAAGCCGTGAGCACGACGAAATTGAAAGAATTCTTGCGGAGCTTTCAGGAATGGCAGGGCAGTTTGAAGACACTATTAAAATCAGTTTTGAAAGTGCCACAATGCTTGACTTGCACTTTGCAAAGGCGCATCTTGCTTATAAAATGAAAGCTAGCCGACCAATTCTTAATAACGATGGTGAAATTTTGCTCAAAAAAGCAAGGCATCCTTTAATTGATGCAAAGTCAGTTGTGCCGGTTGATATTTCACTGGGTATTGATTTTGACTCTCTTGTAATAACTGGTGCAAATACTGGCGGTAAAACTGTATCAATAAAAACTATTGGTCTTTTAACATTAATGGCGGAATGTGGACTTATGCTTCCAGTAACCGATAATAGTAGAGTTTCAGTGTTTCAAAATGTGCTTGCCGATATTGGTGATGAGCAAAGCATTGAACAGTCACTTTCAACATTTTCATCTCATATGACTACAATCGTAGAAATTTTAAAAACCGCTAACGAAAAAAGTCTTGTGCTCATTGATGAGCTTGGTGCAGGTACTGACCCAATAGAGGGTGCTGCCCTTGCGGTTTCAATACTTGAAAGTTTAAGACAAAAGGGCTCAAAAATCGCGTCAACAACACACTATTCCGAACTTAAAGAATATGCTCTTAAAACTGATAGGGTAGAAAACGGATGCTGTGAGTTTGATGTGGCAACGCTTAGACCAACGTACCGTCTTTTAATTGGTATGCCAGGTCGTTCAAATGCTCTCGCTATTGCAGGTCGTCTTGGTATAAGCGAAAATATTATTGATTTTGCAAAAGCGCTTATTTCAGAAGAAGATACTCGTTTTGAAGATGCAGTTGATACTCTTGAAACTGCACGAAAAGCCCTTGAGGATGACCGTCAAAAATTAGAAAATGAAAAAGATGCAATTCTTCACCAAAAAGAAAACGCTGAAAAAACACTTCAAAAGGCAAAAGAACAAAGTGAAAAAGAAATTGAAAGGGCAAAGCGTGATGCTGAAAGAATAGTTGAAAATGCCTGTAGAGCAGGTAATGCACTTTTGCTTGAAATTGAACAGTTGAAAAAAGAACTTGCAAAGAAAAATAACCATCAAGAAATTGCCCGAAAAGCAAAAGCGGCTATGGGGCGTCAACTTGATAAGATGGATGAAATATCACAAAACTTGCTTGAAAGTGATGATGGTGATTATACATTGCCAAGACCACTGAAAATTGGTGATAGAGTATTTGTTAAAACCTTAGGTGGCGAGGCAGAGGTTATATCTATTGATGAAAAGAAAAAAATTGTGCAGGTTCAGTCAGGTATGATTAAAATGAAAGCCGATATTTCCGATTTGAGACTTATAGGTGCAAAAAAACAACCTAAAAAGCAAACAGGCGGAATGCGCACAGTTCATACTGGTTCATCAAATGCAACAGCGTCATCAAATTCAAGTATTGACTTGCGTGGTACTACTGTTGAAGAGGCAATGCTTGACCTTGATAAGTTTATTGATGGTGTACTTCGCACAGGACTTAACCAAATCACTATAATTCATGGAAAAGGCACAGGCGCACTTAGAAAAGGTATTCATGTTTATCTTCGCAAACACCCTAATATTCGTACCTTCCGTGTAGGCGTTTTTGGTGAAGGCGAGGAAGGAGTTACCATAGCAGAATTAAAATAAAACATATTGCAAAAAATAAAAAGATATGGTAATATGATATAAATAAACAAAACAACCGAAAAGGGGATTTACATAATGACTAAAAAAATTATTATAGCATCAATTTTATTGCTTGCAGTTGCAGTCGTTTTTACAGCTTGTAAGAAAGATGATTATGAACCTAGTTACACAATTCCTGGTGAAAATGGTGAAGTAATCACAGTGTATAAAGATGAAGAGGGTAATGAGTTCGTTACTAATATTGACGGTGATAAAATTCCAGTCACAACTAGTGAAGAAGGATTCTATGATGACATTCCAGCTCTCATTACACAAACTACTACAAAAAAACCATCAGGTAGCACAATAAGCACTACAAAGAAACCTTCAGGTAGTACAACAACAACTACTACAACAAAGCCATCAGGTGATAAGCCAACTACTACATTACCAAAAGAAACAACAACATTACCAGATGTAGATTTTGGTAAAGACAACAAGACTGAAGATAAGGTTGAGTGGAGCGATATTGTAAACGCAGGCAAAAAATAAAAAAGTGCTTGACAAACAATTAATATTCTAGTATAATGACGTCCTGTAAAGCGCAAATGCTTTACAGGACGATTGTTTTTAGAAAGGTAGGTGTCATTGTGGCAAATAATATTGAAATTTCAATGCTTCTTGATTTGTATGGCGAAGCTCTTACAACAAAACAGCGTGATTATCTCAATTTTTACTATAACGACGACCTTTCTCTTTCCGAAATCGCTGAAAACGAAGGCATAACCCGTCAAGGTGTTCGTGATGCTATCAAAAGGGCTGAGGCAGTTCTTTTCGATATGGAATCTAAACTTAAATTTTCACAAAAACTTGAGAAAATGCAAGCTGGTCTTGAGGGTATAATAAAATGTGCCGAACATATTAACGAATATAATCTTAATCACGGTCTTTCTCGTGAAATTAATGATGACACAGTCAAGATTAAGTCAATAGCACTTTCCTTGACAGAATAGGAGAAATCATGGCATTTGAAGGTTTATCAGATAGACTTGAATCCGCTTTTCAACGACTTAAAAGCAAAGGTAGTCTTACTGAAAGCGATGTTAAAGAAGCAATGCGTGAAGTGCGTCTTGCACTTTTAGAAGCTGACGTTAACTATAAAGTTGCTAAGGATTTCACCGCCAAAGTAACTGAAAGAGCTATCGGTGCACAGGTTATGGAAAGTTTAACCCCTGCACAAATGGTTATTAAAATAGTTAATGAAGAACTCACCGACCTTATGGGTGGTACTCAAACACGCCTTGCCTATGCAAGCCACCCACCAACAGTTATTATGATGTGTGGTCTTCAGGGTTCAGGTAAAACAACACATTGTGCAAAAATTGCACGAAAACTTAAAAATGAAAATCACAGACCTTTACTTGTAGCGTGTGACATTTATCGTCCTGCTGCTATTAAACAGTTGCAAGTTGTTGGTGAACAAGTTGGCGTTCCAGTTTTTGAAATGGGGCAAACTGACCCGGTAGTAATTGCTAAAGAGGCAATTAAACTTGCAAAAGACAAGGGTTACGATTACGTTTTCATTGATACTGCAGGTCGCTTGCATATTGATACTGAGCTTATGAATGAGCTTAAAAATATTAAAGCTGAGGTTCGCCCTCACGAAATTTTGCTTGTTATTGACTCAATGCTCGGTCAAGATGCAGTTACGGTTGCAAGCACATTCAATGATGAGTTAGGCATTGATGGCCTTGTTCTTACAAAAATGGATGGTGACACCCGTGGTGGTGCGGCACTTTCAGCAAGAGCAGTTACAGGTAAACCAATCAAGTTTGTTGGTATGGGTGAGAAGTTAGATGAACTTGACTATTTCTACCCTGACCGTATGGCTTCTCGTATTCTTGGAATGGGTGATGTGCTTTCACTTATTGAAAAAGCTGAAAACGCTCTTGATGAGAAAAAAGCAAGACAACTTGAAGAAAAACTTCGTAAAAACAAGTTTGACCTTGAAGATTTGCTTGACCAAATGGAACAAGTACAAAAAATGGGTAGTATGAAAGACATTCTTTCAATGATTCCAGGTATTAACAAAAAAATCAAGGATGTTGACGTTGATGACCGTCAGTTAGATAGAATGCGCGCAATCATTCAGTCAATGACAGTTAAAGAGCGTAGAAATCCTGATATAATAAATCCATCTCGTAAACGTAGAATTGCCGCAGGTTGCGGAATGCAAGTTGAAGATGTTAACCGACTTCTTAACCAATATCGCCAAATGCAAAAAATGTTCAAACAAATGAACTCAGGTGGTATGAAACGCAAAATGAAGCGTATGGGCCTTACCGGTGGCAACGGCGGAATGGGTGGCTTTGGTGGCTTCCCAATGTAAGTTAATGAACACTGATTAAAACACAACAGTGTTTAATATAAAATTTTTATATATTTTGGAGGAAACAAAAATGGCAGTTAAAATGAGACTTCGCAGAATGGGTGCTAAAAGAGCTCCTTTCTACAGAGTAGTTGTTGCAGATTCTCGTTACCCACGTGACGGCAGATTCATTGAGGAAATTGGTACTTACAATCCAATGAAAGACCCTGCTGAAATCAAGATTGACGTAGAAAAAGCAGAGCAATGGCTTAAAAACGGTGCTCAACCTACTGACACAGTTAAGGTTATTCTTAAAAAGAGCGGCGTTATTAAATAAGAAAGGTTTTTGAAAATGCAGGAACTTCTTATTACTATCGTTAAAGGACTTGTTGCAAATCCTGACGCTGTTTCTGTTACAGTTGATGAGGTTGATGAGCGTGGTATCGTTGTATATCACCTTCATGTTGATGAAGACGATATGGGCAGAGTTATCGGCAAACAAGGTAGAATTGCAAAGGCAATTAGAACAGTTGTTAAAGCAGGCGCTACTCGTACAGGTGAAAAAGTCCAAGTCGATATCGACTAATCTATTGCAATTTAGGCAGACAGTTTCGCATTGTCTGCCTTTTTGCAATGTAGGGCGGGGTTAGCTTCCGCTATGTAAATGGAGTGGATTTTCAATGATTAAAAACTATCTTGAATTAGGGCAAATTGTATCAACTCATGGGATTAAGGGTGAAGTCCGTTTTAATCCATGGTGTGATACTCCTGAATTTGTAAAAAAATTCAAAACTTTGTATTTTGATAATAAGGGCGAAAAAAGTATAAATGTAGTTTCAGCCCGTCCACACGGCAATGTTGCAATTTTGTTGCTTGATGGAATTGATGATGTTGATAAAGCCCGTGCACTTAAAAATACTGTGCTTTATATGAAGCGTAGTGACGCAAAACTTCCAAAAGGTACTTGGTTTATTCAAGAACTTTTTGATTGTACTGTTATTGATGTCAACACAAACAAAGAATTAGGCACTATTTGTGATGTAAGTGAAACTGGTGCAAATGATGTTTGGCATATTAAAACACCTAATGGTGAGGTGCTTATTCCTGCCATCAAAGAGGTTGTATTAAACGTTGATGTTGAAGAGGGAATTATAAAAATTAATCCTATAAAAGGACTTTTTGAAGATGAAAATTAACATAATGACACTTTTCCCTGAAATGTGTGAAACTGTACTTTCTGAAAGTATCATTGGCCGTGCAAGGGAAAAGGGATTAGTAGAAATAAATTGCATAAATATAAGGGATTATACTGAGGACAAGCATCGTAGAGTTGATGATGCTCCTTATGGTGGCGGTATGGGTATGCTTATGCAAAC
>JAZKXL010000010.1:0-2450 GCA_045611635.1 Candidatus Fimenecus sp. | reverse complement strand
AAAAAAGTATAAAAATTTTTTATAGCGGCACTGGTTTTCAGTGTCGCTTTTTTATTGATTTTTTAATCGACAGGGTGTAGAATGATTTTATAGATATTATTCTATAAAAAGGGGAATTGTTATGAAAAAGATTTTATCAGTTGTTTTCGCAGTCCTTATAATTTTCTCAGCAGTATCAATGGGGGTTACTGCAAAAGAAGAAGAAAAAGTACCCGTTGTAATTTTACAGGGCTATTCAGGTCCTAACCTCGCTTATGCGGATGAAAATGGCGAACCTATTGTTGATGAAAATGGTGTTGTGCAGCTTGCATGGCCATTGAATTTCGACGCTTTGGGTGAAGATGTTGTTGCAATTCTTTCTGATGTTACACTTAATCAAGCAGACTTATCAGATGAGCTTGCTAAAAAGATTAAAGAATATCTTGCGCCAATCGGCATGAATCCTGATGGTACATCTAAAAACAATCTTGTGCCATATCCAAGCGGTGCGGCAGCAACTCGCGCATCCACTTTGATTGAAAACGATATGGAGCAGTATATTCCTGAAAGAGTAGTTGCTGATATGGCTATTGAAGAAGTAGGCGCTGAGAATGTTTTCGGCTTTACTTTTGACTGGCGTAGAAGCCAAATGGATTACGCTGCAGCCCTTGACCAATATATTCAAGAAGTAAAAGACATAACAGGCGCCGACCAAGTTGACCTTTACGGACTTAGTCACGGTGGTCAATATGGCACAACTTATCTTTACCTTTATGGTCATAAGGGTGATGTTCGACGTGCTATGTTTGGTAACCCTGCAACTCTTGGCAACACTCTTTGTGGTTCAATTTTCACAGGTGAATATTTAAATGTTCCCCTTGATGAAATCGTAGCATTTATTGAGCATGGTTTTGAATATGAAAAAGACTGGGAATGGATTTTACAGCTTCTTTCAATGGATGTTATTGTAAATGGTGCAAACGACGTTATAAATGACCCTGAATTATGGGCAGGCATTACTGCAATTCCATCGCTTTGGGACTTTGTACCATATAACTATTTTGAAGAAGCACTTGACTATACAGGTCTTAATTTCGCTGACAATAAAAAATTGTATGTTGATACAGTGGCTTATCATACTTTAATTGCAAATGGTGGCGACAATCTTGCCAAAAAACTTGCTGAATTAAAGGCGGATGGTATGAAGATTGGTTATGTTGTGGGTAATGGCTACACATCACCAAATGGCAAATATAATTCTGATATTCTTATTGATACTTATCTTTCATCGGGCTCAGATTGTGCCCCTGTAAACGAAAGATTTGCAAGTGATTATACACAAGCAAATACAGTTTGCAACAATCCAAATCACTACCATATTTCACCTGAGTTTGACATTGATGCATCTACAGGATTTTTGCCTGATGCTACTTGGTATGTAAGAAATCAAGGTCACGGTATGATTATGCATGACGAATACACTAAAAATCTTGTGCACGACTTCTTGTGGGGCAATATTATAGATGTTTATACAAGCAAGGAATATCCACAATTTAATATGTCACAAAATAATTCTGAAATCCTTTATGCACGCTTTAACAACACAAGTTCAGGATACCATTCAACTAAAGATAATGAACTTATAATCAAGAATATGTCAGTTGAGTCTGACATTGTTGTTTGGTCTATTGATGTGGTTGGTGCAGACATTACTTTTGATTATTCAACAGGCACAACCGTTGAAATGGGTAATGTTGTGAACATTAAGGCAACAAACAATGACTTTGAGAGTGCAAATATTCCTTTTGAGGTAAAAATTACATATTCACTCCTTAATACTCAGCTTACCTATACTACTGACGTATTTTGCTTCACACCAATGACTGATTTGCAAATGGAGCAGTTTAGTTATCTTTCAAAGGTTGCTGACGTTGTACCAGACAAAGCACCTGAAACTACAACGCCTGACAATGAAACTACAACTGAAAGCACAACATTGAATGAAGAAGCCACAACAGAAACTACAACTGTAGAAGACAATGTAGATAATTCAGAAAATGTAGAGGGTAATATTCCAAATACAAGTCGTAGTGCTTCAAAAATAGCAGTAGCAGTAGCAGCTCTTGCAAGTGTGGCAACTATTACGGTGATTGCTAGTAAAAAGAAAGACGAAGAATAATCATATTTTCTAATAAAAGGAGTTTTTTAAATGAAAAAAAGTTTAGCTATTCTTTTAACTTTTTGTTTGATTTTAATGGCGTTGGCCGGTTGTTCACAAAATGCTGATAGTCCTAAAGATGACAGTGACAAAGATGAAAATAATAAGGGCCTTTATCAACAAATAACTGACACGGCAATCTACAAAACATGCATGTCAAACATTGATGCAATTAAGACAAGTGCTGCAGTTTATCGTGCACAATATAATGAGATACCAACAATAGAAGACATTGCCGGTATGTTTGAAGAGG
>JAZKXL010000009.1:0-12800 GCA_045611635.1 Candidatus Fimenecus sp. | reverse complement strand
TTTCAACAAAAAATTAGGCAAAAAAATCAACTCGGCACCTATGATTGCGGTTATGAAGGACTGTTTCAGCGACTGTCTTGCTACAGGTGTTGCAGCAATTGCAATTATTGTATCAGCTTTCTCGAATATCAATATTGACGGATATTTAGGCATTATTGTTGCTTGCTTTATTTTTATGGCAGGTTTTAATATTCTTAAAGATACAATGGCTGACCTTTTAGGTAAACCTGCTGAAAAAGAATTTGTTGAAGAAATCACAAACAAAATTCTTTCATACGACAAAATTGTTGGCGTACATGATATGATTATTCATGATTATGGTCCAGGAAGAAAATTTGCATCGGCTCACGCAGAAGTGCCTTCAAATGAAAATATTATGGAAATCCATGATGTTATTGACCTTATTGAGCGTGACATTTTGAACGAATACGGAATGATTATTTCAATCCATATGGACCCTATTGTTGTTGATGATGAAAAAATCAACGCTTTGCGTCAAATGACAAGCTTACTTATTACTGAAATTTCAAACGAAATGTCAATTCATGATTTTAGGGTTGTTGATGGACCTACACACACAAATTTGATTTTTGATTTGATTATTCCGCACAAATATCACTTAAGCAACGATGAAGTACGGGGTGAAATTGAAAACAAATTAAGCAAAATAAACGAAAGATATTTTGCAGTTATAACAATTGAGCACTCTTTTAACTAAATTTTATTTTTTTATTAAATTTCTATTGCAAAAACCACAAAATATAGTAGAATATATATGTTAAACAATTACATATAGTTTTAAGTTTTCAAATTTGCGGAGGTTAAATTATGGCAGACAGAGAAATTACCACAGTACCAAATGGCCCTCTCGGTATTATTGCTTTACCGGGATGCGAAGAAATGGCAGAAAAAATTGACCGTTACCTTGTAAAATGGCGTAAGCAACAGGATTCAGAGCACAAAACAACAATTGCTTTTTCAGGTTATGAAAGAGATACTTATATCCTTAATGCTACTTTCCCTCGTTTTGGTACAGGTGAAGGTAAGTGTTCTCTTCACGAGTCAGTTCGTGGATATGACATATACATTCTCATCGATGCGTTTAACCACGGTGTTACATACAAAATGTATGGTCAGACAGTTCCTATGAGTCCTGATGACCACTATGCTAACCTTAAGAGAGCAATTTCTGCAATCGGTGGTAAGGCAAAAACAATCACTGTTATTATGCCAATGCTTTATGAAGGAAGACAGCACAAGCGTTCTTCAAGAGAATCTCTCGACTGTGCAGTTATGCTTCAAGAACTTTGTCTCTCAATGGGCGTTGACAACATCATCACTTTTGATGCTCACGATGCTCGTGTTCAAAATGCAATTCCTCTTCACGGATTTGAAAGCATTTCACCTGCTTATCAAATGATTAAGGCACTTGTTAACAATGTTGACGGACTTAAACTTGACAAAGAACACACAATGATTATTTCACCTGACGAAGGTGCTATGAGCCGTTGTATGCAATATTCAAACTATTTAGGTCTTGACCTTGGTATGTTCTACAAACGCCGTGACTATTCAAGAATCGTTGACGGTAGAAACCCAATTGTTGAACACTCTTTCCTTGGTTCAAATGTTGAAGGCAAAGACGTTATTATTATCGACGATATGATTTCATCAGGTGAATCAATGCTTGATGTTTCAAGAAAAATCAAAGAACTTGGTGCAAACAGAGTATTCATTTTCTCTGCATTTGGTCTTTTCAACGCAGGTCTTGATTCTTTTGATAAAGCTTATCGTGATGGTCTTTTTGATAAGGTATTCACAACAAACCTTGTTTACCGTATGCCTGAACTTAAAAAGCGTGATTGGTATTGCGAAGTTGAACTTTCAAAATATCTTTCATACATTATTGACACTCTTAACCACGACAAGTCAGTAAGCAAACTTCTTGACCCAGCTGATAAGATTGATATTCTTCTTAAAAAAGCAGGACTTAAGTAAAAATTTTACAATATTTAACAAAAATATACCCAACACAATGTTAATTTTCAGTTGAAATTGTGTTGGGTATTATTGTATAATTGTTAAGATATAAAATTCTTGTTATACTTTTATGGAGGTTATTATGAGAAATATTAAAGTTATTAACAGCAGTTGGATTTTCTCAAAGAATGCAAAAGCAGCACCTGCTACACTCCCTACTGATTGAGAAGCACTTGACTTGCCATATACTTGGAATGGCATAGACGGTCAAGACGGCGGTAACGATTATTATAGAGGCACTTGCTACTTTGCAAAGGATATTAAAGCTGATGAATTACCTGAAGGTGCAGTTAAATATCTTCAATTTGAAGGTGTAAACTCTTCTTGCGAAGTTTTTTGGAATGGTAAGAGCATTACAAAGCACGATGGTGGTTATTCAACATTCCGTGTAAAACTTGATGATGTTAAAGATGAAAATTTACTTGTTGTTGCAGTTGACAACTCAGCAAATGATAGAGTTTATCCACAACAAGCTGACTTTACATTCTATGGCGGTATTTACCGTGACGTAAGTGTTATTGGTGTTCCTGAATGTCACTTTGACCTTGATTACTATGGCTCACCTGCTATTATGGTAACACCTGAAATCAAGGGCGAAGATGCTGAAATTGAAATTAAAACATTCTTCAAAAACAAAGACTGCAAAGTTCGTTATGAAATTATTGCTGACGGTGAAGTTATTGCTTCAAAAGAAGATGATGACGATGCTGAATTTGAAATCAAAAATGTTCATCTTTGGGACGGTCTTGCTGACCCATATCTTTACACAGCAAAGGCAACACTTATTTGTGACGGCGTAGAAGTTGATGAAGTTTCAACTCGTTTTGGTTGTCGCACATTCAAAATTGACCCTGAAAAAGGATTTATTCTTAATGGTCGCGAATACCCTCTTCGTGGCGTATCTCGTCACCAAGATAGACCTGATGTAGGTAATGCTCTCACAAAAGAAATGCACAAGGAAGACCTTGAGCTTATTCTTGAAATGGGTGCAAATACAATCCGTCTTGCTCACTATCAGCACTCACAATATTTCTATGACCTTTGTGACGAATCAGGTCTTGTTCTTTGGGCTGAAATTCCATATATTTCAAGCCATATGAATAATGGTTATGACAACACAATTTCACAAATGAAAGAACTTGTTATTCAAAACTATAATCACCCATCAATTGTTGTTTGGGGTCTTTCAAACGAAATTTCTATTGCAGGTTCAACACCTGACCTTGTTAAGAATCACAAAGACCTTAATGACCTTTGTCACAAAATAGACAAAACTCGTCCTACAACAATCGCATCAGTTACTATGTGTTCACCTGATGACGAATATGTTCAAATTTCTGACGTACTTTCATACAACCACTATTTCGGTTGGTATGGTGGTACAACTGATATGAATGGACCTTGGTTTGACGATTTCCATAAGAAATACCCTAAAAAAGCAATCGGTATTAGTGAATACGGTTGTGAAGCTCTTGACTGGCACACATCAAACCCAGTTCAAGGCGACTATACTGAAGAATATCAGTCATACTATCACGAAGAACTTATCAAGCAAATTGCTGATAGACCTTATCTTTGGGCAACTCACGTTTGGAATATGTTCGACTTTGCTGCTGACGCTCGTAACGAAGGTGGCGAAAACGGTATGAACCACAAGGGTCTTGTTACATTTGATAGAAAGTACAAGAAAGACAGTTTCTATGCATATCAGGCATGGCTTTCAGAAAAACCAATGGTTCACCTTTGCAGTAAGAGATATATTGATAGAGTTGAAGACGTAACAAAGGTTACTGTATATTCTAACCAACCTGAGGTTGAACTTTTTGCAAATGGCGTAAGCGTTGGCAAGCAAACAAAAGGTAAATACCCATTCTTCTATTTTGAAGTTAAGAATGAAGGTACAACTGAGCTTAAAGTTGTTGCAGGTGACCTTGAAGATACTGCAACAATCAACAAGGTTGACACTCCAAATGAAAGCTACATTATGAAAGAAGAAGGTCAGGTTATTAACTGGTTTGAAATCAACACTCCTGACGGTTACCTTTCAATCAATAACACTATTGGTGATATTATGAGCACATTTGGTGGTAAGCTTGTAATGGTTAAGTTCCTTATGATGCTTAAAAACTCTATGAGCGGTGGCAAAGACGAAAACGGTGAAGAGAAAAAAGGTGGCGGCGTAATTGCTGGCTTCAAAGTAACACCTGCGATGCTTAAAAATATTTATGGTATGGCTAAAGGATTTACAATTAAGCGTTGTATTTCAATGCTTGGTGGCTCATTCACAAAAGAACAAATTCTTGAGTTGAATGCTAAACTCAATAAGGTTAAAGCACCAAATAAAAATAAATAAATAATAAAAAAGCTATCTTTGTTAAAAAGGTAGCTTTTTTGTTAGTTTTCTTGACTTGTTATCAATAAAAGTTTATAATTGTAAAAAAAGGAAGAGGAGGTTTTCACTGTGTTTTGTGGAAATTGCGGAAAAGAAATATTAGACATGGCGACTTTTTGTCCTGAATGTGGGGCTTCTGTTACACCTGTAGAAACAAATGAGGTTGCACCAAACGCTGTGCCAAACGATACACCAAATTTTGTACCTAATGTTGCACCAAACGTTGTACCTAATGTTGCACCTAACTTTGTGCCTAACATTGCGTCTAACGAAGCATCAAATTTTGTTCCTAATACTACGGGTTATGCTCCAGTTTATGCACCTATTGAGCCACCAAAAAAGAAGAATAAAATTAACAAGAAAGTTCTTTCAGCTATTGCAATTGTTCTTGCAATATGTCTTGTATTTTCAAGTATTGGTGCAGTTATAGCATTTGCAAATAAACCTATAATTAAAATCGCAAATGCTTTTAAGCATATGCTTGATTCAAGTAAAACATACGAAGTTGCAGTTGATTATGATGGTGAAAACGTTGGAAAGGCCGCTTTTAATCTTAATACAAAAGAGCGTAATTTCTCATTTGAAGGTGAGGCTGATGGTGAAGATGTTATCACAACTCTTGACCTAAAAAAAGAAGCAATCTATATATATACAAGTGATGAATCTTACACTAGTTACGTTGAGGTAAGTACTAAGGATATCGCGTTAGTAAGATGTGAAGATGATGAAATAGTTCAAGTTAACTATGAAGAAGATGTACCAGAAGGTATTTCTGAAGCTATGAAGGCCTTGAATGCACTTCTTGATATCTATGATGGTGAAGACGCCGAAGAAGTATTAAAAGAATTATTTGAAGAATTTGGCGAAGAGTTTGACCTTGATGATATGGATATAGATGAAGAAGAAATTAAAGCTATTGAAAAATGTTTCAAAGATGTTTCTAAATGTTTTCTTAGCACTAAGTGGCTTAAAGAAAATATGGATTTTGAAAAGACTAGAAAAGACGGTGTGACAACCTATGAAGTGTCTATTTCTTCAAAAACTATAATGGCTTTAGGCGATGTTATTGTTTCATCTTTTGCCAAATCTGATGTTGATAACGACGAAATAGAAGATATGATTGAAGAGTGGGAAGATGAAAAAGACGATTTAGAAGACGAATTAGACGATATTCTTCCTGAAATTGATATGTCAATTTCTTTAACTAAAAAATATATTAGTGGTCTTGAAGTTTCAGTAGATGGCGAAGAAGTTTCAATTGAAATTGAAGAGTCTGATAAGAAAATCGGCGTTGATTTAACCAAATTTAATAAAGTCATAAAAGAAGCTAAAGGACTTGTAGATGAAGACGGTTACTATGCTGATGATGATTATTATGATGATTATTATGATGATTATTATGAAGATGATAATTATGACGACTATGATGATTATTATGATGATTATGATGATTATGATGATTATTACGAAGACTACACTAACGACTACTACGAAGACTACACTAGCGACTATTACGAAGATTACTACGATGATTATTATGATGATTACGACGACTACTACGATGACTACACTAACTACTATGATGACTACACTTACAATTATAATTCAAATGATTACTACGGATATTAATAAAGCAAAAAACAGTTAAATAAGAAACGACGGAATCAGTTATTGATTCCGTCGTTTTACTTTATTCTTAATTATTTTACAATTTTGATTGTGTTGATTTCAAATGGCTTAAAGTCAACCACCACTGTGTTGTCAATTACATTTAATTCTTTAACATTATTTTCAAGCATATCGCAAAGGTATGCTTTTTTTACATTAAAGCCAAACTTAACATTTGCTGTTGTACGTTTATTAAAGTATTCACAACCACGAAGAATAATTGTTTCTTCTATTTCTGCTTTCTTTGCTGTTTCAAAGATTACATTGTCACAATCAACTGTGAAGAGTGAGAATTCGTTTGCGAGTGCACCTTTATTCTCCCCTACTTTCTTACAAAGCATTGGAATATTAAGGTCATAAGCTTTTTGAATTGTGCCTGCTTCACGGAAATCCCCTGCGTGTGGGAAAAGTGAATATGTAAAATAATGCTCGCATTTATCAGCATCAGGGTCAGGGAATGTACCACATTTAAGCATTGTAAGCGACATTACACCATCATGGATAGCGTGACCATATTTACAGTCATTCATCAAACTTACGCCATAACCATATTCTGATAAGTCACAGTATTTATGAGCACAAACCTCAAAACGAGCAGCATCCCAGCTTGTATTCTTATGAGTTGGTCGTTCAACTGAACCAAACTGAATATCATAAGTTGCCTTGTTTGTATTAACATCAACAGGGAATGCAGTTTTTAGCACAAGATGTGATTCTTTCCAATCCATATAAGTTTCAAAATCAATCTTGTCAATATTGTTATAAAGATAGATGTTTTGAATGATTGTGCTATTCTTAAATTTCTTTGTAATTTTAAGACCTGCACGCTCACCCTCGTTAAGAATTGCAACACTTTCTACCTTATCAGCTTCCCAATGCTTTACAGTATAATAACTACTGATTTCCCAGTTATCGTATTCGCGAGGGTAATCTTCATAAGCAGTGATTACATTACCACGTGCACCATTTTTAAGTACTTCGCGGTTGTTTCTCTTATCAAAAATACTTGTGAATGTGCCTTTTTCATCAAGAGTTAAGCGGAAGAAATCATTTTCAATAGAATTTTCAGTAACTACTACTTTGCTTTCAGTTGCTGTTGGATTAATTACTTTGTAGCCCTTTGCAGGAATGTTTTCAGCATAGAGCCACTTACCGTCAACCTCTACTGCACCGCTATTTACGAATGAGTGAGGGTTAAATACAACATAACCATCAGTTGCCTCTACATTATTTGCAATATCAGTTGTAGTGTCGTTGATAATTTCGTTACCTGTTGCACCGATTTCTTCATACTGTTCATGAGAAACCTCATAAACCTCTTTAATTGATGAACCAGGAATAATATCGTGGAATTGATTAAGAAGAATAATTTCCCAAGCATTCATCATATCTTCTTTGCGATATTTATATCCATTAAGATGCTCATCAATAAGTGAAAGAGTTTCAGCACGTTGGAACATAAATTCACTCTTACGGTTATATCTCTTGTTCTTTGCTTGAGAAGTATATGTACCGCGGTGGAATTCAAGATAAAGTTCACCGTTCCAATGTGGGATTCTTGGGTTGCTCTCAGTTTTTGACTTGATATCATCAAAGAACTCACCTGAAAATGCCATTTTAGGTGTAGAAGTACCTGGAATGCCATGCTTTAATCTATCAAAATACTCTAAATCTTTAGCGTAAGGTCCGCCACCACCATCACCAAAACCAAATGTAATAAGAACATTGTCATACAAATCTTTTTGTTGGTATCTATCATAAGCACCACGAAGTTGATTTGCATTAAGCTTTGCGTTATATGTAACATTTGTTGCAGGTTCTACTCCCCTCACTTTATCTTGTGCGGTCATAAAGTGAGTGAAAACAGGTGTATTGTCAATTCCGTGCCAAATGAATGTGTCATAAGGCATTTTATTCATTTCATTCCAACCAATTTTTGATGTTACAAATTTATTAACGCCGCATTTTTGTAAAATTTGTGGAAGTGCTGCTGAATATCCGAAA
This sequence comes from Candidatus Fimenecus sp., assembly GCA_045611635.1. Classification (GTDB taxonomy): domain Bacteria; phylum Bacillota; class Clostridia; order Oscillospirales; family Acutalibacteraceae; genus Fimenecus. Next base: position 4,696 of record JAZKXL010000009.1, on the reverse strand, counting down.
ACGTCAGGCAACCAAAGAATTTTGCTGTCAACGCCAAATTCATCTTTCATAAAGCGTTTACCGTAAATGAACTGACGAACTAAACTTTCACCACTACAAAGGTTACAGTCTGCCTCAACCCACATACCGCCTTCAACTTCCCAGCGACCAAGACGCACCATTTCTTTAACCTCTTCATAAAGTTCAGGTGCATCCATTTTAAGGTATTTGTAAAGCTGTGGTTGGCTTGACATAAACTTGTATTCAGGATACTTTTTCATAAGTGCCAAAACTGTAGAGAATGAGCGTAAAATCTTTTCACGAGTTTGTGCGAGAGTCCATTCCCAAGCCACGTCAATGTGAGTATGACCTATACAAAACGCAAAAACTTCACCTTCGTGACAGTATTTGCCATAAAATTCATCTTTAAGATAATTAATTGCCTTTTGAAGTGATGCATAATACTCATCAGAATAAGGGCTTCTCATATCAATAAAATTAATTGCGTTATTAATATGTTTTTTAATTTCAAAGTAATTTCTTGAGTTTTCATCTTCAAACTGGAGAATCTCAAATGGTACTTTTATATCATAATAAAGTTGCTTTGTTTTAGCGTCAACAAGTTGAAGATTTGTAACAAAATCAACATATTCATCATGCACGCTACCTGAATAAGCATAAAGATAAACCTTGTGGTTACCCTTTGTTAAAAACACTTCACGGTGGTTTTTATCAATACCCTGCTGAAGTTTACCGTCAACATAAGCGATAAACTGAGGGTTAATGTCACACCAACCAAGACGAGCATCAGAAGCTACTGCTAACTGAATTTCACCATCCCAAGAGACAGGCACCTGAATTTCATTATAAAACCAAGCGTGTTTATCTTTTTTGCCACCCCAACGGTTAAGATAAGGTGTGAAAAGAGTAAATGTATCATCAATTTCAGGAAGAGTGTTATCAAGTTTATAATCACACTCTTTATAAAGGAAATTTGTAATTGGAATATTCTCTTTAATTACAAGTTTCTCAAATTCTTCAAGAAATACATTTATTCTATCTTCAATAAAATCTTTGTACATAAGTTTTTGCCCCCCTACTCACCGAATATATCGCTCATCATATAAAATGAGCCACAAATGAGTATTGTTTCTTCTTCCTTTGTATTTGAAAGGATATATTTGTAACCCTCTTGTGGGTTGTTTATGGATTTTGTATTTTTGCAGTATTTTTTTGCAATTTGTTTAAGACTTTCACAGTCTAATGCTCTTGGATTGCTTGGTGTTACAGTTACAACTGACTTGCAAAGTGGGGCGATTTTACTTACATAACCTTCCACATCTTTATCTGCCATAAGACCTATAAGCATATTGATATTTCCTGATATATGCTTTTTTAGAACATCATAAAGAGCATTCGCACAACCCTCATTATGACCACCATCACGGATAATAAGTGGCTTTTCACCAATTATTTCCATACGAGCAAGCATTGTGGTTTTTGCAAGACCTTCTTTAATATATCGGTCATCAATACCAAGAATTTTTGCAGTTTCAATTACATTTACTGCATTCTCAATTTGATGTGCACCCATAAGTTTTAATAAATATTCGCTATCTCTATATACAAATTTGACTACTTGACTTACCATCAAGGACTCAAAAAGCACTTTTGCATTTTGAGGATTTGCAATAATAAGATTACTGTTTTTCTCTATTGTCGTTTTTCTTATAACTTCAAGTGCCTGTGATTTTTGATTTTGAGAAGTTATAACAGGAACGCCGTATTTTATAACTCCACATTTTTCAAAGGCAATTTGAGAAACTGTGTCACCTAAAATTTTTGTGTGGTCAAGGGAAATTGATGTAATAACAACTGCTTCAGGTTTTTTAATTACATTTGTTGCATCAAAACGTCCACCCAGACCTACTTCAATTACTGCATATTCACAACCTGAGTCATAAAAATACAAAAATGCAGTTGCAGTTAATGCTTCAAACTCTGTAATAATTATTCCTTGTTCATTTAATTTTTCAATCTCACTTTTTACTTTTTCAACTGCTTTTGCAAGTGAGTCTTTTGGAATGTTCTCACCATCAATTTGTATTCTTTCGCAAAAAGACAACACATAAGGTGATGTGTAAAGCCCCGTCTTGTACCCTGCTGATGTTAAAATGTTTGCAAGATGAGTACTTGTTGAGCCCTTACCATTTGTACCTGCAATATGAATTGTTTTAATTTTGTCTTGCGGATTTCCTAACAAATCCAAAAGCATTGAAATGCGCTCAAGTCCTGGTTTTATACCAAACTGTAAAAGTGAATGAATGTATTCTACTGATTCTTTGTAATTCATTTTATTTCATTTTCATTGAGATGTCGAATGCTTTAACTGAATGAGTGAGAGCACCAAGTGAAATAATATCAACACCTGTTTTTGCAACATCAGCAATATTATCTAAAGTGATGTTACCTGATGCTTCAGTTTTTGCACGACCGCTGATATATTCAACACATTCTTTCATTTGCTCGTTTGTCATATTGTCAAGCATAATAATATCAGCGCCAGCTTCTACTGCTTCTTTAACTTCTTGGAAGTTTCTTGTTTCAACTTCGATTTTAACCATATGACCAAGTTTTGAGCGAAGAATTTTCACTGCATTTGTAATTCCGCCACCTGCATCAATGTGGTTATCCTTAAGCATTGCACCGTCAGAAAGGTTGTATCTATGGTTTTTACCGCCACCACAAACTACTGCATATTTTTGAATAGCACGAAGTCCTGGTAATGTTTTGCGAGTATCAGTAACTTGCGCATTTGTGCCTTCACAAAGTTTTACAGCTTTATTTGTTGCAGTTGCAATACCTGACATATGCTGAATAATGTTAAGAGCTGTTCTTTCGCCCTTTAAAAGACAAGCAGTTTTACCATTGAATTCTACAATCAAGTCACCTGCTTTTACTTCGTCACCATCATTCTTATGAACAGTATATGTGAATGTATCGTCAAGCAAAGTGAAAACTCGCATTGCAATATCCAAACCGCAAAGAACACCATCTGCCTTTGCTACAAAGTATGAGTCGTTTCTTTGGTTTTCAGGAATTAAATAATCCGCTGACACATCGATATAGTTAATATCTTCACTAATTGCTTCTTTGATAAGATTGTCAACATAAAACTGATTTAATTTCATTGGTCATTGACCTCCTTAAGAATTATATAAGCAACTGTTGCAAGACTTAGTGCCTCACAATAGTCAGGAGTAATTTTAAATTTGCCATTTTTAAGGCGAGTTAATATTTCACGTACTCGTTTATATCCATTTCGTACCGCATCATCATTAGCAGGCATTACAAAATATGAACGTTGCATAATGTTACGGATTTCATCACAAACACCTTTGAGTAATGGTGCACCGTTAAGGTCTTGTTTTTCAACTTCGGTAACCTGCACTTCAGGATATTTCATATCTATACAACGAATAATATCGTCAGCACAGCGTTTACCAAACACAAGTGCTTCAAGTAAAGAGTTACTTGCAAGTCGGTTTTTACCGTGAACACCCGTATTTGCACATTCACCAACTGCATAAAGTCGAGATACTGTGGTTCTAGCGTTAAGGTCAACCTCAATACCACCCATAAGATAATGCTGACATGGGAAAATCGGAATTAAATCCTTTGTAATATCAACATTATACTTTAAACAACCCTCATGAATACCAGGGAAGCGATTAAGAAGATATTCTTCATCACGATGAGTAATGTCAAGATAGAAGTTGTTGCTACCAGTACGACGTGACTCAATGATAATTGACTTTGAAACAACATCACGAGGAGCAAGTTCAAGGCGTTCATCATAACGATGCATAAAACGTTCTTTATTACAGTTAAGAAGATATGCACCCTCACCACGAACTGCTTCACTAATTAAAAACTGCTCATTATCATCAGAATTAAATGCAGTAGGATGGAATTGGACAAAACTTAAATTTTTAATACGAGCACCTAATTCAAATGCAAGGCGAATTCCGTCACCTGTTGCAACCTTTGGGTTTGTTGTGTACTTATAAACACGACCTATACCACCTGTTGCAAGCACACAATAGCTTGCGAAAATTTCATCTTGTCCGTCAATTGTTAAGAAGTGCACACAAATACCACTTTTAACGCGAGTTAATTTAAATACTGGTGCATTTTCAATGATTGTGATATTTTTACGGTTTTGTGCTTCAGCTACCATTGCACGAACCATTTCGGCACCTGTTGTGTCTTTATGGTGAACAATTCTTCGTCTGCTGTGTCCACCCTCAAGTGTCATATTAAGCTCACCGTCAGGTCGTTTATCAAACTCAACACCATAGTCAATGATTTTATAAATCTCAGCAGGTCCCTCTTTAACAAGAGTTGTTACTGCATCAATATCATTCGCATGCTTACCTGCAATCATAGTGTCGTTAATATGTAAGTCGAAACTATCATTCTCTAAATCAAGAACTGCAGCAACGCCACCTTGAGCAAGGGAAGAGTTTGAGTCAGTATTACTCTTTTTTGCAAGGATTATAATATTCAAATTTTCGGGTAATGACAATGCAGTATTAAGACCTGCAACACCACAACCAACTATAAGTACATCACATTTTTTACTCATTTTAACTTCATCTTCTTTCAAAAACGAATAAGCATAGTTATACAAATAATATCATATCATATATTTTGC
>JAZKXL010000008.1:0-5401 GCA_045611635.1 Candidatus Fimenecus sp. | reverse complement strand
TGGTCTGGCAAGATTTTAGGCGTTAAAGAAGACGGTAAAATAATAATTGCTACTGTACTGTTATATAAAAGTCTTAAAGGCATTATTAAATTTGCTTATGCCCCTCGTGGTTTTTTAATGGATTACCAAAACTTTGATTTACTCGAAGAATTTACAAAAGAAATTAAAGAATATCTTAAAAAGCAAAATGTTGCTTTCTTGAAAATTAATCCTTATGTTGATTATCAGCTTCGTGACATTCATGGAAACATAATCGAAGACACAAAAAATGATGCTTTAATGAAAAAATTAAAATCCTTGGGCTATAAGCATTACGGCTTTTACGTTGATATGGACGAGAAAAAGGATTTAGAGCCACGCTGGATTTCTGTGCTTGATATTAAAGATAAAACTATTGATGAGCTTTTCAAGAATTTCCGTAGCGGTACAAAGTGGGGCATTAATAACAGCAAGAAAAACTTTATCACTCTTATAGAGGCAGATGAAAACATGCTTGTTGAGTTTAAAAATCTTATGCAACACACCGCTGAAAGACGCGAATTTATTGACCGCCCCCTCTCCTATTACCAAGAAATGTTTAAAGTGCTTAATCGCGAAAATGCAGTTAAAGTGCTTTTGGCGGAAGTTAATCTTAAAGAATTACTTGACTTTACAAAGGCAAGATTTGAAAAAAATGCAAAACGCCTTACAGTTATTGAGGGTAATCCTAAAAACATTAACGAATATAACGAAATCAAGTCACAGCAAGAAAGTATTGCAAAGAAAATTGAAGCACTTACCGCTGATGTAAATGAATATGGCGATAAGAAAATTATTGCAGGCGGTTGGTATATGCTTTATGGTCGTGAGGTTGTGTATCTTTTTGGCGCAAGCTACAAGCCATTCATGAAATACAACTCTCAATACTTATTGCAATATGAAATGATTAAATTTGCTACCGAAAATGGTTACGACAAATTTAATTTTTATGGTATTGATGGCAATTTCAATGAGGACTCAAAAAACTACGGTTTATTCGATTTCAAGCGTGGTTTTAATGCTGATGTGCATGAGTTAATCGGCGAATTTGACTTGATTATCAACAAACCACAATTTACACTTTATGAACTTATTTTTAAGGGTTATAAAATACTCAAAACTATTCAAAAAAAGATTTAAGGTTGAAAAATATGTATAAGTTTAAAGCAGATATTCCAATTAAGGAATTTACTGAATTTATTGAAAATACTTCGTTTGCACCTATTCAGCAAACCGAAGAATGGACAAAACTTAAAGCCAACTGGAAAAACAGTTTTTGCGGTATTTATAAAGATGACACTCTTTGTGGTGTTGCACTTATTCTTATACGCACACTTATGCCTGGCTTTAACTATGCTTACTGTCCCCGTGGTCCTATTATAGATTTGACCGACAGTGAAATTGTTAAAGCATTCGTTGATGGTGCAAGAGAATTTTGCAAGAGTAGAAATATCTATCTTTTAAAAACTGACCCTGCCATTGTGGTTAATAAGATTTTGCCGGATATTCCAATAGACAAATTCTTTGACCCATTTGATTTAGACCGTAGCAAAATTGAGTTTAGCACTCTTGTAAGCAATGGCTTTGAGCACAAGGGCTTTGTTATGAATATTGGTGACGCAATTCAACCACGCTTTAACGCCCTTATTCCATTAAAAGATGCAAGTGGCAAACCACTTACTGCGGCTGAATTCAAGAAAAACTATAAGCAAAAAATACGTAAATATTTAGGTAATTTCCAACCTGCTCGTGGACTTTACTACGAGGGTGTAGAGCACACACCTGAAAATATTGCACTTTTCAAAAAGATTTTAAGTAATACTGAAGCAAGGCAACAAATTTCACTTAGAAATGAAGAATATTTCTCTATTCTTGCTGACGCATTTCAAGATAAAGCATTTTTCGCATTTGAAAGATGTAATGTGAACACATACATTGAAAATCTTGAAAAACGATTTGAAAAAGAACCCGATATGCAAAAGAAAATCAGTGAACAAATTGCTGATGCAAGGAAAGTTCTTGATGAGCGTGGTGAGATTATTCCCCTTGCAGCTTTACTTACAGTTTACCCACCAAATAAAACGGGTGTAAGAATTGCGGAATACTTATATGCAGGGTCTGATTTGAATGTATTCTCATCATTTTGTGCTACACTTTGCGGTCTTTGTGAACAATGTATTCTTACAACTGAAAATGGTTGTGATTTTCTTGATTTAGGCGGTATTGCAGGCACTCTTGATGATGGTCTTTATGAATTTAAGAGTCAGTTTAACCCAATAATCATTGAGTACGCAGGCGAATTTGACTTAAAAATCAACAACTTCAAGTATAACCTTATGGAAAAAGGATTACCCATTCTTAAAAAGGGTTATATGAAACTTAGAAAATTAATTAAAAGATAAGAAAAATCCCTTTCACTGTTTTGTGAAAGGGATTTCTTTATTTTATATTTTTTTAGTTTTCTTCAGGGTTTTTATTCACAAAATTTTTGAAAAGGAAATATACACCTACAAACAAAGCAACGAGAATAATTCCAACTATAAATCCTATTGTAGCATTTGATGAGTATGCATTTGCTAAAGGTTTTAGGAAAACATAACCAGCTAAATCTTCTAAGCCAACATTCCATTCGTCAAATTTGCTTTGTGCAACCTTAATTACAATACCATAGAGAATTCCCATTGCACCACCATAAATCAGGTTGTTGAAAATTGTACGAATATTGATTAAAGCAAGGGCTATTATTAAAACTACCGCAAGTGTAACACACTTAGTAACTGTTTTTTCTGACAAAAGAACAATAAAATTGTCGCTCGACATTTTTGACGCACTTTCAATAGTTTGAAGTATCATTCTACGAGCATAAATTTTTATTGCATCTTCAGGTGTTTTAGCGTTTTTAATGTCCAAACTTTCATTTTGACTAAGTGTTTCATTATTCTTAATTCTTTCTTCCGCCTCTTCAACATTTGAGTTAAGGAAGTAATCAATAAGGTCATTGACCTCAGCTTTAACCACAGTATTTACAAGGGTTGGTGTGACAATTGTTTCAACTGCATAATCAGTAAACGGAGATAATGATGATATTGGCAATTGAGTTTCTATGTATTGAGACGCACTATTACGAACAAACTCCAAAACGGTAATTTTTTCATCACCCACCATTAATTTAACCGAACTTAAATCAGCCTTTTCAATTTCCTCGTGAAATTCATTTGACTGCAAATAATCTCTTGCCACACTTATAAGAGTTGCGCCAAGCATAGAAACAGTTGCGGCAATTACAAGAACTATTGATATAGTAGTTTTGAGGACTTTCAAAATGAGTGATACTGTTTTTTTATCCATAAAATCACCTAAAACAAGAATACCCTACGCCAAACGGTGTAGGGTAATTTTTTCAAAGTACAAACTTATTCAACATCTTCTTTTTTCTTACGGAAAAGAATCATTTGAATTGGGAAATAAAGGAAGAATTGAATACAAGCACAAATTGCACCTGAAATTGCAATTGATGGACCTGCTAATCCCTTTAATGTAAGGAAGTTAACTAAGAATGGTTGTAACCAAGCTGAGAAAGCAATAAGAGCAAATGTAACAACAAGATAAATTGGGAAAACTACCTTAGTGTTTGCACAAGAGTTAAATGTTTTCTCTTTGTTTACAAAGAAAGAAAATACTTGTGCAAGAATGTTACATAATGTCAATGCAATAAAAAGACCAAGTCCTGTTGTCTCCATACCTGCTGATGCAGCTTTTTCTGAAGACCAAATACCTAAATTAAAGAGGTCATAAGGTCTTGAAAGAAATTCTTCTGTCATAGGTAATTTAACAAGATATGGCAAGAAAAGTTGAATAACAAATGCACCTAAGCTTACAACGATAAATTTAACAAACTGCCAAAAAGTTTCAACGCCTTTGCCTTTTGCAGCAGCAGCTTTATCAATGTCTTTTAATTTTAACATAACAAATTCTCCTTTATACACATCTAATTGATATGAATAAATCATAGCACAAATGCAAGAAATAGTCAACAAAAAATAAAAAGGAGTTTAGAAAATAAACTCATATGTTTTTATACTTTTTATAAGCAATTTTATTGATTTTTTCGCCATAAGTATATATAATTTTATTATTAAATATAGCAAGGGGATTTTTATGCAAAAGAAGAAGGTCTATACAATATCAAATGCTCACCTTGATACCATTTGGAGCTGGGATTTTGAAACAACAGTAAGCAAATACATTTACAACACTCTTAACGAGAATTTTCAGCGTTTTGAGAAATATCCCGAATACAAATTTAATTTTGAGGGTTCATATCGTTATGAATTAATGAAAGAATATTACCCTGAAATGTGGGAAAAGATGAAAGCGTATATTGCCGAGGGCAAGTGGAATGTTTGCGGTAGTGCTTTTGAAAATGGTGATGTAAACGTGCCATCACCTGAAGCACTTTTTAGAAACATTCTTATTGGCAACGAATATTTCCATAAAAATTTTGGCAAACGTAGTTGTGATATTTTCTTGCCTGACTGTTTTGGTTTTGGCTATGCCCTTCCTTCAATTATGCATCACGCAAATCTTAAGGGCTTTACCACACAAAAACTCACTTGGGGCTCGGCTTATGGCATACCTTTTGACCTTGGCAAATGGTATGGTGTTGATGGAAATTATGTTTACGGTAACACAAATCCTGGTTCTTATGTTACAGTTTTGCTTAAAGTCCGTGACAAGAAATTTGTTAAAGAAAAATTGGCTGACAACGAAAAATATAACTTACCTATGACTGCAATTTTCCACGGTGTTGGTGACCGTGGTGGCGCACCTAAAGAGCCATCAGTTAAAACCGTTTGTGATGAAATCAAATTGAATGACACCAATGATATTGAAGTATTATCAGCACCGGCTGACCAAATTTTTCATGATATTGATGCTTTGCCTGAAGAAATAAAGCAAAAACTCCCTGTATGGAATAACGAACTTGTTATGACAAATCACGCCGTTGGTGGCTACACTTCTCGTGCTATTGGTAAGCGTTGGAATAGACGAAACGAAGAAATTGCCGATATGGCTGAACGTGCTTGTGTTACTGCACGCACTATAAACGGATACGAATATCCACAAGAAACACTTACAAAAGCATGGAAACGAGTTATTGCACACCAATTCCACGACGATTTACCTGGCACATCCGTACAACGTGCATATCGTCGTAGTTGGAATGACTATGCAATGTCATTTAATCAATTCACAAATGAATATGAAGGTGCAGTAAAAAATATTGCATCACTTCTTGACACATCTTTTGCAAAAGGTGTTGCGGTAGTTGTTAACAACCCTATGGAATATGAGCGCACAAGCGTTGTAACCGTTAAAATTC
>JAZKXL010000007.1:0-9823 GCA_045611635.1 Candidatus Fimenecus sp. | reverse complement strand
GTTTATATTATCGAAGTTAACCCACGTTCTTCAAGAACAGTTCCTTACATTTCTAAGGTTACAGGTATTCCTGCTATCAGCCTTGCAACAAGAGCAATGCTTGGTGAAAGAATCGCCGATATGGGTTATGGAACAGGTCTTTACAAGAATAGTGGTTACTATGCAATCAAACTTCCTGTATTCTCATTTGAAAAGATTATTGGTGCTGATACATCTCTTGGTCCTGAAATGAAATCAACAGGTGAAGTTCTTGGTATTTCAACTGACTATAACGAAGCACTTCTTAAAGCATTTGAAGGCGGCGGTGTTTCAATGCCTAAGGATGCAAAGATTGTTGTTACTGTTCGCGATAAAGACAAGAAAGAAGTCGGTGAAATGCTTAAAGAATTCAAAGATTCTGAATTTGAATTCTATGCAACTCCTGGCACATGTAAAGTAATTCGTGAAGCAGGTCTTGAGTGTAAAGAGGTTAACCCACTTACAGGAGCATCACCTAACATTATGGATATGCTTAACAATGGCGAAGTTTCACTTATTATCAATACACCTACACACGGTCGTGTTGCTAACCGAGACGGTTTTAAGCTTCGTCGTCTTGCAGTTGAATCAGGCACATCTTGTCTTACATCTCTTGATGCGGCACTCAGCGTTATGAGAAGCACCTTTGTTGTACCTGAAGACCAAATGAGTCTTACTGATATTGCATCACTTAAATTATAATAATTTAGAGAATTATTTCATAAAATCTAAAAGCCGGAATTGAGTGCAACGACCCATTCCCGACAATTTTTAATAAAGGAGATAACTCAATGAATGATATTATTGATTACGCTTTATTAAATGCACATAAAGATTTTGACACACTACCCTATTCAAAAATTGATGGACTTATTTTTGCTGAGCTTTCATATTTAAACTTTAACAGCATTGTACCCAACGTAAAAAACAGGGGTAAAGGATTATATCTTTCTGATATTGTAGAAAATGAAAACTATGAGAGCATTTTTCCATTAAAAAGAACTGCCGAAAGAAATAAGAAGCTATTAAGTGCAGCGGCATACAGCAAAAGATATGGCAAAATTAGAGTAAATTACTATGAAGATATTTTTGATATAGAAAAAGATACTCAATTTTGTGCAATTACATTCATATTACCTAACGGTGATGCCTGTATTGCTTTTCGTGGCACTGACTCTACAATTACGGGTTGGAAAGAAAATTTCAATATGCTTTTCACCTCACCCGTTGCATCACAAAGTCATTCAGTAACTTATATTAACACGGTTGCAAAAAAGATTAAGGGCAAAATTATTCTTACCGGGCATTCTAAGGGCGGTAACCTTGCTATTTATGCTGCTACAATGTGCTTACCATCTACAAAAAACAAAATTGTTGAAATTCAAGCGTTTGACAGTCCTGGATTCACGGAGGCATTTACTGAATCGGTAGCACACATTGAAACGGAAAAGATTATATGCAAATTTATGCCTGAAGAATCTCTTGTTGGTGTATTGCTTAACAATCATGATAATTATCGCATTATTAAGAGTAGTGGTGGCGGAATTCATCAACACGACCCATTTTTATGGCAAATTGATATTGCAAATAACGATTTTATTAACGGCGAAAAGTTATATATGTCATCACACTTTTTTGATGCTACTTTCAATGAGTGGGTTTGCAGTTCAACATTTGAACAACGAGAACAATTTGTTGAGGCACTATTCAAAATGATTAATAGCGCCAACACTGAAAATGTGACAAGCTTTGTTGACTGGTCCGAAAATCTTAAAAGCAATTCATCTTTAATTTATGAATGTCTTAAAGAACTAGATCCTGAAACAAGAACGCTTATACTAAAAGGTTTAGGAAATCTTTTCTCGTCATTTAATAAAAATGTGAAATCAACACCTAAAAAGTTATGGAATGACACTTTGAAGAAAATCAAAGTAAAAGTAAATCAAGAAGAAACAAATCAAGAATGATTTGTGAAATATAAAACGTCAGTTCGAAACCATCCTGACGTAAAATAAAACTATGGAGTGATAAAAAATGAATAAGAAAAAGGTTAATTTTGTGGTGCTGGCAGGAATTATTGCGGCGGCTTATGTTGTATTAACATTTGTAGCAAACACACTTAATGTAGCTTATGGTCCTATACAGTTTAGAATTTCTGAGGTTATGACTATTTTACCTATACTCACCCCTGCCGCTATACCGGGTCTTACAATAGGTTGTTTTATTTCTAACCTTGGTAGTCCTTATGCTATTGATATTATTTGTGGCACATTTGCTACATTTTTAGCGTCAATACTTACCTACTACACAAGAAATCTTATGATTAAAAAGTTGCCTTTACTCTCAATGTTTTTCCCTGTGATTGTAAATGCGATTATTATTGGACTTGAAATAACATTAGTTGTACCTGAGGAATTTGCATTTAAGGCGTTTTTGATTACCGCATTGCAAATAGGGTTTGGTCAACTTGTAGTGTGCTATGGACTTGGAATACCATTATATAAAGTTATAAAAAGAACAAGAATTGATAAGAGATTATAAAATGAGCGTGATAGCCAAGTGGTTATCACGCTTGTTTTTTGAGATTCTTCGCTACGCTCAGAATGATTTGATTAAATAAATACATATAGATATAATCCAAGAAAATGAAGAAGTGAGCCAAGAATTATGAAGATATGAAATACTGCATGGATATATTTTTTCTTTTTGCCTATACCATATAGAATTGCACCGACTGTATATGCAATACCACCAGTAATCATTAAAACTATTGCAGTTGGTGTAAAATGCTTCCACAACACAAACACAGTCACGAATGATGACCATCCTATTGCCATATACAAAATCATTTGAATAACTTTAGTTTTATTAAACAGTGTAAATGTAATTACAACTGCGGTTATTGCAGCTACCCAACAAACTGCGAGCAAAACATAAGCCATTATGGGCTTAATCGGTGCTACAGCTAAAACCATATAGGGTGTTATTGTGCCTACTATCATAAAGTTAATCATAGCGTGGTCAACTACACGCATTACTTTTTTGGCTTTGCTTGGTTTAAGCGCGTGATATACTGATGAGCAAACGAAAACCGCAAGCATTGTAATACCATAAACAAGACTTAAAAGTATATAATCAATGCGACTAAGTAAAACTCCACGACCAATACATAAAATCAATACGATAATTGCAAATACGGCACCGATTATATGTGTTATTGAATTTACACAATCTTCTTTTCTTGAATAATCAACGAGTTTTATTGAATCAAAGTTGTTCATCATATCACCTACTTTATATATATTACTATTCTTTATAGTATATTTCAATATATTAAATATTTTCGATAAATTAGAGTTTGTCTAACAGAATGATTAAAGGAATCGGTCATTCTGAGCGTAGCGAAGAATCTTCAACGGTAACATATCAACCAATAGAGATTCTTCGTCACTTCGTTCCTCAGAATGACATATAACTCCAATCATCTCGACAAACTATAATTTGCATAAATAAAGGCGGAGATTAGTTCCCCGCCCTACTGTTATTTACTATTTTTTCTTTTTACCAAAGAATCCTTTTTTATCCTCATTTAAGTTATCAATATTAAACTCAAGTGCAAGTTGTTTAATAAGTTCTTCTTGGTTTTGGGTAAGTTTCTTTGGAACATCTACAATAATGCGCACAAGTTGGTCGCCTTTACCCATACCGCTACGACTTTGAATACCGCGTCCACGAAGTTTGAATACATCGTGAGGTTGTGTGCCCGCAGGAACATTATATTCAACCTTACCATCAAGGGTTGGCACTTGAATTTTACAACCTAATGCAACCTGCATAAATGAAAGATGAACATCGCACCAAACATTATAACCGTCACGTTCAAAAATTGGATGTGGGCGGACATTAACAACAATGTTAAGGTCACCTGAAGGTCCACCATTAACGCCTTTATTACCCTGACCACGAACTGTAAGGATTTGGCGGTCATCTACACCTGCAGGAATGTTAATATCAAGTTTTGCGCTCTTACGTACTCTACCTGCTCCATTACACTTTTTACAAGGGTTGTCGATGATTGTTCCTTTACCATTACAACGAGAGCATGGTTTTGATGACTGAATTACGCCAAATGGTGTTCTTTGCCCTACTGTTACTTGACCACGACCATTACATTCAGGACAAGTCTTTGGTGAATGGCCACTTGCGCAACCATTTCCTTTACATTCTTCACAAGTTTCAATTCGCATTGTGTCAATTGAACGAGAGCAACCTTTAGCTGCTTCTTCAAATGAAATTGTAATACTTGCCTGTGTGTCACTACCACGTTGTGGAGCGTTTGGATTTGCGCGGCCACCGCCAAAACCACCACCGAATCCACCGCCGAAAATTGAGCCAAAAATATCACCAAGGTCAAAATCCATTCCGCCGAATCCGCCACCATAACCGCCTTGACCTGCACCGTAGTTAGGGTCAACACCTGCATGACCGAATTGGTCATATCGTGCTTTCTTTTCACTATCGGAAAGAATTTCATATGCCTCGTTTGCTTCTTTGAACTTTTCTTCAGCTTCTTTATTATTAGGGTTTAAGTCTGGATGATATTTTTTTGCGGCTTTTCGGTATGCCTTTTTAATTTCATCATCGGATGCTGATTTATCAACACCAAGCACCTCATAATAATCTCTTTTTTCTGCCATAAGTATCTCCAAATAATAGGGGTTTACGGACAGTTCTTTTTAGGAACTGTCCGTTATTTATTAATTATTCTACATCTTTGAAATCAGCATCGTAATAGCCATCACCATTTGGTGCTGCACCTGCGTTAGGGTCATAACCTGCGCCTGGGTTTGCACCGCCTTGTGCTGCTTGTGCTTGTTTGTAAAGTTCTTCTGAAATCTTATAGAAAGCTTGTGTAAGTTCTTCTTGCTTTGACTTGATAAGTTCAATATCTTCACCTTTAAGTGCTTCTTTTAATGCATCAAGCTTGCCTTGAATTTCAGTTTTGTCATTTTCAGGAATCTTGTCGCCCTCATCAGCAAGGATTTTTTCAACCTGATATACCATTTGGTCAGCAGCGTTTCTTGCATCAACTGCTTCTTTGCGTTTCTTATCTTCTTCAGCAAACTTTTCAGCATCTTGAACTGCTTTTTCAATATCTTCTTTTGACATATTTGTTGAAGATGTGATTGAAATTGATTGTTCTTTATTTGTGCCAAGGTCCTTTGCTGAAACATTAACAATACCATTAGCGTCAATATCAAATGTTACTTCAATTTGTGGAACACCACGGCGTGCAGGAAGAATACCATCAAGGTGGAAAATACCAAGAGTTTTGTTGTCTCTTGCAAACTCTCTTTCGCCTTGAAGAACGTGAACTTCAACTGATGTTTGATTATCAGCCGCAGTTGAGAAAATTTGGCTCTTCTTTGTTGGGATTGTTGTATTTCTTTCAATAATTTTTGTGCTTACGCCACCCATTGTTTCAATACCAAGTGAAAGTGGAGTAACGTCAAGAAGAAGGAGTCCTTCAACTTCACCACCAAGAACACCACCTTGAATTGCAGCACCAACTGCTACACATTCATCAGGGTTAATGCCCTTAAATGGTTCTTTACCTGTATATTTCTTAACTGCTTCCTGAACTGCAGGAATTCTTGAAGAACCACCAACCATAAGGATTTTGTTAAGTTGTGATGGTTGAAGACCTGAGTCAGCAAGTGCTTGGCGAACTGGACCCATTGTTGCTTCAACAAGGTCAGCTGTCATTTCGTTGAACTTTGCTCGTGTAAGAGTTGTTTCAAGGTGCTTAGGACCTGTTGAATCAGCAGTGATGAATGGAAGACTGATTTGAGATGTTGTTACACCTGAAAGTTCAATCTTTGCTTTTTCTGCTGCTTCCTTAAGACGTTGCATAGCCATTTTATCTGAACGAAGGTCAATACCTTGCTCTTTCTTGAACTCATCAGCAAGCCAATCAATGATTTTTTGGTCAAAGTCATCACCACCAAGGCGGTTATTACCTGCTGTTGCAAGAACTTCTTGAACACCATCGCCCATTTCAATAATTGAAACGTCAAATGTACCACCACCAAGGTCGTAAACCATAACTTTTTGGTCATCTTCCTTGTCGATACCATAAGCAAGTGCAGCTGCTGTTGGTTCGTTAATAATTCTCTTTACTTCAAGACCTGCAATTTTACCTGCATCTTTTGTTGCTTGACGTTGTGAGTCAGTAAAGTATGCAGGAACAGTAATAACTGCTTCAGTTACAGGTGCACCAAGATAAGCTTCAGCATCTGCCTTAAGCTTTTGAAGTGTCATTGCTGAAATTTCTTGTGGAGTGTAATCTTTACCATCAATATTTACTTTATAGTTTGTACCCATATGTCTTTTGATTGATGCGATTGTTCTATCAGGGTTTGTGATTGCCTGACGCTTTGCAACCTGACCAACCATTCTTTCGCCTGTTTTTGAAAATGCTACAACTGATGGAGTTGTTCTAGCACCTTCAGCATTAGCAATAACAACAGGTTCGCCACCTTCAATTACTGCTACGCATGAGTTTGTTGTACCTAAGTCAATACCAATAACTTTTGCCATAAATTTATTCCTCCTAATAGGTTTGTTTATAATATTATTTACTGTTATTTAACAGTTAGTTAACTACTTTTACTATTGCAGGACGGATTACTCTATCACCCATTTTGTATCCCGTTGAGAATACATCTGAAATACTGTTTTCAGGGAGTGTGTCATCTTCACCATGCATTACTGCATTATGAATGTTAGGGTCAAAAATTTCACCTTTTTCACCAAAAGATTCAACACCAAGTTTTTTAAATGTTTCACCATACTGATTAAAAATCATTTCAATACCTTTTTTAAAAGAGTCTAAATCAGTAGCTTCGGCACTCATTGCACGAATAAAATTATCATACACCGGTAAAAACTCGGCTATTGTTGATGCCTTTGTATCACCGTAAGCCATCTCTTTTTCCTTTTGTGAGCGTTTACGGAAATTATCGTATTCCGCCATAACTCTCAAAAGTTTATCTTTTGTTTCATTAAGTTCTGCTGTAATTTTTTCTTCAACAGTTGGTTCAGTATTTTCAACTGTTTCTTCCATTACCTCTTCAGGTGTTTTCTTTTCTTTTGCCATTTTAATCCTCCAATGTGTCGGACATTATACTGCCCACAATTTCAGTTAAATATTTTAAGCTTGGAATAAGCCGTGCATAGTCAATTCTTGTTGGACCGATAAGTCCTAATGCGCCACTATCGTTTCCACCAACGGAATAATGAGAGAAAATAAGAGATGAATCTTGCAATTCTCTATAAAAATTCTCTTTACCAATAAGAACATTAGTATCATTTTCAGTTTTGTGACCTGAAAACAAGTTTGTTAGTGGCTCTCCCCTACGCAAAAACTCCATTATTTCATAAGCGTTAGGGTAATCAGTGTAATTTAGTAAATTCGACTGACCCTCTAACAAAAGTTGTGTTTGCTCAGTAAGTTGTGCCAAATCGGAAAGTGTTACAAGTAAAGGTGATATAGCAAGAGATTTGCTACCTAATGAAAGTGCTAGAGTTTGAATAAGTGCTATACTTACTTCACTTGCGGATTTCCCTATAAAGTGTTTTGAAACTATATTATAAAAAGTTTCAATCAGTTCTAAGTTCAATTCAGTGTCCGTTCTACAAACGCGACTTTTAAGAATACCTGATGATGAAAGCATAACCATCATAGCAGTATGAGTACCAAGAGGAACAAGTTCTACTCTACGGATTACTGCATTTTCATCTGACGGAGTTGTTGAAACAACAGCACAATTTGTAAGTTCGGCAAGTACTTGACCTGCTTGTTCAAGAATTTGTTGTGGCTCACCACCTGCATCGGAAAGTCTTGCTTCAATAAGTCGTTTTTCTTGAATTGGCAATTCATAACGGTTCATTAATTTATCAACATAATAACGATAACCCATTTGTGATGGAATTCGACCTGCTGATGTATGTGGTTGTTCAATAAAACCTAAACGGTCAAGCTCTGCCATTTCATTACGAATAGTAGCGGATGAAACAGGAATGCGTGAATACTCAAGCAAGGTTTTTGAACCAACCGGCTCACCTGTTGCGATATACCATTCAACAATGGCGGCAAGGATTCTTTCTTTTCTCTCGCTGAGTTGCATTTCTTCACCTCTTTTTGTGTTGTTTAGCACTCTCACCATTAGAGTGCTAACTCTATTAAATAATATACATTGTTTCTCAAAAAATGTCAAGGAAATATTTGTAAATAATTTGTGAATGTTTAGTTTATTTAGGTGTTGACATTATATTAAAATGAGTATAAAATATATACATATTTATAAAGCGTTGAGAAAGAACGATGGATAATGTGAATTTTCAGAGAGATTTCGGTTGGTGTGAGAAATCAATTTACTATCCTAAGACCACTTTCGAGTGACGGTGAAAACATTAAGATTAAGCCGTACCGTATGACTGCGTTAAAGTCTTTTAAGTGGCGGAATATTTATATTTCGCAATACGGGTGGAACCGTGGAATGTTGTATTTATAGCATTTCATCCTGTTTTATGGATGAAGTGCTTTTTTTATTTATGTATATAATGCAAAGGAGATATATTGCTATGATTAAGGTAACACTTAAAGGCGACGTTATTAAAGAATACGAAGCTGGCACTACTATTGCTGATATTGCTAAATCTATTGGTATGGGTTTATACAAATCCGCTTGTGGTGCAAAAATTAACGGAAATTACTGTGATTTAAGAACTGCAGTTAATGAAGACTGTGCTCTTGAAATCGTAACATTTGATGAAATCGAGGGTAAAAAAACATTTTGGCACACTGCATCTCACATTATGGCACAAGCAGTTAAGCGTCTTTACCCTGATGTAAAACTTGCTATTGGTCCATCAGTCGATAACGGTTTTTATTATGATTTTGATTCGGATGTTTCATTCACTCCTGAAATTCTTGAAAAAATTGAAGCTGAGATGAAGAAAATCGTTAAAGAAGATTTACCACTTGAAAAATTCGAACTCTCACCTGCTGAAGCTATTGCTATGATGGAAGAAAAAGGCGAAATCTACAAAGTTGAGCTTATCAATGAACACGCTGACAAAGGCGAGTCAATTTCATTCTATAAACAGGGTGAATTTACAGAACTTTGCGCAGGCCCTCACCTTATGTCAACAGGTAGTGTTAAAGCATTTAAACTTACTGCTTGCACAGGTGCTTATTGGAGAGGTAACGAAAAGAATAAGATGCTTCAAAGAATTTACGCAACTGCTTTTCCAAAACAATCAGCACTTGACGAGCATTTAGCACAACTTGAAGAAGCAAGAAAACGTGACCACAACAAACTTGGTCGTGAACTTGAACTTTTCACAACAAGTGAGTTAATCGGTCAAGGTCTTCCAATTATGCTCCCTAAGGGTGCAAGAATTATTCAGCTTCTTCAGAGATTTGTTGAAGACGAAGAACAGAAGAGAGGCTGGCACCTTACAAAGACACCATTTATGGCAAAGAGCGACCTTTACAAGGTTTCAGGTCACTGGGATCACTATCAGGATGGTATGTTCGTTTTGGGTGATGAGGAAAAGGATAAAGAAGTATTTGCACTTCGTCCAATGACTTGTCCATTCCAGTATCAGGCGTACTTAAATCGTGGTCGTTCATACCGTGATTTGCCAATGAGACTTAACGAAACATCAACACTATTCAGAAACGAAGCATCAGGTGAAATGCACGGACTTATTCGTGTTCGTCAGTTCACAATCTCAG
>JAZKXL010000006.1:0-8012 GCA_045611635.1 Candidatus Fimenecus sp. | reverse complement strand
CCCCAGTGATTTGTGTATCGTTCATACATTAAAATCCAAAGCTTTTTAAAGTTTTCGGCACCTCCGCGACTCCACCAAAACCAGTCGCCATCAAGTTCGTGGAATGGTCGCCACAAAACAGGAATTCCCTTTTCTTGTAGTTCTTTTAATGCCTTTGCACCTTTATCCATACCCTTTATAAGAGTTTTGTATTCGTCAGTGCCTTTAGTAAGTGCTTTATCCCAATCTTTTATGTCAGTTTCTTTGCATTCTTCCCAACTACCGCTGAAATCCGCACCACAATGCCAACATATTGAAACAATTCCGCCTTTTTCATACCACTCAATTGCCCTACGATTTACGCCTTCAAAATCATCATTCATATAGTCAAGTCCGCGGATTGCAGGGTATTTACCTGTATGCTCGTAAATGTATTCAAACTCATACTGCTCACCGTCAACCCAAGTGGATTCTTGCTGACCTGAAATTATTGCATTACCGTAAGTTTCGCAAATATATGCATATAGTCGTTTTGCATTTTCACTTGCTTTTTCATTCGAAAGTTGATACCCTTTTTCACCTGTACAACCACAAAGAAATAAAAGTGTAATCGCAAGTAAAACTGCAGTTATTTTTTTATTCATGAAACCACCTACATTTTTACGATTACTGATTCGTATAACTTTTCAATTTCACCAAGCTGAGTGTAATTTTTTTCCTGAATAATAAGTTTATTTGCATCATTATATGGTTTTGTGATTCTTCGATAAACTGACACACCATTAGTGTATGCTTTAAGCTCTTTTCTAATTTGACGACGCTCTTTTTCGCTTGTATATTCGCGATTTTTGATTTCTTCAGCAAGTTTTTCATCAGGAAGAATAAGATTTTCTTCTCCGTGTTTTATAAGAAGTTTATATGAGCGTTTTTTCTCACGAGCAAGTTGTATTGCATCGGCACGAATTTCTTTTTCTTCTAAAGTGTTTTTTGGCATATTTTTCGCCTTTGCCATTTCTACTGACCAATCGGAATAAAGATGAATTTCACCAAGTGCTACAGTACGCTTTGCCACATCAAGTTTCGCCTTAAAGCGTGTAGTATTAAATTTTTCCAATTCTTCTTTTACAATTGGCAAACCCTCAACAAACTCGTTGTATTTTTTAATATCTTTAATTTCAGCTTTGCTTAAAGATTTGTCAACAATTTTCTTTTGTAAATCCGCCTTTGCACCTTTAATAATCTTCATAGCATCAACAAGCTGTGCATCGTCAAGCTCACCATTTCCGTAATCTTCAAACATAGCACGAATTTTAAGCACATTTACATAACCACGATGTTTCTTCTCGGTCAAATCATAGAAAAGATACGGAATAAGATTCATAATTGAACCGATAATTGAGCATATTATGAGCACTGTGAAAAGATTGTTTCGCATTTCGTCGTTATAAAGTACTGAATAATCCTCTTTAAGACCCATTTTCTCATAAATTGCAGGGAGTACAAGACCTGTAAAGAATCCTAAAATTGTACCAATAAGTGTAAGCGGTGTGAAAAGTCCATCAACTCGCACACCCGTTTTCCATTGATGATAATCTCGCATATCCGCGTTGATATTTGGAGTATAAACATTTGAAAATGTGTTTACAAACGTATTTAGATATACAACAACACACATTAAAAGAACGTTTTTGTAAACAAAAAATAAAATCAAATAAAGAAAAACATTTATTGTGTTATGTACAATGAGAAGATTTCTCTTACCCATAAGTTTAATTGCAAATGGTGCTAACATCATAGCCCAAAGTGCCGCATTTGAAATAAGTGTTGTCGCTAGACCCATATAAACTTTATGTGCACCATCATCAGAATAGTTAAAAGTCCAGTTTACAATTACAGCACTTGAGCCCTCAAGAAAGCCCATCCAAGAGCCCAAATTGATAATCCAAAAATATTTATTTTTTGCAACCTCACGAAGAGAATCCATAAGACTTACATATTCAACAGGACGTTTTGCAACAATAATACGTTCTTTAAGTTTTGGTGTGAAAATGAAAAGTACAATAAGACCAACTATTGTAAAGCCCGGATAAATAACACGATATGTCCAAATATTATCCATACCCCATGTAAGACCTGCAATTGTTGGCACAACAAGTGATGTTACTGTTGGTGCAAATGAATAAAGAATTTGTGACACACTTGAAACGTTTGCTCGTTCTTGTGCATTTGGTGTTATAACCTGCTTATAAAATGCAAAAGCTTCGTTATAGAAACCAAGGAATACGGATAAAATCATAAATCCAATCCATACAACAACCACTTTTGTCCAATATTCCATATTTTCATAAGGCAACCAAACAAAAAGAGTTGAAATCAAAGCAATTGGAATTGGTGTTTTCAACATAATTGGTATAAACTTACCACCAGGCAATTTGTGGTTATCAAAAAACCAACCTCTAAAAATACCAATAGGAATACCCACAATATTTGCAATAATAAGCATAATTTGTAAATGCACCGGTTGAAGACCAATACTTGCACCAACAATAAAGTTCGCAGCACTAAGACCTATGGCATTTGCAAGAGTTGATGCCCAGTGAATACCAAAGCCCGCAGCACCAAGATTGACAATCTCTTTATAAGGCACATAGTTACCTTCTGCAGGGTTGTCCCAATATTGTTTTACACTTTTTATTAATCCTGAAATTTTTCCCATAATTATTCCCCTTTTGAGTTATGGATTAATTATAAGTCATTTTATATAAAATGGCAAGTAAAAAGGACAAAGTCTTGCGGCTTTGTCCTTTTTTTGAAATGTTATTTCCACTCTTGAATAATTTGTGGATTGGCAAAAACTTCGTCAAGTTTATTAAAAAAGCCAAGACAATCACCATAGTCAAGAGCACGGTGGTCAATGGCGATTGTAATTGGAAGAATACTACGGATTTCAACCTTTTCATTGCCATTTTCATCAGTTACAACCATAGGTTTGCGTTGAACTGAATTGATTGCAAATGCCGTTACCTGTGGTGGAATAATCTCAAGAAGAAAACACATAACATTTGGCTCACGACGAACCGAACCAATATTTGAAATTGTTGTTGTACCCTGTTCAATATCGTGCTTTGTAAGTCTTTCAGTTACAGGAATTGAGTAATATTCTTTCTTTGCCTTACCTGTGAGAGTCTTCACCTTATGCTTACCGGTTTTTGAACCATAAAGACGTCTAATTGCCTGCAATATTTTGCCTTCTTTAAGACCATCAATAGTATTTGCGAATGAAACCTCATACATAACTTCATTCATATCGCTATTTTTAGCACGGCGTATTGTGTCATTGATAGTTTCAGTCATTTTTGTGAGAGTTTTATTACCCATATCACGAACATTAACGGTCATCATACTGCCATCAGGTAAAATCATAGGCATTGAAATGTCAATATTGTCGTGATAATTAAGACAGCCACGAACTAACTTGCGGTTAAAATCAAGCGTACAATTCATTTTAGGTGATGCTTTAAGTCCTTCGCAAATAACCTTCATCACAACTGTATTAATTGTAATTTTCTTTAACTTATCAGTGCAGCCCTCGTTAAGTTTCTTGCACTCTTTCATAAATTCTGTTACATCCGCATCATAACTCATTGTAGCGTGTGGGATTTCTTCCCAACTTTGAGATGTCATATTTGATACGATTTTTCGTGCTATGCCAAAATGTTCTTGTTTATAAATCGCCATTGTTAAAATCCTTCTTAAAATTTTTCATTAAATCTTCTTTCAAATTCCTGTGCCAATTCGTCACGGAAATTTGGATGTGCAATTGAAATCAACGCTCTTGCACGTTCTTTCATTGTTTTACCTTTAAGTTGTGCAATACCATACTCAGTAACAACAAAATTTACATCGTTTCTTGTTGTTGCAACCGCTGAATAATCAGTAATTTTAGGCACAATTTTTGAAATTGTACCACCCTTTGCTGATGACGGCATTGCCATAATTGAACGTCCACCTTTACTCATTGTTGCACCACGAACAAAGTCAACCTGTCCGCCAACGCCTGAAAATTGTGTTTCACCGATTGTGTCGGACACAACTTGTCCCATAAGGTCAATTTCAAGGCAAGAGTTTACTGATACCATATTATCGTGCTGAGCAATAATAAACGGATTATTTACATAATCCATCGGTGTCATTTCAACATCTTTGTTATCATTCAAGAAATCAAAAAGTTTCTTTGTGCCGAAAGCAAAGCCAAGAATTGTTTTACCCTTATTAAGATTTTTCTTTGAATTGTTGATAACACCACTTTTAATTAAATCAACAACTCCATCACCCACCATTTCAGAGTGAAGTCCTAAATCTTTTTTATCTTTTAACTCTTCACAAATAGCATTTGGAATTCCACCAATACCAAGCTGAATACAATCACCATCATTTATAAGCGATGCACAGTTTTTGCCTATTTGTCTTTCTACATCAGTAATTGGTGGTGCAGGGACTATTGGCAAATCTTCATCACATTCTACGAAATAGTCAAATTCTGAAATATGTTTTCTTGCAGCGCCGTAAGTATATGGTACATTTTTATTTACTTGTGCAATTTTAACTTCACAATGTGCAAGGGTTGTTTCAATGTAATCACAGTTTGTACCGAGAGAAACATAACCATCTTCATCAGGAGGAGCAACACTCATAACAGTAACGCGAGGTTTTACAATGTCGCGCAGAACCATTGGTGCTTCTGAAAGATAGCAAGTTGTAAAGTCGGCAATACCCTGTGAAATCGCTTTGCGATTAGTTGCTGATGCAAAAAACGAGTTGTAGCTAAAATGACCTTTTACTTCTTCGTCAATCCAAGGGGTTTCACCAAGTAAAAGCATATTGATGACCTGGACATTGTGAAAATCCTTATAATTTTCACGCATAGCACGAACAATCCCTCTTGGCTCACCACAGCCAAAAGACATAACTACTTTGTCACCATCTTTTATTGTTTTTATCGCCTCATTTGCGGATACAAGTTTTTGATTGTATTCTATTTTCCAATCCATAAAGTTACCTTTTCTTTCTAAAATATGCTTTTATTATACACAATAATGCATTTTTGTTCAATAGTTATTTTAAAAATAGAAAAAATTTAGTAAATCTGAGTTTGTAGTAATGTTTTATATGACACCTCATCAGTCAACACTTTGCGCTTTTCATTTTACACTTTGCATTTAATTAAATAAACTCAAATTGATAGATTACACACATTATGTGATTCTATATGTCAAATTCCTTCGTATTTTTTTATTACTTTTACCTATATCAAAAGTGCTTTTGTTCGTGTATAATTAAATCATTGAAACACAACCACCGAGAAAGGGTGTTTTTATGAATTATATCAGCAAAAAAGAACGATTTAATTTTATGACCGGTCTTGCGGGACAAAACATTGTCTATTGCTTTATTGGTGCTTCTTTTTTTCAATACTTTTTAACTGATATTGCGGCATTTCCCGCAAAGGTTGTTACAGTACTTTTAATTTTGATGAAACTTTGGGACGGTATTAACGACCCTATTATTGGTAGTATTGTTGACCGTCATCGTTTCAAAAATGGCGAAAAACTTCGTCCGCTTCTTAAGTACACCCCACTACCCGTAGGTATTTCAACAGTACTTATCTTTGTTGTTTTTTCAACAAATGATAATCTTTTGTGGCTTCGTGTTGGCTATTTCGTTATTATGTATCTTTGCTGGGATATTGCCTACACTATTCAAGACGTTGCAATTTGGGGTACAACTGCCGTTATTACACCTAACTCACATGAACGCGACAAATTTGTTCAAATGGCTCGTACAATTGGTTCAATTTTCTATGGCGTTTTCAGTGCAGTTATTCCTATGGTTATGGAAATTGTTGCAAAACAGTCAGGCAACTCGCTTGCTCTTATGACCGTTTTATTTGCTGCAATTTTCGGTCTTGGCGGGGCTTTAGTCAGCGCAAAATGTTACAACGCACAAGAAAGAGTGCGACTTGTTGAGCCCGACCAACAACAAACATCAATTATTGAGTGCTTTAAGCTTTTATTCCAAAACAAAATGCTTATGCTCATCACTCTTTCAAATCTTTTTGGCTCACTTGCTTTTGGCAACTCACTTGTTACATATTTCTTCAAGTATAAAATGCCTGAAATTTCAGTTGCAGGAATAGTGCTTGGTCCATTAACTCTTACAACTATTTATGGCGCAGTCACTTATGCACCAAGTTTTTTGGGTATGATTTTTGCCGACAAACTTAAAATAAAGTTTGGTGGTTATAAAAATCTTCTTATCTTTATTCAAATTTGCACAATCGTAGGTAAAGTTCTTGCTTGGGCAATTGGATTCCAGGGAAATAGAATTCTTATTGGTATGCTTATTATGGCAATTTGCTCAATTCCATCAGGTGCAGCAGGTATTGCTCAAACCTCACTTTTTTGCGATAGCGTTGACTATATGGAATGGAAAACGGGTAAACGTACTGAGGGCGTTACATTTGCAATGCAAACCTTCTTTACAAAAGTTTCAAGTGGTGTTACAGGTGCTCTTGCTACCCTTTCGCTTAGTATTCTTGGTTATGTTGCAGTTAAAGATGTTGAGGGTGCAGTTTATCTTGGCACACAAACCAATGCTTTTGAAAAATGGATTTGGCCACTTACAATGCTCACCCCAGCTATTGCTGCTGTGCTTTATATAATCCCATTACTTTTAATTAAATACACACCTGAACAAAAAGCTCAGGTTGAAAAAGAATTGGCGGAACGCCGAGCAATGGCTGACCAAAAAGCTGACTAAACAACTCAAAACAAAAAGGACTTGAAAATTATCAAGTCCTTTGTTTTTATTTAAGTTCATCTTCTGCCTCAATCAAATCGGCAACAGTGTTAATATTAAACTCTTTTTTTGCAACAGTTATTGCTAAACCACGGTAGTCAAATGCCACTAAATAGTTGAAACAGTCGCACAAATCGTAAAGATTATGGGATTTTGACTCATACACATCTTTTATGATTTTTTGTGTTTTGCCACTAAAAATGCTAAAACCAGTACCCTTTATATTATTAGTAACAGTTTTTGGTTTTTCAATGCACTTTACAAGCAAAGAGTCACTGTTGATTTCAACTGAAAAGTTGTTTCTTATTTTTTCGAGATTCTCTTCAAAGGTAATGCCACAATAAAAGTCAAAGTTTTTATTTTCTATCACATTTCTAATTGCATCACTTTGCAAGTCCACAAAAATCTCGTCAGACAGCTGCAACACAACAGTTTCATTGTGGTCTATAACTTTCAACGCTTGTACAAAAGCATCTACTAATCCATTTTGCTCTTGTTGCACAACATAATGAAGATTTATATTTTCATATTTGTCACCAATAGCATCTTGAATCAAGGCGCCTTCTTTACCGATGACAATATACGCTTTTTTGATTTTTAACTTCACTAAATTATCAAGAGCATATGTTATTAAGCTTTTTCCGTTTATTTTTGTCAATGGCTTGCAGCAATCTTCATTCCCACTGCTTTTCAGGCGTTTACCGTCACCTGCCGCCAATATCACACCAACCATTTAAATCCTCTTCTTTTTAATAGTTAATTCTTTTTTCTTCTACAATTAATGGCTTCTCGGTAATATTATTTTTAATTGCAATAATATACTCAAGCACAATTGAAACAACGATAATTGCAATTAAAATTGCTGCCAAAATACATCTTATAATTATAGAGTTTGCAATATTAAGAGCATCTATTGTCAAGAAACCTGGAAATGCAACAAAACAAAATTCCAACAACATAACTAAAAGAGCAATCACGCAACAAAAAATTACTTTTCTTGGGAATCGACTTGAATGTTGTGTTATACCACAAATTGCAAAATCGTAGTATTTGTTAAGATTAAACTTTGACTTACCTTTCTTTCTTGCATCTTGAGTATAATAAATAAAATCAATATTTGAAGCATATTCACTGACAATACCTCTTAAAAAAGGATTGTTTGCTTTAATGGTTTT
>JAZKXL010000005.1:0-15180 GCA_045611635.1 Candidatus Fimenecus sp. | reverse complement strand
CAATAACAAGAAAATTGGGCTTTGGCTCAGTTGTTGAAACAACAATAATTAAATTGTCAATGTTAGATACTGGTGGTCTCAAAAGAAAATTTTTACGTTCACAAATTTTGTCAATTGTGTTTTCAGCTTTTTCATTAATAGTAATTTCAACAGTATCACCGACAAGTGGAGTTATTCTATTTTTTCGAAATAGTCCCCTTGCCTTACACTCATAAGTCGCATTGGCGACTTCAACATAATAGAAGCCGCCAATACCTTTTGTAATTATACCTTTTAAACTCATATTACTCTACAAAATTTTCCCCCGTACTTACTGTAAGTTTTATCACAGTGCTAGTAGGTATTTTTGCTACACCGTCAGATACAGGAGCTTGAGAAATAACCTCACCACTAGGTATTGCTGCACTCGGAGATTCAATTATTTCAACATTCATAAACCCTGCTGCATTTAATTGTGCAATCGCTTCTTCTTTTGTTTTACCTACAAGATTGTTAGGAAGAATAGCCATAGTTTCATAAGGAAGATTTTCAATGTTAGATACTTCAGCTGGTACCTTTGTAAAGTCAATTTTACCTTTTTGAATTGGGCTATCATCAATCATTACAACATATGAATTAACTTCACCGCTACCTGAGAGTGTAAATTTCTTTTCAGCACCGTCAAGATAAAGTTCATTTGAGGTCAAATAAATTTCATTGTTAATATAAATTTTCAAAATACCCGTTTTATTAACATTAGGAAGGTTAACAGTAATTTCAACTGATGATTCGGCAGGAATACCATTACTGATTTCTAAGTCAATTTTCGAACCAAGAGGAACCGTTTCATCTTTAGCAATGCTTTGCTTTACTACAACACCTGCTTCTAAATCACTGTTTACCTCAGTAATTGTACCAACTACAAGGTCTGATGCCTTTATGAGCTGAATTGCCATGTCTTTCTCAATACCTTCAAGTTCAGGAACCTTGACAGTTTCTTTTACATCGGTCGCAATATAAAGGGTTACTTTTGAACCAATTCTTACTGATGTACCAACATCTGGAGATGTTCTAATAATATATCCCGGTTCAATTTTTTCAGAATATTCATACATTGCGACTGGAGAAAGTCCGCGTTCGGTAAGATAATTTTTTGCCTCATCTTCATTCATTCCGAGAATAGATTTGTCAATTATTACATTATTCTTCTCAACAATTACAAGTTTAATTTCAGTACCTTTTTTAACTTTTTCACTTGCTGATGGAGTTTGTTCAAGAACAGTGCCATCATCTAGTGTTGAATTTTCGTTAAATTCAATAACAAACTCAAAATCTTCATACTCATCATTATCTTGAATTTCTTCATAATAGTTCATATTAACAAAATTTGGTACTTCGACCTTTTGATTACCAAGTGCTGAAAAAACACTAACAATAATCACTACAAGCATAACTATGCCTGCAATAGCGCCCAACATAATAGCAGCCGTTTTGTTAACTGATTTTGCTTCAGGTTGTTGAGTTTCATTAGCATATTGAACAGATTTTGAACGGTTAGCTGTTGAGTTCACATATTTAGTTGGCTCTTTATCAACAAAATATGTGTAATTAAATTTTACAGATGGATTACGTTTAAATTCATTAATATCCATAAGCATTTCAGCAGCGGAGCCATAACGCTCATAAGGATTTTTTTGCATTGCACGAATTGTAATTTGTTCAAGTCCCAATGGAATAGTAGGAACAATTTCCCTTGGGCGTTTTGGGTCTTGTTGAAGTTGCATAAGTGCTACTGAAACCGCACTATCAGACTGGAATGGAAGTTTACCAGTAAGCATTTCATACATGACAACACCAACTGAATAAATATCCGCTTTGTCATCAGTCATTTCACCTCTTGCCTGTTCTGGACTTATATAGTGAACTGAACCAATTGCATTTTCAGATGTATTATCGGAATCTGTTCTACTAAAACGTGCAATGCCAAAGTCAGTAACCTTTATTGTACCGTCTTGTAAAAGCATAATATTTTGTGGCTTAATGTCTTGATGAACAATACCCTTATCATGAGCATGTTGTAATGCAGCAAGAATTTGTCCCATAAAATGAACAGCTTCTTTCCAGTTTATTACACCTTGTTGTTCAATATATTCCTTAAGAGTAATGCCATCTACATACTCCATTACAATATATTGTAAACGGTCACCAAAACTAACATTGAAAACGCGAACAATGTTAGGGTGTGAAAGAACTGCAATTGCTTTAGATTCGTTTTTAAATCTACGCTTAAAATCTTCATTTGTTAAGAATTCATCTTTCAAGATTTTAATCGCAACAATTCTATCATCAATGTTATCATAAGCTTTATATACAACAGCCATACCGCCAACGCCAATTATTTCGCGTATTTCGTATCTGCCATCTAATCGTTTACCACAAAAGTTTTCCATAATTAAAACTCCTTTCACACCAATCAATATGAAATCGCAACAACAGTGATATTGTCGCCACCGCCATTATCATTGGCACGCTTAACAAGTTTTTCGGCATAGTCATCAAATTCGCCTTCACCAATAATTTCACAAATCATATCATTATCAACATAATTTGTTAAACCATCAGTACATAAAAGTAAAATATCATCATCATTAATATCAACAATATTGAAATCAATTCTAAGGTCAGCATCAACACCAAGTGCACGTGTAATGATATTTTTTCTTGGGTCATTAAGAGCTTCATCAGGGGTAAGTTTACCATAATCAACCATTTCTTGAACAATAGAATGGTCTTTTGTTAACTGATTAAGTGACTTCTCAGAAAAAGTATAAGCTCGAGAGTCACCTGCATGAGCAACATATACTGTATTATCAACAACGATTGTTACAACAACGGTTGTGCCCATACCTTCAAGTTCAAGGTTTGCCTTGCTCATATCATATACACTTATGTTTGCAGCTGCAATAGCAGATTCAAACATATTTCGAATAGAACTTGCAGACATTCCTTCACGATACAAAGATGTAATTCTATCAGAAATAATTTTAACAGCAGTTGAACTAGCAAGATTACCACCTGCAGCACCACCCATACCATCACAAACAACAGCCCAAGCTACCGCACCTGGTAACTCACCCGCTGCGTATGAATCCTGATTAGAATCACGTATTAATCCAATATCAGTTTTTGCAACAATTTTCAAAGACTCACCTACTTATTTCTCTTTGATGCTCTAAGTTGACCACAAGAAGCATTTATATCACTACCAAGCGTACGCCTAACAGTTGCAGTTATTCCTCTTGATGCCAAAATATCTATAAATTTTTTTTGTCGTGTTGCTGTACTCTTTATATATTCAGTTTCACGAACATTATTAACAGGAATTAAATTCACATGGCATAATATACCTTTTAATCTTTTTGCCAATTCTATTGCACAATCATCACTATCATTAAAATCTTGAATCATAGCGTACTCAAATGAAATTCGTCTACTTGTGGTATCGGTATAAAATTTACACGCTTTAAGCAACTCATCAATATCGTATTTGTGATTTATTGGCATTGATTTAGAACGAATTTCATTATTAGGAGCATGAAGTGAAACGGACAAAGTAAGACCAAGTTTCTTTTCAGCTAATTCATAAATTCTAGGTACAACACCACAAGTTGATAACGAAATATGACGCATACTCATATTTTGTCCTTTTTCATGAGTAATGAGGTCTAACATTTTTATAACATTATCATAGTTATCAAGTGGTTCACCAGTACCCATAAGAACCATATGGTTAATTTTTATATTTAAATCCTTTTGAGCAGTATAGACTTCAGTAAGCATTTCACCAATACTTAACTGACGAACAAAACCTCCAATGGCTGAGGCACAAAAAGTGCAACCCATTTTACAACCAACTTGAGTTGAAATGCAAATTGAGTATCCGTATTTATATTTCATAACTACGCTTTCAACATATTCACCATCATCAAACTGAAAAAGGTATTTTGTAGTATCATCAATTTTTGAAACAAGCTTAGTGTTAATTTGACAATTGTTAAAAGTAAAATACTCTGATAGTTTTGCTCTCATATCTTTTGAAATGTTTGTCATTTCGTTAAAAGACGTAATACACTTTTCATGCACCCAAGAAAAGATTTGGTCTACGCGAAACTTAGGAAAACCTAATTCAAGTATCTCTTTTGATAACTCATCATAACTCAGCGAGCGAATATCTTTTAGCATATATGTTATTCCTTAATAAATTTTGCAAAGAAGAAACCATCAGAACCATCAACTGTGGGAAACAATGTGACCATTCCCCCATTTTTAAATTCTTTATGTTCATGTAAAAATCTTTGACAAATGTCTTCATTTTCTTTTTTACTTAAAGAACACGTTGAGTACATAAGCACACCTTTGTCCTTTAAATATTTCGACGCGTTATTTAAAATATTATATTGCAATTCACATAATTTGTCAATAAAACTGAAGTCCTTGTACTTGATTTCAGGTTTTCTACGAATAACACCTAATCCTGCACAAGGCACATCACAAAGGATTTTATCAGCTTTTGGTAATTCTTTATTAAAAATCGACGCATCACCTATTTGAGCACTAATAATGTCAATACCAAGACGTTTCGCGCCATCATTAATAAGTTTGATTTTATGCTCATATAAATCAAATGAATAAATATTACCCTTGTTTTCCATCAACTGAGCCATTGTAAAAGATTTACCGCCCGGAGCAGCACACATATCAAATACAATATTATCACTTATAGGTGAAAGGTTTTCTATACATTCTTGAGATGCTAAATCTTGGGCGTAAAAATAACCATTTTTGTATGCATTGGTCTTAAATACTGCGCCACCATCAACAACCTCAAGAGTATTGTAATTCTTAGTCTTTTTAACAATTACGCCTTCTTTTGCAAGCAAATCAATCAATTCATCACAATTAATTTTCAAGGTGTTTACACGCAAATATATTGGCACTGCACCTAAAGAAGCTTTTAATATATTTTCTGCATCTATGTAACCATAATCACTTACAAAATGACTAACTAAACTTTCGGGACACGAATAAGCAATGCTTAAATCAAAAATTTTATTGTCAGTATTAGGAAGTGGAATTTCATTTGATGAAATCTTTCGTAATACTGAATTTATAAGTCCCGATGCAAATCCACATTTAACTTTTTTTGATAATTTTACACTTTCATTTACTGCGGCGGATACGGGAATTTTATCCATATATTTTATTTGATATACACCCATACGTAAAATTGTGAGAACTTGAGGATTCAATTTTTTAATTGGTTGAGTAAGTAATTTTGATAAATAGTAATCAAGTGTAATTTTACGTTCAAGTACACCATAAACAAGGGCGCACACAAAAGGTGCAGATGACACCTCATTTTGCCTTAAAACAGCGTCAACTGCAATATTTGAATATGCTTTATCACGTTCAATTTTGTTTAAAATTTTGTATGCTATAAATCTATCATCCATAATTATCTTCTTTTTCTATTAAACATTAAAAGTATTCTTAATAAGTTTGCAACACTTACTGCAAGTGCAGCAACATATGTCATAGCCGCCGCAGTAAGAACTTTTTTAGCACCACTTTTTTCGTCCTCAGATAATATATCTGTGGCACTTATTACATCAAGAGCCCTACTACTTGCGTTAAATTCAACCGGTAAAGTAACAAGTTGAAAGAAAACAGCAAAAGTAAAGAACACTATACCGGCAGCTGCTAAAATCTCAAAATTTAAGAAAAATCCTAAAATCGCAAGAGGAATTCCTGCTCTTGAACCAAGACTTGCAGCAGGGAAAATTAAACTTCTAATTTTTATCGGTGCATAGCTTTGAGCATATTGTGCAGCATGACCTGCTTCATGGCAAGCAACACCGATAGCTGCTACTGATGTTGAGGTGTAAACACTATCAGATAATCTTATAACATTTGTTCTTGGGTCATAATGGTCAGTAAGCTTGCCGTTAACCCTTTCAATTTGAACATTAGTTATACCATAATATCTTAATACTTCAAACGCTGCTTGTGCTCCTGATAAATTACGAGAAGATAGCACTTGAGAATATTTCTTAAAAGATGAGTTAACTCTCGATGAAGCAATCATTGATAATATTAAAACTGGTACTACTGAAATAAAATAGTAGTAATTAGAAAGATATTGATATGAAAAATAATTCAAAAAATTAACCCCCAATTATTGTTCCTAATTCAATCTTATGTCCACGCAAGAAACTTGCTGTATCAGTTTTTCTTTTACCTTCAGCTTGAATTTCAAGAATTTCAATGCAGTTACCATCGCCACACATAACAACAATTCTATTGTTATTATCTACAACTTCACCACAAACTCCACAAAATTTTTCATTTAAAATTTGGGATTTATGGATTTTATAGTTTTTTTCACTAATTTTTGTTGTAGCAACCGGCCATGGAGATAATCCACGAATTTTATTATGAACTTCTAGAGCTGATTTTGAAAAATCAATTGGACAAAGTTCTTTTGAAAGCATTGGGGCATAATTAGAAAGTTCATTATCTTGTTTTTGCGGATTAAGATTATCAATAGTATTGATTGTCTCAATTAAAACATCAGCGCCCATTTGGGATAAGGCGTCGTGAAGTTCACCTGCATTCATATTTTCAGTTATTACAATGCTCTTTTTAATAAGCATATCACCAGTATCAAGACCAACATCCATTTGCATTGATGTAACACCTGTTTCAGTTTCACCATTAATAATACTCCACTGAATTGGTGCTGCGCCACGAAGTTTTGGTAAAAGTGAAGCATGAATGTTGATGCAACCGTATTTTACACTTTCAAGAATTTCTTTTGGTAAAATTTTTCCAAATGCTACAACAATTATTAAATCGGCATCTAAGGAATTAATTATTTCTAGTGCCTCACCATTTCGCATAGATACAGGTTGAAACACAGGAATATTATGCTTAATTGCACAAATCTTTACTGGTGGTGGTGTCATTTCATATCCTCTACCCTTTGGTTTGTCAGGTTGAGTGAATACGCCAACTACTTCATTATCACTATTGATAAGTGTTTCTAAACAAGGAACAGAAAATTCAGGGGTTCCCATAAAAATAATTTTCATTAATTATCACTCGCTTTTCTCAGCATATTGGTCAATTTCTTGTTGTGTAGCAATTTTATCAACATATAATATGCCGTCTAGATGGTCAATCTCGTGACAAAATGCCTTTGCTTTAAGTTCACTACCTTTATAAATACACCAATTTCCATCACGGTTTTGTGCTTTTACTTTTACTGTCATTGGTCGCATTGTATAAGCTTGTTTACCTGGCAATGAAAGACAACCTTCGACATCACATTGAACTCCATCAATTTCAATAATTTCAGGGTTAATAAGTTCCATTAATCCCTCACCAATATCAACTATCACAACACGTCTTAACACGCCTACTTGCACTGCTGCAAGACCTACGCCATCAGCGGCGTACATCGTTTCAGCCATATCATCAAGAAGTTCAAAAAGTCTATCATCAAACTTCTCAACCTCTCTGCTCTTTTTTCTTAAAATTGGATCTTCTTCTGTTCTAATTTTTCTAATAGCCATTTCTAATTCACCTACATTAAGCTTTCAGGATTTATATCAACATATATATTTACATTGTCATTATTTTTGTTTTTAGTAAACTCTTTTAACAATTTACTAATCATTTCTCTAAAATTCTTATCATTTCTACATTTGATAATTATTCTACTTCTAAACTTGCCGCCAACACGTGAAATTCTTGGTACAACAGGACCTAAAACAATAATTTTAAGGTTTGAATACTGCTCAGAATGAATTGATTTAAGGATATTAAGCATTTCATTTGCTGAATTATTAACAACATACTCTTTTTCGCCTGAAAAACCTATTACACAAATATCACAAAATGGAGGATAAACCATTTGTTTGCGCATATCAATTTCGATATCGTAAAACGATTCATAATCTTGCTCTTTAGCAAGGCAAATTATTTCACTATCAGAGAATGCAGTTTGAATATATGCTTTTCCTGGTGATTTACCACGACCACTTCTACCAACAACCTGTGTAATAAGGTCAAATGCTCTCTCACCACTCTTATAATCATCATTAAAGAGCATTTGGTCAACACTTAAAACACCTACAAGAGTAACATTTTCAAAATTTAATCCTTTTGCAACCATTTGTGTACCAATAAGAATATCATATTCTCCTTTACCAAAACTATTAAAGTTTTCTTCATATGAATATCTTGAGTTGGTAGTATCAGTGACCATACGCAATATTTTTGCATTTGGTACAATCAACTTAAGCTCTTCCTCGAGTTTTTGAGTACCTGCGCCGACAAACTTTAAGGCATCATTATTACAATTATTGCACTTTTTTGTATATGGTACGGAATAGCCACAATAATGACACATTAAACGACCATTTTTAATGTGATAAGTCATTGAAATACTACAATTAGGACATGTTGCTACAGTTCCACATTCAGTACAAGATACATAGGTGTTGTATCCTCTACGGTTAAGCAACAAAATACATTGCTTACCATCATCGATAGTTGCTTTGATTTCATCTGCAAGTTTTTTGCTGACATTTTCAAGCACCATATCACTTTGATATGTAGTATCAATAGTTTCAACAACCGGTAAAACGGCATTGCCATAACGTTCGGAAAGTTTGAGTAAAGAATAAGAACCATTTTTTGCTTTAGTATATGTGTCTATTGATGGGGTTGCAGATGCTAACAACAATAGGCCATTGTGGCAACCAATTCTATATGCGGCAACATCACGAGCATGAAAACGAGGTGTCATTTCAGATTTATATGTGTGTTCTTGTTCTTCATCAATAATTATCAAGCCAATTTTTTCAAATGGAGCAAATACAGCTGAACGGGTACCAACAGCAATTTTAACTTCACCACGTTTTATACGCTTCCACTCATCAAGCCGTTGACCTAGTGATAAAGCACTATGTAAGACAGCAACTTTATTTCCATATCTTTCATAAAAAATTGAAAGTAGTTGAGGAGTTAACGATATTTCAGGAATCATTACGATAATTCCTTTTTCACTTTTAAGCGCTTCATCAATTAATTTTAAATATACTTGTGTTTTACCACTACCAGTAACACCATAGAGCAAAGCTCCTTGAGCACTATCATTATTATAAAGTGAAAGCAAGCTTTCAAAAGCTTTATTTTGTTCACCTGACAAAATAATTTCTTTGCATTTTGGCTCAGAAATATCACTATAAGGCGAACGATAAACTTCACTATCAAACGTTTCAACTATGCCTTTACTCTCAAGAGCTGATACTACGGCCGAAGTAAATCCGGTAAAATAGCAAATTTCTTTAACTGATGCAACTCCAACATCAGTTAAAACTTTAATAACCTCTTTTTGCTTTGCAGTTATTTTACCATAATTACTTAACTCATCATTATTAGTATCCTTAAGGCGAACCATTTTTACTGTTGCATCACCTGTTTTTCGCTGTGCATCAACATTTCTTAAAAGGATACCTTTAGAAACCATAATGTCAAGAATTTCATCTATCTTTCTTAACGAACAAGATTTTGAAATAGTTTCACTCTTTACAAAAGTATTTTTTTCTTTTAAAAAGTCAAAAACAACTTTTTCTTTTTCATCAACAATTTCACTTGAAAATTCACTGTTAATGGCATACATAACGCTTACTGACATAGAAAAACCAAGTGGTAAAAACATTTTAGTCGCTTCAAAGTATGTACAAAAACATCTTTCACGAACAAAATTAGCAGTTTTTAACATTTCCAATGTGAGTAGTGGTTCATCATCAAGAACAGTATCAATTTTTTTAAGGCGTTTTTCAATATTTTCAACTTTTTTTACTGAAAATACAACACCAACTCTTTTTTTTGATGATGTTCCAAAAGGCACCAAAACACGCTTACCAGCACATACATCAGGGCATAAAGAATCGGGAACAGAGTAATCAAACAACATATCAAAGGAATATGCTGTATTTTCAACAGCAACCTTTGCTATAGTTAATTCTTTCATAATCTGCCCCCTCTACTATAGTTTATTAAATTTTAATTATATATTTCTAATTTCTTCAGGTTCAATAACCTCATATTTACCGTTAATAATTTCATCAAGAGCAAGTGATACTGGTTTTTCTTCAAGAATTTCGCCATTTTCTTGGGCATCACTTGCAATATCTCTTGCACGTTTTGCAACAGCAGTCACAAGAGAATAACGGCTTGTTTTGTTTTTAAGTACATTTCTTAAATCTGGATTAAACATTGTTTATTACCTCACTTATATTAATTTATGTAAAATTTCTAAAACATTTTCAACTGTTTTATCTAAATCGTCATTAACGACGAGATAGTCATAATCTTTTCTATGAATAATTTCATTTTGTGCGATTTCAAGACGTTTTTTTATCTCACTCTCGTCTTCAGTACCTCTTAAGCGTAATCTTTGCTCAAGTTCGTCCATAGATGGTGGCATTATAAAAATACCAACTGATTCTGGATATAATTCTTTGATTTTATTTGCGCCCTGAACTTCAATCTTTAATATTACAATTTTGCCTTCACTAAGCCATTTATCAACTGGAGCTTTAGGAGTACCATAAAAATTGGAACCATAGCGAGCAAACTCAAGAACTTCATTATTTTCAATCATTCTTTCAAATTCAGGTGCTGAAATAAAGTAATAATCTTTACCATCAATTTCATTTTCGCGAATTGCACGGGTCGTTAATGAAATAGACTTTTGAATTGATGTATCTTTAGCAAGAACAATTTCAAGAACTGTATCTTTACCTACACCTGAAGGACCTGAAAATAATACAAGAGTACCTTTATTCTTCATGATCTGATTCCTCCTCATTTTCAGTGCGACTAAGGATAGTTTCTGCTTTTAAATATGTTGCAACAACATGGTCACTATCCATAATAAGAATCGCTTGAGTTTTTCTTCCTTGAGTAGCATCTATTAGCATACAATTTTCTTTTGATTTCGAAATAATTCTCTTAGCCGGTGCCGAATCAGTTGAGAGAATCGCAATTACTCTATCAGCATTTACTGCATTACCAAAGCCAACATTAATTAATTTCATATATTACCTCATTCAATATTTTGAATTTGCTCACGTATTTTTTCGATTTCGGCCTTAATATCAATAACATTTCGAGCAATTGTAACATCCTGTGCTTTTGAGCCAATTGTATTTGCTTCTCTATTCATTTCTTGAACAAGAAAATCGATTTTTCTACCAATTGCTTCGTTGGCATCCAAAAACTGTCTTAACTGGTCAATGTGACTACGAAGTCTAACTGTTTCTTCGGCAACTGCAACCTTATCAGCAAAAATTGCACATTCAGTGAGAAGTCTTTGTTCATCAACCTGAACATCTGATAAAAACTCATTAATTCTCGCAAGTAATTTGTCATTATATTCTTTAACTGTTTCAGGTGAGCGCTCTTCAATTATAGCAACTTTTTTAAGAATTTCTTCTGCGCGATATAAAACGTCCGCCTTAAGTTTTCCACCTTCAACTTCACGCATAGCAACAAATTTTTTAACTGCTTCTTCAGTTACAATTTTAACTGCATTCCAGATTTTCTCTTCATCAGCTTCTTGCTTATGTACTGCAAAAATATCATTATTTCTTGCAAGTGATGAAAGTGCTAAATCATCACGAAGATTCAAATCATTTCTCTCAGCAAGTTCTTTTAACGCATTAAGATATGATGCTGCAAGAGAGTGATTTACAAGAATTTCAACATCACCATCTTCAAGATTTTCAACTGAAACATAACATTCAACTTTACCACGAGCCACAAGTGAGCCAACAAAACTCTTTAATTTTTCATCAAGAAATCCATAGTTTCTCGGCACACGTGAATTAAACTCAAAATAGCGATGATTAACGCTTCTAAGCTCAACAGTAATACTCATTGCATCAATCATCATCTGAGCACGACCGTATCCAGTCATACTTCTAATCATTACTTATCACTCCAAAATCATTTACAGCAGCGTCCTTTTAGTAGTGTAGGAATATCGCCACTATAAACTCCATTATTATTTTCAAATCCTAAATATTCCAGTACATCTTTAACTTCAAATATACTACAGTGAGCCATATATGCATTTCTATTTGCACAAAAGTTTAATGATGCACGTAAAAAACCTTCAACAAGAAGCTTGTCCGTATAATCACATTCAAGACAATCAATATAACAATTATATTTATTTACGCTACAAAGACACTTACCAACAAAACTTTCATTTTTATCAAATCCTATATAGCCGCCATAAATACCATTACTAAATTCAAATGTTGAAAACTCAGCTTTTAACTTTTCAATATCTGTAATAGGTTTATAAAAAATCATTGTTACTTACTCTTCCTATCAAGTGATGCTGCAATAGTTAGTTTATGCACTTCTTCATCAGTAAGATTTCGCCAATCACCTTGCTTAAGCATACCAAGTTTTACCGAACCAATTTGTGTGCGTTTAAGACGTGCAACCTCTAACCCTAATGCATCACACATTTTTCTAATTTGTCTATTTCGGCCTTCATATATTATGATTTCAAGAACAACTCTACCCTCTTTTTTCTCAATAATACGTACTTCAGAAGGCATTGTCATTCTACCATCAATCTCAATACCAGTAGTCAGTTTTGTGATTTGTTCTTCATCAATTGATGGACGAATAGTTACACGATATGTTTTTGGTACATGATGTGTTGGATGAGTAAGAGCATTTGCAAATTCACCATCATCAGTTAAAAGCAATAATCCTTCAGAATCACGGTCAAGACGACCAACAGGATATACGCGTGTACCAACATCTTCAATAAGTTGAGCAACACATTTTCTACCCATTTCATCACTTAGCGTAGTAATGAATCCACGGGGTTTATGAAGCATAATATAAGTGTTTTTCTTACTTTTAACAACCTTTTTACCCATAACCATGACTGTGTCACGTTTAGGGTCAACTTTATCTCCAATTGATGCAGGTTTACCATTAACTTTAACCTTACCTGCTGCAATTAATTCCTCGGCTTTTCTACGAGAAGCGACACCACATTCAGAAATAAACTTTTGAAGTCTGATTTTATTATCAGCCATAATTCACCTAAAATCCTTTATTTACTATTCTTAATATTTACAGTATCCATAGCACAAATCGGTATCTCAGCAATTTTTTGTTCCTTAAGATAGAACTCCACCTTGCCAACAATATCACCTTTATTTATAGGTGCATATTCAAACTGTTCAATATAAATTTCATATGTATAATCTAAATTTTTAACAAGTGTTGTGTAATTAATATCACACAGTGTTTCAACATTAATAGATTTTTTTGTACCACCAACAACTTTTAATTTAATAGTACTTAAATCAGCAGTTAATTTAATTGAATTTGTCTTTTCAAACGCATAATCATAAATTTTAGTATGGTCATTCCAGTCATCAGGAGCATTTAAAGTAACCGCTACAAGCGTTTTACCATCTTTTTTTACAGCTGATACTAAACAACGTCCGCTTTTTTTAGTAAATCCAGTTTTAATGCCAAAAGCACCATCATAAAACTCAAGTAATTTATTATGATTACGGAAAACTCGTCTATAAGGCGGATTACCATAATATACAACATCGCTTTCATCTTCACAAATGCTTCTAAATTCAAGATTTTTAATTGCATAGGCACCCAAAATTGCCATATCATAAGCAGTTGAATAATGATTTTCGCCATCAAGGCCCGATGGTGTTTCAAAAGATGTTGAATTCATACCAATCTCTTTTGCCTTAGTATTCATCATAGCAACAAAATTAGGTATATTACCGCCAACAATATGCGCAACGGCATTAGCAGCATCATTACCGGACTCTAAAAGCATACCTTTTACAAGAGTTTTTAATGAAATTTTATCACCATGCTGAAGCCCGATTGAACTACCCTCAACAGTAATCATATCATGCGTAACTTTTATTGTTTTATCAGCTGCACCATATTCCAAAGCTAAAATTGCAGTCATAATTTTAGTTGTACTTGCCATAGATAATTGCTTATTCATATTTTTTGAATAAACGACCTCATGTGTATCTGCACAAATCACCACAGCCGATTTTGCCGAAATATCAATGGTATCTTGAGTAAATGCCATAACATTTATACTTAGCAGTAAAACACAAGATAAAAATATAGATATTAACTTTTTCATTATTAATCACCAAAATAATATATGAATTTTGATGATTAATAAGAATAATTATTCACTAACTGTATCATCAGTTTTTCCTGCAACTGCAACATTGAACGCTTTATCCATTTTTGCTTTATTAACAGCGTTTGAAACTTTATCAAACATTTCAGGAACTAGACCTACAATACGCTCAGCAGCGTTATCAAAAGCAGTAATATGCTTAATGTCAACATTACCGTAAGCATCAATTACAAGAAATGAAATAGGCATAATAGTAACGCCAGCTCCACCGCCACCGCCAAAAATATCTTGGTTTGATTTTGATGGGAAGTCAGAACCACCTGATGCAAAACCATATGTAACTTTTGAAACTGGAATAATTGTAACTCCACCTTCAACTTTCATTGGCTCACCAATAATTGTGCTAACATTTACAAGGTCTTTTACCTTTTCAATTGTAGTTTCAAGAATTCCTGCTGCTGATGATTTTTCTTTCATCATAAAGCACCACCTTCATTTATATTTTCATTATTTTTATTACTATTTTTAGCTCCCTTAAGGAACTTAATAACCACATTAAACACCAATCGTATTCCCATAACAATTGCTGCATTTATAAAAAAGATTGGTCTTACCGATATAGAAAAAGCGAACTGTGCTTTGTTTTTTAGACCTAAAAAGTCTGGTTCGATTTCAACATCATATTTTTTGACTGTCATATTAGTGCAAATAAAAGATAATGCTGGAAAAACTTTTTGACAAATGCGACCATAATCTAAAGCTGTCTGTGCTGCATCTCCACTTGATATTGTCATCCACAAATACAACTTTCTAAGTACAAAATGTTTATTAAATGATGAAAACATTTTTGCTAAATCTTTAGCTGCATTATTTACAAGTTCAACAACACCATCAAAGCCCTG
>JAZKXL010000004.1:0-1711 GCA_045611635.1 Candidatus Fimenecus sp. | reverse complement strand
TTCTATTTCAGAACAACAGACGTTACAGGTACAATTTCTCTTCCAGCAGGTACAGAAATGTGTATGCCTGGTGACAACGTTGTTATGGACGTTGAACTCATCACTCCTATCGCTATCGAAGAAGGTCTTCGTTTCGCTATCCGTGAAGGCGGTAGAACAGTTGGTTCAGGTGTTGTTACAAAGATTAACGAATAATTCTCTTTGAGGATAATCTTTCTCCCCTACGCAAGTGGGGGAGTTTTTCTTTTTGGTATCTTTTTTGCAATATTGCGTAATATGTTGACTAAAATGTGAAAATGTTTTATAATACATAAGCACTAAACACAAAGGAATGTAGAAAATGGAACAAAAGAAAATTGATAGAATTAACGAACTTGCAAAGAAAATGAAAACAGTAGGTCTTACTGAAGAAGAAAAGGCGGAACAAGCAGTTCTTCGCCGCGAATATATTGACAGCTTTAAGCGTTCGCTTACAGGTCAGCTTGATAATATGTATATTGTTGACGAAAAAGGTAATAAAACAAAAGTTGAACGTAAGACAAACAAAAAATAAATCTTATTAAAAGTGAATATGTTGGGGTATAATACTCCTTAAATCTTGACTAAACCGCTAAATGTAGTGTATAATATTTAGTGGTTTAATTTTTTTATTTATTTCTATTTGTTGGAAAAGGATGTAAAGTATGGCAAAAAAAGCATCTTACGGTAATGAAAGTATATCTCAGTTAAAGGGCGCTGACCGTGTCCGTAAACGCCCTGCGGTTATTTTTGGCTCTGACGGTATTGAGGGTTGTGAGCACGCCGTTTTTGAAATTCTCTCAAACTCAATCGACGAAGCAAGAGAAGGTTATGGCGATAAAATCGTTGTAACTCGTTTTCTTGACGGCTCAATCGAGGTTCAGGACTTTGGTCGTGGACTTCCCGTTGACTATAACAAAAAAGAAGATAGATATAACTGGGAGCTTGTATTTTGTGAGCTTTATGCAGGTAGTAAATATAATACAAATGATGCTGACGGTAGCTATGAGTATTCTTTAGGTCTTAACGGTCTTGGTCTTTGTGCTACTCAGTATTCATCTGAATATATGGATGCTGAAGTCCATAAAGACGGTTTCAAATATAATCTTCACTTTGAAAAAGGTGAAATTGTTGGTGAAATGCAAAAAGAGCCATATTCAAAGCGTGATACTGGTACTCGTATTCGTTGGAAACCTGACTTAAAGGTGTTTACTGATATCAATATTCCTTTAGAGTATTATCAAGAAACAATTAAACGCCAGTCAGTTGTAAACCAAGGCATTAAATTCATACTTAAAAATCAAGTTACAGGTAGTAGCTTTGAAACCTTTGAATATTGTTACGATAATGGTATTACTGACTATGTTAAAGAGATTGCAAACGGTACTGAAATGTCAAATGTGCAATTTTGGTCAAGTGAGCGTGTAGGTCGTGACCGTGCCGATATGAAAGACTACAAAGTTAAACTTACTGCGGCGGTTTGCTTCTCTAACAAAGTTCAGGCAAAAGAGTATTACCATAACTCAAGTTTTCTTGAACATGGTGGTGCGCCTGAAAAAGCATTTAGAAACGCTTTCGTTTATCAAATTGATAACTATCTTAAAACAAATGGTAAATATGTTAAGAGTGACGCTAAAATCACATATCAAGATGTTGAAGATTGTCTCATTTTAGTTGTATCATCATTCTCAAC
>JAZKXL010000003.1:0-10691 GCA_045611635.1 Candidatus Fimenecus sp. | reverse complement strand
GAATTGTGTCGTGGATTACCATTAAAAATCTCAACACCGTCAAGATATTTAGGGTTTGTAACCTTCATACCTACTCTAAATGGGTGTGCTTGAAAAACAAGAAATCCATTTTTTTGTACTAATTCATAAAATGTTCGGCTATTCATATTTAGCAAATTTGGTGT
Organism: Candidatus Fimenecus sp.; assembly: GCA_045611635.1. GTDB lineage: Bacteria > Bacillota > Clostridia > Oscillospirales > Acutalibacteraceae > Fimenecus. Next base: position 10,527 of record JAZKXL010000003.1, on the reverse strand, counting down.
GTTATAAAGAAAATCTTCATTTATACCATAAACAAGATAATCGTTATCACCCTCACTAGTGCGGAACCGTAATTCCATACCTAAAAGCACGTTTATTCTTCCGTTGGCAGTTTCAAGTGCTGATTTATACCCACGAAGAAAAAAATCAACTTTCTTTTTCCAAGATAAAAGTTCTCTACCATATTTCATATATGTTGATGTGCTTAAATGGTCGGTTACAACAATTCCATCATAACCTGCCTTAATATATTCTTCAACAGCAACTTCTGCTTTAACGTTAGCACAGTTGCTAGTGTCTTTTGTATGAAAATGCATTTCATATAAATATTTTTTCAACGATTTCACCTCGGTTCGGTTTTATTGTATATATTATATACTCTTTTGTTTGTAAAGTCGATATTTTTTTACATTTTTACAGTATTTTATATTTGAAAAAATCCTCGTTTTGTATTATCATATATGTTAGATATTTTCGCATAAATTCGGAGGTAAACTATGAGCTGTAACTGTCAAAAGTTAAATGATTTCGCACTTCTTGAACCATGTTTACAAAAATATGCAACTGTGCCAGGAAGTCTTATTACTATATTGCAAAATGCACAAGAAATTTACGGCTATTTACCTGTTGATGTGATTTTACATATTTCACAACGCACAGGTGTTAAAGTAACTAAAATTATGGGTGTTGCAACTTTCTATTCACAGTTTAGATTAGAACCTGTTGGTAAGTATCTTATTATGCTTTGTCAAGGTACAGCGTGTCACGTTAACGGCTCATTACAGATAGAAAAGGTTATCAACGAATACCTTGGAATTAAAGATGGCGAAACAACTGAAGATGGTCTTTTTACACTTAAAAATGTTGCTTGTCTTGGTTGTTGTAGTCTTTCGCCTGTAATGATGATAAATGATGAAACTTATGGTTCACTCACTCCTGAAAAGGCGGTTTCTATTTTTAAAGAATTACAAGAAAAAGCAGGGGAGAAAGAATAATGAAAATAGCAGTCGGTCAAGGTAGCTGTGGTATTGCTGCAGGTGCACAAAAAGTCTATGATATTTTAAATTCCAAACTTGATTTAAATAATAACCAACTTACTGTAACGGGTTGTATAGGTATGTGTTATCTTGAACCCATTGTTGATGTTTATGCTAATGATGGTCTTCATAGATATGTAAAAGTAAATAGTGAAATTGCTGAAAAAATTACAGTTGCAATTAACAGTAATGATTTAGAATCAGTTAAAGAGTTTGAAATCAGTGATGATGACAAGCAATTTTTAGATAAACAAACAAGAATCGCACTTCGTCATTGTGGCGTAATTAATCCTGAAATTATTGAAGATTATACAAGTGATGATGGCTATAAAGCACTCAATAAAGTTCTTACAACAATGTCACCTGAAGATGTAATTGAAGAAATTAAAGTTTCCGGTCTTGCAGGTCGTGGTGGTGCAGGTTTTCCTACTTGGTTTAAGTGGAATGCTGCCCGTCAGTCAACAGGTGAAAAGAAATACCTCATTTGTAATGCTGACGAGGGTGACCCAGGTGCATTTATGGATAGAGCTGTTATTGAAGGCGACCCACATAATCTTATTGAAGGTATGCTTATAGGTGCTTACGCTATTGGGGCTTGTGAAGCAATTGTTTATGTCCGTGCTGAATACCCACTTGCTATTCGCAGACTTCAAAACGCTATTGACCAAGCAAAGTCAAATGGATTTATCGGTCAAAACATTATGGGTACAAACTTCTCTTGTGATTTTAGAATTAAAGCTGGTGCAGGTGCGTTCGTATGTGGTGAAGAAACAGCACTTATCGAATCTCTTGAAGGTTCTCGTGGTATGCCTCGACTTAAACCTCCATTCCCAGCACAGTCAGGTTATTGGCACAAGCCATCAAATATCAACAATGTTGAAACCTTTGCAAATGTAAGCTGGATAATTCTCAATGGTGGTAATGCTTTCTCATCAATGGGAACAGAAAACAGCAAAGGTACAAAGGTTTTTGCTCTTACAGGTAAAATCAAACGAGGTGGACTTGTTGAAATTCCAATGGGAAAAACTCTCCGTGATGTTATCTTTGATATTGGTGGCGGAATAAAGAATGACAAAAATTTCAAGGCAGTACAAATGGGTGGACCATCAGGTGGTTGTATTCCTGCAAATTTACTCGATACTGTAATTGACTACAAGGCTTTATCAGCAACAGGTGCAATTATGGGTTCAGGTGGTATGGTTGTAATGGATGATAGCACTTGTATGGTAGAAATGGCTCGTTTCTTCCTTGACTTTACTGCGAAAGAATCCTGTGGCAAGTGTGTTCATTGTCGTCTTGGTACAAAGAGAATGCTTGAAATTCTCACAAGAATTACTGAGGGTAATGGTAAAGAAGACGATATTGAACTTCTCGAAGAACTTTGTCTCGCAATTAAAGACGGTGCATTGTGTGGTCTTGGTCAGACAGCACCAAACCCTGTACTTACAACACTTAAATACTTTAAGAACGAATATGTAGAGCATATTGTTGACAAAAAATGTGCTGCACATGAATGTACAAATCTTCTTAAATATGAAATCAATGCTGACTTGTGTCGTGGATGTACTCTTTGCTCAAAAAAATGTCCTGTAAATGCTATCAGCGGTACAGTTAAAAATCCACACATTATTGATATGGATAAATGTATCAAGTGTGGTAATTGTAAATCAGTATGTAAGTTTAACGCTGTGGAGGTGAAATAATTGAGTATTATATTGACAATTGACGGAAAAAAGATAATTGCTGAAGAAGGTTCAACAATACTCAATGTTGCTTCACAAAATGGTATAAAAATCCCTAATCTTTGTTATGACGGTCGCGTTGAACTTTATGGTGCTTGCGGACTTTGCACTGTTGAGGTTGAGGGTAATCCTAAACTTCTTCGTGCTTGTTCAACAAAAGTCAGTGATGGTATGGTTGTATATACTCAAACTGAAAGAATAAAAGCATCTCGCAAAGTGGCTCTTGAACTTTTGCTTTCTGACCACACAGGCGACTGTGTTGCACCTTGCAGCAAAGCATGTCCTGCAGGTACTGACTGTCAAGGTTATGTTGGACTTATTGCAAATGGTGAATATATAGAAGCAGTTAAACTTATCAAAGAAAAGTTGCCGCTTCCTGCATCAATCGGTAGAATTTGCCCTCATCCTTGCGAAAAGAATTGTCGTAGGCAATATGTTGATGAACCAATTTCAATAGCATTCCTTAAAAGTTTTGTAGCCGATATGGATTTGTTAGGCGAAACATATATCCCTAAAATTGAGCCGGATACAAGCAAGAAAGTTGCAATTATCGGTGGTGGTCCTGCAGGGCTTACAGCAGCATATTTCCTTCGTAAACAGGGCCATAGTGTAACAGTATTTGAACAAATGCCACAAATGGGTGGTATGCTTCGTTACGGAATCCCTGAATATAGACTTCCAAAAGCAGTTCTTGATAAGGAAATTAAACTTATTGAGGATATGGGCGTTGAACTTAAGAATAATGTAAATATCGGTAAAGATATTTCATTTGACAAAATCAAAAATGATTTTGATGCTACACTTGTTGCAATCGGTGCTTGGAACAGCAGTAAAATGCGAGTGCGAGGAGAAGATTTAGATGGCGTATGGGGCGGTATTGACCTTCTTCGTGAGGTAGCGCTTGGTAACAAAGTAGATTTAGGCAAGAATGTTGCTGTTTGTGGTGGCGGTAATACGGCTATGGATGCTTGCCGTACAGCAATTCGTCTTGGTGCAGAGAATGTATATATCATTTATCGACGTACAAAAGATGAAATGCCTGCTGACCCACAAGAAATCCTTGAGTCAGAAGAAGAGGGCGTAATTTATAAATATCTTACAAATCCTATTGAGTTTACAGGTGAAAGCGGAAAACTTAATGGTGTAGTTCTTCAAAAAATGAAGCTTGGTGAACCTGATGAAAGTGGTCGTCGCAGTCCTGTTGCAATCGAGGGTGAAACTGAAGAAATCGCACTTGACAGTGTAATTATGGCAATTGGTCAATACCCAAATCTTGACGGTTTTGAAAGTCTTGAAGCAACTCGTAAAAATACAATTTCAGCAGATGAAAGCAGATTTACAACATCACTTGATGGCGTATTTGCAGTAGGTGATGCAACAAATAAGGGTGCTGATATTGCAATTGCTGCAATTGGAGAAGCACAAAAAGCATCCGTTGTAATTGATAAATACTTAAACGGTGAAATAGTAGGTTACAAAAAGCCGTATTTTGTTGAGCGTGACAGTAAATCTATTGATTATTCAAAATTCGAGAAATCTTCTCGTGCAAAAATGCCACATATGAGTCCAGCTGATAGAAAAACAAACTTCAAAGAAGTGAATTTCGGTTTTAGTGAAGAAATAGCTAAAAAAGAGGCAAACCGTTGCCTTGAATGTGGATGTCATGATTACTTTGAATGTAAACTTATTTCTTATGCAAATGATTATGATGTTAAACCATTAAGATTTGCAGGGGAGAAACACAATAGAAACCAAGAAAATGCAAATGATTTAATCGCAAGAAATACAGACAAATGTATTCTTTGTGGACTTTGTGTAAGAGTTTGTGAAGAGGTTATGGGTAAATCAGCAATCGGACTTATCAATCGTGGTTTTAACACTTATGTTGAGCCAGAACTTGGCAAACATCTTAAAGAAACTGATTGTATTGCTTGTGGTCAGTGTGTTGCACTTTGTCCAACAGGTGCATTACGTGAGAAAACATCATTCACAAAGAGCGTACCAGTTAAAGAAAACTCAAAAATCAGTATTTGCACAAATTGTTCAAATCTTTGTTCAGTAGATTATCGTTATATCGGCGCGACTGTAACAAGAGCATTACCTATCGACAATGGTATTCTTTGTAAAGGCGGTCGTTTCAGCGTACTTAATGAGCAAAAGCAAACAACTGATTTTGATACATTGTTAAACCAAGATACAATAGTAATTAGTGGCAAAGTTTCTATAGAAACTGCATTCGTTCTCAAAAAATATGCTGAAGAAAATGAAAAGCAAATTTTCACAACTGCAAAAGAAACTGATGCAAACTACTATGCAATTTCAAAACTTAACATTCCACAGTATAATGGAAATATAGAAAATCCAGTAGAAACTTCATCATATTACGAAAATGGCACATTCTTCGATAAATATGGTAATAAGAGAGTGCAAAATGCAATTTTCAAAAGTGAAAATTTTGCAAAATATGTAAACAGCAAACTCAATACACCATATAATGACTTAACTGTAGAAGCTGAAAAAGAAGTAAATGCAACTTCAACTGGCAAAGTTACAAATGAAGAAATCATAAATGCAAGTAAACTTTTTATTCAAAAATAAATATTTATAGTATGGCGGGGTCTTGACCTCGCCAATTTTATTTGTAAATAATATGTAAATAAATAATCATTATCTTGCTAAAAATATTCAAATATGTTATTATATTTCAAGGTGAATGATATGAGAATTACTGAAAAACTTATGGTTAAAGACCAGTTAGTTTCCTTTGAGGTTTTTCCTCCAAAAACTGACTCCGCATTTGATAGTATTGAATGGTCCGTACGTGAACTTGCTGCTTTTAACCCCGATTTTATGAGCGTTACTTATGGTGCAGGTGGTGGCACAAGTCAATATACTACAAAAATAGCATCTCTCATTAAAAATCGTCTTGATACAACTGCACTTGCACATTTAACTTGTGCATCAACTCCAAAAGACAAAATTGACGGTATTCTCAATGCCCTTAAAGAAAATAATATTGATAATATTCTTGCTATGCGTGGCGATATTCCGAAAGATTTTATAAAACCTGAAGGCGAATATTATACTTATGCAAGTGACTTGGTAACATATATCAAAGAATATGGATATTTTGATATTGGCGGGGCTTGCTATCCTGAATGTCATCCTGAATGTGATAGTTTAGAAAAAGACATTGATAATCTTAAAATTAAGGTTGATTGTGGTGTGGATTTCCTTATTACACAACTTTTTTATGATAATGATGTGTTTTACTCATTTCTTGATAAGGTCCGTAATAAAGGCATTGTTGCACCTGTTTTTGCAGGCATAATGCCAATTACAAATATAAAGCAAATTGATAGAATTACTTGTCTTTCAGGAACAAAACTACCAAAAGAAGTGTTAGATTTTCTTGAAAAATATAAAGATAACCCACAAGATTTAGAAAAAGCAGGACTCCAATTTGCAATTACACAAATCAATGATTTATTGTATAACGGTGTCAATGGTATTCATATTTATACAATGAATAAACCATATGTTGCAAGAACAGTACTAAAGGGGATTAATAAATAATTTATGTTCGGATATGTAACTGTTTATAAACCTGAACTTAAAGTTAAAGAATATGAAACATATAAAGGTGTTTATTGTACTCTTTGCAAAGAAATGGGCAAAGAGTATGGTGTTCTCTCACGCTTTATTTTAAGTTATGACGGTGCATTTTATGTGCTTTATAAAATGGGACTCAATAATGAAAATGTAACAGCTGAAAAATCTCGTTGCACATTTAACCCTTGCAAAAAGTGTGTGAAAATTGCTTGTGAAAGTAATATCTATAAACTTGCAAGTACAATTACAGTAGTCCTTGCGTATTTCAAACTCATTGATAATCTTAAAGACAGTAAGAGCATTAAAAAATTACTTTTATATTCTCTTGTACCATATTTTTCATATCTAAAAAGAAAAGCAAATAAGAAGTATCCTGAAATCTTTAAAACTATTGAAGATGGTATGAAACAGCAGTTTGAAACTGAGAAAGATGCTAATGTGTCTCTAGATAAATCGGCTGATGCTACTGCTAAAATGCTTGGTTGGCTTTTTGCGTATAATGAGAACGAAGTTTCAAAAGATAACGCATATAATTTTGGTTATCATTTAGGTAGAGCAGTTTATTTTCTTGATGCTTTTGATGATTATGAAAACGATATAAAAGATAACACGTTCAACCCATTAAAAAAGTGTGAGAATCTTATTGATACTGCAAAAATGTCAATAAATTTATCAATAGGTGTATTGACACAAATATATGAAAATCAGCAAAAATCTCAATTTAGCGCAATAATAAATAATGTTATTTATGACGGGTTAAATTATCAATTAGAACGAATAATAAAGAAGTATAGGGGTGATAAGAATGAATAATCCTTATGAATATTTAGGCGTTAGTCGAAATGCAACTGAAAAAGATATTATGGATGCTTATAGAAGAATAGCAGGTGAAATTAATAGTTCTTCATTATCTGATGAAGAAAGAACTCGTAAAATGGATGAGCTCAACAATGCTTATGATATTGTTCTTAATGACTTGCGTGGTACTTCTTCATATGTGAATTATGATTCTAATCACAATTATAATAATTACAATAACAATAACAGTAGTTCGCAGTATTCTGATGTACGCCAACGATTAAGTAATGGTCGTGTTGATGATGCTGAAACTATTCTTGACGGCATTCCAACTAATATGCGAAACGCAGAGTGGTATTATCTAAAAGGGATTGTTCATCAACGTCGTGGCTGGCTTAACGAAGCATATAGTTGTTATCAAATGGCATATTCACTTGAACCTACAAATCGTGAATATGCAGCGGCATTTAATTCAATGAATAGTAATGTAAATGGTGGTTATAGAACAACTCGCAGACAAAATAATTCAAACGATTGTGATAGCTGTGATATTTGTACAGGTCTTATTTGTATAGATTGTTGTTGTGAATGTTGTGGTGAAGATTTTATTTCGTGTTGCTAATATGAATAAGAATAAATTCAACTCATTTAAAATTGCTTTAGGCGGAATAATTTCAGCACTGTCAATTGTTTTAATGTTTTTAACGGGGATTATTCCAACACTAACTTATGCAATTCCTGCAATAGCTGGTGGACTACTAATAATGGTAGTAATAGAAATAAGCCCTAAATTTGCAAGTGCTGTTTATGTTGCCATTTCAATACTTTCTTTATTGGTGGTTGCCGATAAAGAAGCTGCAGTTATGTATGCTATATTTTTTGGATATTATCCAATATTGAAAAGTTTTATCGAAAAGAAACTCAGCGGCATATATGCTTGGCTTATAAAGTATATAATTTTTAATATAGCTATTGTGTCATCATATTTAGTTGTTTCAAAAATCTTTATGATTTCTTATGATGATATTAATTCTTTTGGAAAATTTGCTATTCCGGTTATGTTGTTAGTTTGTAATTTTGTATTTGCTGTTTACGATGTTGCATTGACAAGAATAGTATCGACATATATTTATAATTGGAGAAAATATATTAAAAGGGTGTTTAAATAGGATGCCAAGAAGAATTCCAGATGGGTATGAAAAAAAGAATAGAATTAAATATAATTTTGATGAAGTTGCTTTAAAGGAAAAAACAAAACGACCAAAAAAGAAAAAGGAAAATCCTCACGAAGGCCATAGAAATCGCGTAAGAGAACGCTTCTTGAAAGAGGGGATTAAGAATTTTGAAGACTATCAAGTTTTAGAGTTGTTATTGTATTATGCAATACCACGTGGTGATATTAATGAGGTTGCACACGCTCTTGCTGATGAATTTGACTCGCTTTCAGCAGTATTTGATGCTTCTATTGAAGACTTATGTAAAGTAAAAGGCATAGGCCCCAATAGTGCAATTTTAATTAAATTAATGCCACAGCTTTTTAATAAATACGAAACTGACAAACTAAAGAAAAAAGATGCTCCGTTAAATAGCGCTGAATTAGTGGCGAAATATGCATCAAAATTCTTTAAAGGTTATACTGAAGAAAGATTGTGCTTAATGTGTCTTGATTCAAAGTGTAATTTGTTGGATTTTAGAGAAATTAGCAAGGGTAATATGAAACGCACACCTATTGATATTGGTTTGATTGCTAAAATAGCATTTGAAAATAATGCAACAAGCTTAATTCTTGTACATAATCATCCATCAGGGATTATGGCACCCTCAAAGGCGGATGTTGATATTACAATTAGAGTTGAAAGTATTATTCACGACCTTGGTATGCGCCTTAGTGACCACATAATTATTGGTAATGGTGACGATTATTTTTCATTTAGAAGTAGTGAAAAATGGAAATGTATATTTTAATAATTTTGAGGGGACAGTTAAATTTATGTCCCCTTATCTATTGACAATTAGTAAATTATTTCATATAATATCACAGTTGAATATTTGCCGGTGTGATGGAATTGGCAGACGTGCTGGACTCAAAATCCAGTGGTAGCGATACCGTACCGGTTCGACCCCGGTCACCGGCACCAAAAAAGCACTTTTTATAAGTGCTTTTTTTATTGCATTTTATTTTTTAATGTGTTAAAATATTTACATAATTTTTGGAAGGGGAATCTTCAATGGATTTAAGAAAGATTATTGACAAAAAGAACGATGCTGCCCAGTTTATGGTTGATGAAATCACTCATATTTGCACAAAGTTCGAAAAAAGAGCACCTGGTTCAAAAGGTGAACAACAAGCTTGCGAGTATATGGCAGAGCAGTTGAAAGAATTAGGTTGCGACACAACTTATGTTGATGAGTTCAAAGAAAATCCTGACTCATTCTATGGTTGGATTTATTTTACAATTACATGTTGCTTCTTAGCACTTGCATCATATTTCTTTATGCCTGCACTTTCAATTGTATTTATTGCACTTGGTCTTCTTCTTTGTGTATTACAGTTTGGTCTTTATAAAAAGACAGTTGATAAGGTTTTCAAAGAAGAAATCGGTCATAATGCAGCAGGTTTCAAAAGGCCAACAGGTGAAGTAAAGCGTAGAATTATCTTCAATGGTCACCCTGACGCTACTTGGGAATGGCCTTTCAAATACAAGTTTACATATCTTGGTTTTGATATTCATATGATAGTTTGCTTTATCGGTGCATTCTATATGATTGGTATTGCAATTGCAAAGCTTGTAGGCGTTGACCCTGCACTTGCAACAAAACTTGGTCTTGGTGCACTTGCTTTTGTTCCTTTCTGGTTTGGTCTTTACTTTATGTGGAACAAAAAGAGAGTAGTTGATGGTGCTAACGACAACCTTTCAGGCTGCTATATCGGTATTGCAATTCTTAAAGCACTTAAAGAAGAAGGCATTGAATTTGAAAACACTGAAATCGGTGTTGTTCTTACAGGTTCTGAAGAATCAGGTCTTCGCGGTGCAAAAGCTTGGTGTGAAGCTCACGCTCACGAATTTAATGATGTTCCTACATTCGTTTATTCTTATGACACAATTACACAGCCTGAATATATGCAGGTAAACTATCGTGACCTTAACTCAACAGTTAAAGTTGATAAAGATGTTTCAGACCTTTATTATGAAGCTTGTCAGGAACTTGGTATTCATTGCGGTAAGGGTGTAGTCCCACCACTTGGCGGTGCTACTGACTCAGCAGCATTCGCACAGGCAGGTATGCGTTCAACAGGTGTTACAGCGCTTAACCATGCTCTTCCTGATTTCTATCATAC
>JAZKXL010000002.1:0-2754 GCA_045611635.1 Candidatus Fimenecus sp. | reverse complement strand
CCGTAGCTACTCTGATCCTGAAGAGATTAAGAAAATTATGTTCGAGCGTCCACAAAACCTCTCATTGCAAGAGTTCTTCCTCGCAGCACAAACAATGGAGCCTGGTAGCGACGAGTTCAACGAAGCATTCGAAATCGCAGTACGTATGTATCCTGAAGACGAAACAGCCAACCTCAATGCAGCTAACATCGCAATGACAAAAGGCGACCTCAAAGCAGCCGAACGCTATCTTGCTAAAGCTGGTAACACTAAAGAGGCAGTCTATTCACGTGCAGCATACGCATTCCTCAATCGCGATTACGACACAGCAGAGCAATTGGCTAAACAATCAATCGAAATGGGTATGAAAGAAGAGCCAGAATCATTGCTTACTGAAATTGCCGACGTACGTCGTCGTCTCGCAGTCTATGCTAAACGTGGCGAAGCCGACCGTGCTTATGAAACTGTGAAAAAAGATAGCGAAGTAGTGAAATAAACCAAACCATTTGTGTATTCGTAGATTTATATCTTTCGATTATAATAAAAACAATTTTATAAACAATTAATTAATTATTAACTTAAAACTTTTTTAATTATGAAAGCAAACAAATTTTTCTTAGGTTTAGCTCTTGTAGGCGCTATCCTAACTGCTTGTAACAAAGAACCTGAAACTGTAACAGGTCCTACTGGCGATGCTTACGTGTCTGTACAAATCTCTATGGCATCAGTTACTGGCACTCGTGCTGTTACTGATGGCGGTTTTGATGCAGGTACACCTGCCGAACAATTAATCACTCCAGCTAACTCTATTTTCTTGTTCTATGATGCACAAGGTAAATGGGTAACTTCTGGTCAATTGTCAACTACAAATGTTTCAACTTCAAATAACGTAGGTGATCATGTTGATATGATTAATGATAAAAGTGCAGCTGCTTATATCGTTCTTTCAGGTCCAGATGATCAACTTAAAAAATCAACTCAAGTGCTTACTGTAGTTAACTATAATAACGTTAATTCTTTGTTGCAACTTGATAAGGATCAAGCTCTTGCTGTTATTACTGATTCTGAAGCAAACAATCCTGCTGGTGTAGAAAATGTTGGTTTCTTGATGACTACTTCTGCTTATGTAGATGGTGGTAAAATTGTTAACACTACAGCAATTACAGATGCAAATATCCAAAAAACACAAGATTTGGCAAAACAAAACCCTGTGGAAATCTATATCGAACGTGCTTCTGCTAAAGCTCAGCTTGCAGCTCCTGCAACAACTACACTTGGTGGAACTCAAGAAGGTGATAAACAAATTGTAGTTGATGGTAAAATTTCAGAAGTTGTTATTAATATTACTGGTTGGACTTTGAACAATGTTCTTGAATCAACTCACCTTGTAAAACAACTTGACATTACATGGGCTACTACAGCTCCTTTCTCAGGTTGGAACTGGGCTGAAAACCACCGTTGCTATTGGGCAAAAGGTACTAACTGGGGCGCTTTGACTAACCAAGATAAAGCTCAAAATACTGTTTATACTTACAATCAAGCTACTAATGCTATCGGAACTACTCCTGTTTATTGCTATGAAAATACAGTTGCTCAAGCTTTAACTGATAGCACAAAACCTAATGTAAATACTGTTTTGATTGCTGCTAATTTCAATTTGGCAGGTGAAACTGATGCACAAGATTTCTTCAGATATAATGGTGTTTATTATACTGAAGCAAACTACAAAAACCTTATCTTGAAACAAATCAAAGATGCTGGTCATAAAAAAGGTGAAAACGATTTCACTGCTGCTGACCTTGTTATTAAAACAGATAATTCTCTTGCTGGTATTCAATTCGAAATCGCTGGTTACCCAGAAGTTCAAAATTTCGTAAATGCTCTTGCTTATGTAACTGAAGTTGAAGGTTACAAAAATGGTATGTGCTACTATCAAATTCCTGTTGAACACTTTGAAGGTCTTTTCGGTATGGTTCGTAACCACTGGTACAAAATTAACGTAACTGCAGTTAAACGTATTGGTGAAGCTGTTTACAATCCTAACGTAATTATTCCTGATATTCCTGAAAAAACAGAAGATTACTATCTTGCTGCTGAAATCCACGTTCTTTCATGGCACGTAGTTAACCAAAATGTTGAACTTTAATTAAACGACATTAATAGTTAATTAAATAAAGTTATTTAACTCAAGCACGGGGAAGCATCCCCGCCTCCCCGTGCTTTTTCTTAAAAAAAAACAAACGCCGCAAGGCATTTATCGCTTGCGATAAATAAACTCCGTGCATTTTTCGCCAAGGCTCAAGACCTTTGGTTCCGTGCATTCCGTGAGAGAAAAAAACTCCGTGAGAAAGAGTATTTCGTGAGAGACAAACAATTCCGTTGGAGATAAAACAATCAAGTTGAAATAGAGTAGTTGAATAAATAATTACTATCTGTAAAAAAAAACAACGACCTTAGGTCGTAAAAATTCTTGCGATAAGCAAGGGCAATTAAGTTTACTTAAATTGCCGAGTGTAGCAAGAATCTTGAGCAAAGCGAAAAAATCTGTGTCATCTGTGGGAGATAAAAAAACTCCGTGAGAGGAACAAACATTAAATCAGAAATTCCAAATCGCAATCCAATTTGCGAACAATATATATAAAAACATACAACCTAAATTGTAATAATAAAAAAAACTCTATACAATGAACATTTCGAAACACATCAAAAAATTAGGCTTAGCCCTCATGGCAGCTTTAATTGCAGGGTTTGCATTTACTTCGTGCAGTACGATTT
>JAZKXL010000001.1:0-10841 GCA_045611635.1 Candidatus Fimenecus sp. | reverse complement strand
AATTGCAACTCGTGCAAAGGTTGAGCGTGAAAATAAAATTGAAGTAGTTAAAGAGGATGACGGTGGTTATACAATCACATTCACACTTTTTGATAGAGATACTGAACTTATGAAACTTTCAATTTATGTGGTTGACAGTCTTCAGTTAGAAACAGTAAAACAAAATTTCATAAATGACCCTGTGAAGGTGTATTCAAGTATAATTACATCGTTGACAGTTTAGTTAACCCATGCACCACAGGTGCAAATCATGTGATTTATCACAATTCATGATGAAATCAATTCATGCAAACTTGTTTGCAATTCATTTAATTATGATTTACTACGCATGAATTGGCTCCGCCATGATTTCTCGCTACGCTCCATGAATTGAATTCTTACGAATTCATTATTTCACCAAGGAGGTAGTAAATTATAAATAGCAAATAAACCGAAAGGAAGAAATATATGTCCAAGGAACTTGAAAAACAGTATAATCCTAAAAATGTTGAAGACAGAATATACAAAGACTGGCTCCAACACAAATATTTTCATGCAAAGCGTGAAGAAGGTAAAAAGACTTACACTATTGTAATTCCACCACCAAATATTACAGGTCAGCTTCATATGGGTCACGCTCTTGATAACACATTACAAGATATTCTTATTCGTTATCATAGAATGGCGGGCTATGACACTCTTTGGCTTCCTGGTACTGACCACGCATCTATTGCTACTGAGGCAAAAATCGTTGAAACAATGAGAAATGAAGGCATTACTAAAGATGATTTAGGTCGCGATGGCTTCTTGAAGCGTGCTTGGGACTGGAAAAAACAATACGGTGGTCGTATTATTGATCAACTTAAAAAACTTGGCTCATCTTGTGACTGGGATAGAGAGCGTTTCACTCTTGACGAGGGTTGCAGCAAAGCTGTTAACGAAGTTTTCGTTCGTCTTTATGAAAAAGATTTAATTTATCGTGGTAACCGTATGGTTAACTGGTGCCCTTATTGTAATACATCAATTTCCGATGCTGAGGTTGAGTATGAAGAGCAAGATGGTTACTTTTGGCATCTTCTTTACCCTGTTAAAGAAACAGGTGAAAAACTTGAACTTGCTACAACTCGTCCTGAAACAATGCTTGGTGATACAGCGGTTGCTATAAATGTTAATGATGAAAGATACAAACACCTTCATGGTTGTCATGTAATCTTACCACTTCTTAATAAAGAAATTCCAATTGTTTGTGACGAACACGCTGATATGACAAAGGGTACAGGTGTTGTTAAAATTACTCCTGCCCACGACCCTAACGACTTTGAAGTTGGTCAAAGACATAATCTTCCAATCGTTCGTACATTTACTTATGATGGTCACTTAACAGGTGCTGAAGATAAGAGAATTGCTGATGAACTTATTGCAAGTGGTCGTGCTACTGAAAATGAACCTGAAGTTCTTGACTGTGGCAAATATGCAGGCATGACAACAAAAGAGGCAAGAAAAGCAATTCTTGCTGATTTGGAAGCAGGTGGATATCTTAAAGAAACTGAACCTCGTAAGCATGAGGTTGGCACTTGCTACCGTTGCCATAACAACATTGAACCAATGGTATCAAAACAATGGTTTGTTCGTATGGTACCTCTTGCAAAACCTGCTATTGAAGCAGTTGAAAAAGGCGAAACAAAGTTCATTCCTGAACGCTTTACAAAGAACTATCTTAACTGGATGAACGGTACTCGTGACTGGTGTATTTCTCGCCAACTTTGGTGGGGACATAGAATTCCTGCTTGGTATTGTGATGACTGTGGTGAAATGGTTGTTACAAAAGATGCAATTTGCACTTGCGCAAAGTGTGGCAGCAAGAATATTCGCCAAGATGAAGATACTCTTGATACTTGGCTCTCATCAGCATTATGGCCATTCTCAACACTTGGTTGGCCTGACCAAACTGAAGACCTTAAACACTACTACCCAACAAATACTCTTGTAACCGGTTACGATATTATCGGTTTCTGGGTATCTCGTATGATTTTCTCAGCACTTGAATATACAGGACAAGTTCCGTTTGACACTGTTCTTATCCATGGTCTTGTTCGTGATGCTCAGGGTAGAAAAATGTCAAAATCATTGGGTAATGGTATTGACCCACTTGAAATTATCGACCAGTATGGTGCTGACGCACTTAGATTTACTCTTGCAACAGGTAACAGCCCAGGAAACGATATGCGTTTCTCTGATGAAAAGGTTGAAGCAAGCCGTAACTTTGCAAATAAGATTTGGAATGCGGCTCGTTTTATCTTGATGAATCTTGATGAAAACGAATATGCACCATATGTTCCAAAGAATCTTGCTATCGAAGATAAGTGGATTTTATCTAAATACAACGACCTTGTGAAAGATGTTACTGACTCACTTGAAAAGTTTGAATTAGGTCTTGCAGTACAAAAACTTTATGACTTTATTTGGGATGTATTTTGCGACTGGTATATTGAAATCGCAAAAATCCGTCTTAATGGTGAGTGTGCAACTGCAAAGGCAACAGTTAAAGCAGTGCTTGTTTATGTAATGTCAAATACACTCAAACTCTTACATCCATTTATGCCATTTATCACTGAAGAAATTTGGCAAACACTTCCACATGATGGTGAGTCAATTATGATTTCACAGTGGCCTGAATTTAGTGATGAACTTTCATTTAAAGCGGATGAAGCTGAAATGGAAAAAGTTATGACTGCAATTAAAGCAGTTCGTAACCGTCGTGCTGAAATGAATGTTCCACCATCAAAGAAAGCAAAGATTTTCATTGAAACAGCTTACGAAAGCACATTCTCAGAGGGGGCAAACTTCTTTGTTCGCCTTGCATCAGCAAGTGAAGTGGAAATCGTTAAGGGCTACGAAGAAGATGGCGCTGTTGCTATTATTACTGAAGATGCACGCCTCTTTATTCCATTAGACGAGCTTGTTGACTTTAAGGCTGAGCTTCAAAGACTTCAAAAAGAGAAAGAAGCAGTGCTTAAAGAAATCGCATTTGTATCAGGTAAGCTTAACAATGCTAACTTCGTTGCAAAAGCACCTGAGGCCCTGGTTAACGAGCAACGCGAAAAACTCAATAAGTACAACGAAAAACTTGCAATGCTTGAAGAGAGTATTGCAAAAATCGCAAATAAATAATATAACCACAATGGCTCCCTCTAACGAGGGAGCTGTCATTTTCACAAAAAATGACTGAGGGAGAGCTTGTAGAGTCGGGCTAAAGTGCGGTCTCGGTTACATTGACAAATTGTTTTATAATGCTATAATTTGATTGTAATTTTTTATAAGGTGGTATATATGAAAAAATTATTTAGAACAGTAATTGCCTTTGTTTTGGTGATTAGTTTAATATTAACTTTTTGTTCATGTGGAAAAAAGGATTTAGAATCAACAAACAAAGAAGAAAAAACAACTACAGTAAATGTTGTAGATTCTATTTCAGCGGGTGGTATGCAAACTATTGCTCTCAAGTCAAATGGCACAGTTGTTGCAGTTGGATTGAATGATATGGGGCAATGTAATACAACTGATTGGACTGATATTGTTCAGGTGTCTACAGGAAGAGACCATACAGTTGGACTTAAAAGTGACGGTACAGTTATTGCTGTGGGTAAAAATGATGAGGGTCAATGTGATGTAAATAGTTGGAGTGATATTGTTTCAATTTCCGCTGGTAGAAATCATACAGTTGGACTTAAATCGGATGGTACGGTTGTTGCTGTTGGTGAGAACGAAAACGGTCAATGCGATGTAAATAGTTGGAATGATATTGTTTCAATTTCGGCTGGCAGTGTTCATACAGTTGGACTTAAATCGGATGGCACCGTTGTTGCTGTTGGTGGTAATGAAGAAGGGGAATGTAATGTAAGCGATTGGACAGGAATTTGCGCAATTTCCGCAAGTTATATGTTTACAGTTGGACTTAAAAGTGATGGTACAGTTATTGCTGTTGGAAAAAATGAAGAAGGTCAATGTAATGTTAATGATTGGAAAGAAATAATTGCAATTTCAGCAGGTGGGGCTCATACATTAGGACTTAAATCCAATGGTACAGTTGTTGCGGTTGGCTTAAATAACAGCGCTCAGTGTGATGTAAGTGAATGGAAAGATATCGTTGGAATTACTGCGGGTAATAGTCATACAGTAGGATTAAAATCGGATGGCACTGCAATTGCAACAGGATTAAATATGATGAATCAGTGTAGTGTAAACGGTTGGACGGATATTAAAACATCATAAAATAAAGTTATTGGTTTATATATTACTTTTCGGCGGGGCTTGGCTCCGCCCAATTTTTATCTTAAATAATTGACGATTTTCAACAAATGTTAGTTGAATTAAAAAACAAAAAATAAAAAATAAGACCTCTCGTTTTGAGAGGTTTTTTGAGTTTATGTAAACACAGTTTGTTTGTCATTTTTTTGTTGACTTTTGTAAATAAAGGAAATATAATTAATATATGATTTTTGTGGGAAGTGATAAAAATGGCGGTACAAGTTACCACTCTTCGTTGCCCAACCTGTGGTGGCACTATTAACATAAATGACAATATTTGTGAAAATTGTCAAAATCAGGTTTTAATTTCAACATTTAATTCAGTAGCTGAAATGCCAATGCCAGCTATTGGTAAGCATATCAGTTCTTATCAAGAGGCGCTGGCAACTAATCCTGATAATAAAGCGCTTAACACATCAGTGGCAATGTGTTTTCTTAAATTAAAGCAATATTCTCATGCTTTGTCCGCATTTGAAAAAGCAATGGAGTTTAATTTTGACAATTCTGAGGTATTTTTCTATGCTGCAGTTTGTCTTCTTAATGGCAAAATGCCATTTTTACAGGTGCGTCCTACAATCGATAAAATTCTTTCTTATATGGACTCAGCAATTGCTATTGAACCACGTGGAATTTATTATTATTTTCTTGCTTATATAAAGCATGACTATTTCAAACGTAAATTTTTAAATGTTAGACCTGACTATAATGAGCATCTTGCTCAGGCAAGACAAGCGGGGGTTAGTGCGCATGATATAAACCAACTTTTCGCAATTCTTGGCACTCAACGTCCAGCAGGTTTATAATTAAGTTTCCAAAATAATTTTATATATATAACAGGGGGAAATAAAAATGGCTTTTTTAGAATTATTTGGTAGTGCAGCAGCAGCGCAAGCAGCGCAAACAGCAGTAGAAACAGCAGAAAGAGAAAGTTTAAAGAAAGGTAAATCAGCTGAACAACAAAGGGCTATTGATTATCTTTTCAATGCAAAGCGTGGTTGTCTTAACTTCCTTAGCATAAATCCTTTCACAACACAAGAATATATTGACTATGTTAACCGCATTTGCAGTTCAACAAACTTCTATGCAAAAGCATTACAAAAGCTTGGTCTTGACGAATCACAAGTTCAAGAAATTCAACCAATTATGCTTACATCTTTCGTTTATGATGACGACTGTCGTGTTCGCGTTGATAATAATGTGGCTCTTTCAAGTCAGTACAGTATTGCTTGGATTTTCTTTAGTGATACACAAATGTATACATACAAATACATTTTTGATACAACAAGTGACAATACTTGGGAAATTACAAATGACTTCTTCTATAGCGACATTACATGCTTTACTACAATACAAGCTAATAAAGAAAAGATTAGAGTTATTCCTGGCAAAGGTTGTCTTCACAAAGAAGATATTATCAAGAATCACTATGTAGTTGATACACTTGAAATTATCGTTCCAGGAACATCTTATAGAATATCATTAACAAACTCAACAACAGTTGAACAAAGCATTCAAGCTGCAAAAGCAATGCTTAGAGAAAAGAAATATATGAAATAAATAATTACGGCAAAGCAATAAACCGCTTTGCCGGTTATTTTATTAAGGTAAACGCTCAATGGAAAAATATGAAATTCATGTGCAAGGGGCACCAGTGGTTTATTCTTCAGGTAATTATCCTGAGCACGAGCCCCCCAACAACCCTTTAAATAGACCCAATATAAATTATCGCAAGCCGATTATTGCTATTGTTATATATATAGTTACTTTAGTAGCACTTGCGATTGCTACAGCGTTGTTTATTCCTGAATGGGCAGTGCTTATTTGTGTTGCTTGGTCGTTGTTGTATTTTGCATGCATTGCAAAGAAAGCGTTGATTTGGCTTATTCATCTATATCAAAATAAAGCGCCTGATGAAGTGCGGCTAAAATGCGTGTTTGAACCAAGTTGCTCTGAATATATGATTCTTGCAATTAACAAATACGGCGTAGTTTTAGGTGTAATAAAAGGTGTAAAAAGACTTTTAAGATGTCACAGCCCTAATGGTGGCGAAGATTATCCGTAAAAAGAATAAAAAATAAGACCTCTCGTTTTGAGAGGTCTTTTCTTATGTATTTTTAATTATTCCGCAATCATAAGTGACTTAACAATAGCAGTCATTTCTTCTGTACCATAGATTACTGGTACTGGGTAAAGTGGGTTACCTTCTTTAAGTGCACGTTCAACGATAATTGGAATATCTTCTTCCTTAATTTGAGCAAAGCCCTTTGGGATATTCATTCTTTCATTCATAGCATAGATTTCAGCAATAAATGCCTTTGCCTTTGCTTCTTCATTGTCACCGGCAATACCAACAATATCAGCAAGTTTTGCAAGTGGTTTGTAAACTGCACTGCCATAAGATTCAAGCATTACAGGAAGAATAACTGCGTTTGCAAGACCATGAGGAATACCATATTGACCACCAAGGTTGTGTGCAACAGCGTGAACATAACCAACATAAGCACGAGTAAACGCCATACCTGCATAGTAAGATGCTAAAAGCATATTGTTTCTTGCTTCAATGTTCTTACCATCAGTATATGCTGTTTCAAGGTTTTCAAAAATCATTTTTGTTGCCTTTTCAGCATAGTTAGTTGTTGATTTAACATTTGATTTACCAATGTATGCTTCAACAGCGTGTGTAAGAGCATCCATACCTGTTGTTGATGTGATATGTGGTGGAAGACCAACTGTAAGTTCAGGGTCAAACACTGCAAATCTTGGGCGAAGGAATGGGTCGTTACAAGCATTCTTTTCGTGTGTCTTAGAATTAGAAACAACTGCTGCAAGTGTACATTCTGAACCTGTACCTGCTGTTGTAGGTACTGCAAAGAATGGTGGAAGTGGGCGAAGAATCTTCATAAGACCACGCATTTTTTCAACTGGTTGATTTGGTTTAACAACTCTAGCTGCTGCAATCTTTGCACAGTCCATTGGTGAGCCACCGCCAAATGCGATAATACCTTGACAACCGTTAGCGTTATACATATCTTTTGCTTCTTCAATGTTTTCAATAGTTGGGTTTGGCTGAGTACCATCATAAACTACGTAACTTACGCCCGCATTGTCCATTTCTTCATAAAGAGAATTAAGAAGACCAAGTGAAGTAAGACCTTTATCAGTTACGATAAGTACTTTAGAAAGTCCTTTTTCTTTAATAAGGTTTGGAAGCTTGCGGATGCTGCCTGGACCTGTAAGCATAAATGGCTCGCCCCATGGCATAAAACATTCAGCTACAAACATAACCTTTTGGAAAACTCTGCAAAATGCTTTGTAAAATTGATTCATAATAAAATCCCTTTCAATTTTTATTTTTACTGTTGAAAATTTCAACAGCTAATTTACTGTCATAATCGATTTGTGCTTTTAACTCATCTTTAGAATTGAATTTCTTTTCTGCTCTTAAAAAATCAAGAAGTTCAACTTTTATTTTTTGATAATACAAATCACCATCAAAACCCAAAATACAAGTTTCTGAAAGCACTTGGTCACCACCAACAGTTGGGTGACAACCAAAATTTGTAACTGACGGATAAATTACACCGTCAACTGTTGACTGTGAAGCATAAACACCGTGCTTTAGGTTTATAAAGCCCGTAGGAAAATGCTGGTTGATTGTAGGAAAACCAAAAACCTTTTTACCGATTTTGTTCCCCTCAACTACAAGAAAATCGTAAGAAAAGTTTCGCCCTAGCATTTCGTTAGCGGTTTTAATATCACCATTTGCTAAAGCTTCGCGAATTCTTGTAGCACTAATCATTTCGCCATTGTAGTCAATGCTTTGAGCCATCTTGTAAATTATACCATACTTTTCGCATAATTCACAAAGTATTTTACTGTTGCCGCCACCGTCTTTGCCGAAAAGAAAATTCTCACCGCAAATAACTGCGCCAACATTATGTTTATTTATAAGTATATCACGCAAAAATTCTTCAGGTGAAAGATTGCGGATTTCCTCAAAGCTTATATGTACAGGTAATACACCAAGCTCTTTGGCTTTCTCCTCTTTGTCCTCACGCGTAATAAGTAGGGGAGGAGCAATTCCTTTAAGCACCGCTTGTGGATGTGTATCAAACATAAGCATTGCAGGGGTAAAGCCGATTTTTGTAAATGCTTTTGCTTCACCTAATACATTTAAGTGACCTCTATGCAATCCGTCAAAGGTGCCAAGCGCCAATGCCTTTTTTTTCATTCGTTTATTAGCACCCTCCTTACCGTTAGGTCGCTTTTTTCTTCTTTGATTTCCCCAAGTCCTAAAAGTTTTCTCTCAGGGGAGTAAACACGATAAATCCCTACAGGGTAGTTACCATGAAGTCGTGCATATTCCAATGCGCCACCATTGTGAAAACGATTTGCTTGTGGAGTGGTAACTACAATTTCAGGGTAACTCATAAGTGGAGTTTCAACTGATGTGATTACACTTTCAGTTTTATTTTCACTTACAAGCGCTTCTAATTCTTCTAAGGTAACGGCATTGTCTATTGAAAATCCGTTTGCACTAGTGCGGCGAAGCTCAGTCATAACTGCACCACAACCAAGTGTGCTACCAATATCATCACAAAGTGAGCGAATATATGTGCCTGCCGAGCAAGTAACATTCATTGAAAACTCTATTCCGTCAAAGTCATAGATTTCTAACTTTTCTATTGTGATTTTTCTTTGTTCACGCTCTATTTCAATGCCTTTTCTTGCCAAATCATAAAGGCGCTCACCATCTTTTTTTAGTGCCGAATACATAGGCGGAGTTTGTAAAATCTCACCCATGAAATTTTGTGCAACACCTAATAATTGCTCATTTGTAACATTAACGGGATTTTCACTTAAAACTGTGCCCGTAATGTCAAGAGTGTCAGTTGTAATGCCAAGTTTTACCCTTGCAGTATAACTTTTTTTGTGTTCTGGCAACAACTCAATAAAGCGTGTAGCGTGACCAAGCATAATAACAAGTACACCGGTAGCCATAGGGTCCAGTGTGCCAGTATGTCCCGCTTTTTTAACACCAAGAATGCGAGAAGCACGCTTCACCGCCATAAAAGATGTCATATCACAGGGTTTGTCAAGACAAATTATGCCTGTCATTAAAATTCCGCCTTTATAATATCGAGTAATGTTGCTTTAACTTCGTCTAGTGGACATTCAAATTCGCAACCGGCAGCAGCACTATGACCGCCACCACCAAGTTTGCCACAAATTTTTGCTGCGTCGTATGGCTCAACAGTGCGCATTGAAACCTTATAGCTACCATTGTGACGCTCACGAATTGTAATACCGATTTTAACACCCTCAATTTTACGAGGAAGCGCTGCAATACCATCACACTCAGTTGAGCTTGAGCCACTTTCTTGGAACATTTTACGAGTGATTGTCATAATTGCGCATTTGCCGTTAAAATAACTTTCAATAGATGAAACTGCCATTTGTTCAAGGCGTAAATATGACAAGGATTTTGTCTCGAACATAAGGCGATTAATATTTACATAATCAGCGCCTTTTTCCATAACATCTGCCGCAATTCTATGCACAGTAGGTGTTGTGTTTGAAAACATAAAACAACCAGTATCAGTTGCAAGACCTGTATAAATACAGCTTGCAATTTCAGGTGTAAATTCCACGCCTAACTCACAAATAACCTCATAAACAACCACGGCTGCTGCAGCTCGGTCTTCTAAAAGAAGATTTTCACTGTATTCCTTGTTGGTCATATGGTGGTCAATGCACAACCATATTTTATCGCCATATAATTCTTCAAAGTTTTCACCTAAAAGCTTTGCGTCGGCAACATCAACTGCAATTATTTTATCGTAAGAGATTTCGCGATTGTCAACGCCTTCCCAAAGATAAGAATACTTTTGGTGCATAGGGTCAACACAACGAACATACGATTTTTTACCCATTAAGTCAAGTGTACGCTTTAATGCAAATGCACTACCAAGAGTATCACCATCAGGGTTACGATGTGAGAGAATAAGATAATTATCATATTCCTTTAAGAGTGATGCACACTCTTTAACACAAATTTTATTCATAAATTATTCCTCATCGGAAGTAATAGTTGTACTTTCGATTTTCTTGAATATTTCCATACCGTGTTCAACTGAATCATCGGCAATAAATTTAAGTTCAGGAGTTTTTCTAAGGTGCAATTTGCCACCAACCTCACGACGAATAAGTCCTGTTGCTGATGTAAGACCTTTAACTGCCTCTTTTGCATCTTCTATGCCACTCATTGAGCTTACATAAACCTTAGCATAAGACAAATCAGTACTTACATCAACACGAACAACAGTTAAAAACTTATCTTTAACTCGTGGGTCCTTTAATTCACGGATAATAGCAACAATTTCACGCTTAATATCTTCTGAAACTCTACCTGTTCTATATCCTGCCATTAGTCTCTATATTCCTCCATAATGAAAGCTTCAAAAATGTCGCCTTCCTTAACGTCGTTAAACTTGTTAAGACCAATACCACTCTCATAGCCTGAAGCCACTTCTTTAACGTCATCCTTAAATCTC